>JALYQW010000145.1 GCA_030855635.1 Bacteroidota bacterium | reverse complement strand
GAGGAATCCAAATAGGTCACTTTGTCACCATGAAACGATTTTAACTTGTCGGATAAACGGATATCCTGTATTATTTTTTTGCTGCAATGAATCCTGGAGGCATACGAATACTGACCACCTGCCGCATCCATATACACATCTGTCGGCTGCACATCCAAAAGGTGGAAACTTACGTACAATTCCAGCATTTTTTTATGCATGTCGGTCTTAAAAATTGCCTCCCCTTCAGGAAAATAATCCCTTTGCCATTTTAAAAATACTTCCCGCTTGACCTCAAGTGGTACAACGGGAATTGCAAGCCGGTTTTTGAGTTGTAAGGTCGGTAATGGAATGGCTTTTTTATTGGCCAGGAAATTTTTGGTAGTAGTTCCGTGAAAGATTTTGTTCAACAGTCTCATTGAAAACAAGTGGTTATACCGGACTAAAGATAAGCATATTCATAATATTCACAGCCGGTAAGCCCCGTTTCATCCCGGATTATACCTGTTAAAAAGCATCATTAACCCATAAAAACAGCCAATTAATCAAGTTCCTTCCCACATATGCACCCTGACGCTATAAATTGGCAGTATGAAAAATGAAGAACTATTTGGCGTGGCGGTGACTCAGATGTACGCCTGCCTCATTAAAAACGAAGTTTTGCTGAAGTATCCCAATTTCTTTTTTGAACGCGGTATGATACTTTATGATTACGACAATGAAACGTATGTTTACAGCGGTTATTCAGAAGAAGAGCAAAGGATTCTTAAAGAAGCTGCCACTAAAATCTTGCGGAACTAAATTCGCGGCAGCATTTTAACCAGGTTATTTTCCGGCACTTTTTCATGCCTGAACTCTCAATTCCGGAACTTCAGATGCCTTCAATAAAAAAGCTTTCAGAGAATCAAAAGCTTTAGATTCAGAACAAGAACTAGTAAATGTTTGTTACTACCGTACCAGTGTTTTGTATTTAATTCGGTGCGGACCAGTATCTCCAAGCCGCTTCTTTTTATTTTCTTCGTAATCCGAATATCCACCTTCAAAGAAATAAACCTGAGAATCGCCTTCAAACGCAAGCATGTGAGTGCATACGCGATCGAGGAACCAACGGTCGTGTGAAATAATAACTGCGCATCCTGCAAAATTTTCAAGCGCTTCTTCCAATGCACGAAGGGTATTGATATCAATATCGTTGGTTGGCTCATCCAGCAGCAATACATTAGCTTCCGATTTTAACGTCATAGCCAAATGCAACCTGTTTCTTTCTCCTCCCGATAACACTCCGGCCTTTTTGCCCTGATCGGCACCGCTGAAGTTGAAACGGCCCACATAAGCGCGGGAGTTCATGGCGCGGCCCCCAAGATCCATAAATTCATGTCCTCCGGAAATAACTTCCCACACAGTTTTATTGTTATCAATGCCATCATGCGACTGGTCAACGTACCCTGTTACAACGGTTGGGCCTATATGAATTTCCCCGGCATCCGGTTTTTCAACACCCATCATCATCCGGAACAACGTGGTTTTACCGGCTCCATTAGGGCCAATGATTCCAACTATGCCTGCAGGAGGGAGGCGGAAACTCAGATTCTCGAACAGGAGTTTTTCACCGTAAGATTTTGAAATACCATCAGCTTCTATAACTTCATTTCCCAGGCGTGGTCCGTTTGGAATAAAAATTTCGAGCCGCTCTTCTTTGCTTTTCACATCTTCACTCATCATTTTTTCATAGGCTGCCAAACGGGCCTTGCTCTTCGCATGCCGCGCCTTTGGAGCCATCCTGACCCATTCCAGTTCTCGCTGCAGGGTTTTCTGGCGTTTGCCCTCGGTTTTCTCTTCCTGTGCCAGGCGTTTCGATTTCTGTTCGAGCCAGGAGGAGTAATTTCCTTGCCAGGGAATCCCCTCGCCCCGGTCTAATTCAAGTATCCAGCCCGCAACATTGTCAAGAAAATACCGGTCGTGAGTAACGGCAATCACCGTTCCTTTGTATCGCTGTAAATGTTGCTCAAGCCAGTCAACCGATTCAGCATCCAGGTGATTGGTGGGCTCATCCAGCAACAGAATATCTGGTTCCTGTAAAAGCAAGCGGCATAATGCAAGGCGGCGGCGCTCGCCTCCCGATAAGTTAACAACCGGCGTATCTCCCTCCGGACACCGGAGCGCATCCATGGCAATTTCAATCCGGTTATCCAGTTCCCAGGCACCCTGTTGTTCAATTTTATCCATCAGCACCCCCTGGCGGTCTATGAGCTTAGTCATCTCATCATCGCTCATCGGTTCTGAAAATTTATTATTCACTTCTTCATATTCTTTCAAAACATCCACAATTTCCTGCACCCCTTCCATAACCACTTCCTTTGCGGTTTTGGAATTGTCCAGTTGTGGTTCCTGCGGAAGATACCCAACCGTATACCCGGGTGAAAAAACAACGTCACCCTGGTAGGATTTATCCAAACCGGCGATGATCTTAAGAAGCGTTGATTTACCGGAACCGTTCAATCCCAAAATCCCGATCTTGGCTCCATAATAAAAGGAGAGGTAAATATTTTTAAGTACTTGTTTCTGGGGAGGGTAAATTTTATTTACTCCAACCATTGAAAAAATTATCTTTTTGTCATCAGCCATTTGCTACTGTTTTTAGAATTGCGGAGTGCAAAGTTAATAATTCGGACCAAATACCCCGACGGGGTGGTGCCACCCCGACGGGGTTCTCGTTTTGGCATGGTTTTGATTAGTGTCTATGGGTATAACTAAAAAAAATCATCATGAAAAAATCAATTTTAATGGTACTGTCGGCATTTAGCTTTAGTGTGGCTGTAGCACAAAATACTTCACCGGCAACGAATGCGCCCCGAGGAACCAATAACCCGAATCAACCAACTCAGTCACAGTCTGGTACGACACCTCAAAACAATGATGTACCCGGTACAATCAGCCAACGATTCAGTACTGATTACCCAAATATCAATTCAAACTGGTCAAGGGTAGGATCAAATTACAGAGCAGAATATGCTGATACTGCTTCCAGTTTAGGCAGGGCAATTATCTACGATGCGAATGGAAATCCTGTTGGAACAGAAAGCCAGTTAGGTAGAGGGGAATATCCTGCAACCGTGAATGATTATTATTCAAAAACTTATCCGAACGAGGAATTTAACGTATGGTCAAGCCAGGACAATACCGGTAAACCTGCTTATTATGTTACTCGTGAATCAGATGTTATCTGGTTTGATGATAAAGGGAATTACAAGAACAAGACTCCCCGGACCATAAACAGAACCGATAGTGGCAATATGCACCGGTAATCAGATCCAGTATTAATCTCAAATTGTGCATGCTATGAAAAATTTAATTTCAAAATTGATTATTGCCGCTTCTTTATTTATTGCATTTGGGTTCATTGCCTGCGATAATAAGAATGGCAATGATGAAAATAATAATGAACTTCCAACAGAAACATTAGGTACTCAGGAAGGCGAAAATCAACGTCTGGATGGCACTGCTGGTTCAGATGGAATTGATAATGACAACATGTCAACGGGTTCGGGAACCGGTACAAATCCTGCTAACAATTCAGAAACCGGTAGAAATTCCGGTGGCGAGGTTGTCGATTCTGTTAATTCAAGTGCGGATACTACTACTCATAATGGGTCAGGAATGACGGGACGTCCCCGGTAATAATCATTAATTTCTTTTAAATAAAAACGACCGGTTGAATAAGCCGGTCGTTTTATTATGAAAGAAAGATGATATATTTTAAGGTATTTCAAAATTTAAATTAACGTACATTTTCCATTTCTTCAGAATAGGATTCATTATGAGCATCACTCATTTCTTTAGCTTCATCGTTTATATCGGATGCGATTTCAGTAAGCAATTCATCTGTATTTTCTTCTTCGTCTAAGGAACGTCCCAACAGATCATGTAAATTCGAATAACCTAAAACATCAGCCAGTTCACACAAAGAACCATAAGATGCGATTTCATAATGCTCGATTTTTTGAGATCCAATTATCAGGGCTGAGTCACGGACCGGACTCTCTTCATATTCCTCAATAATTTTTTTGCCTTCCGCAATCAGTCCTGCCATAGCTTCACAAGGTTCAACCTCGGAAATATCAATATCAAAACGGTCGAAGATTTTTTCCAATCGTGAAACCTGTTTCAACGTCTGTTCATAATGATTCGTAAAAGCATCCTGAAGATCTTCGTTTTGTGCTGCATCCGCCATTTCTGGTAATGCTTCCAGCAATTGGACCTCGGCACTGTAAATATCTTTTAAATTATCTTCCAGTAATTCGTCAAGAGTCTTTTGTTTTTTACCGGCATTGGATTTTTTATTATACTGTGCATTGCTGCCTGATTTTTTTGCAGGTGTTTTTGAGGCCCTGGATTTGGATGTCATAATTGTTGAATTTTATAATGATTGAATTTAGTTAATTTTTAGAAACAAAAGATGCAATAAATGTGCCCTGACACATTCTGTAACCGATAACAAAAATTCATTAATTTTATATGCGAATAATATTCCTCACATTCTAATACTACGAGGACTTTTTTGCACACTGCCTGAAGTGTACTTTTCTTTCGAAAAAGAGTCTGCATACAAATTATAAAGTCTCGAAGCTATATTTTCGTATTCCTCTATCGAACACGGTTTGCACAAGTAATCAGTTGCTCCATATTTCAAGCACTCTGACCGATCCTGGGAAGAATTACTCGTGCTAAAAATAATTATGTTTAAATTTTTGAAATATTTCAATTTCCGGATCAATTTCAAAGCTTCGAGCCCTGACATGACCGGCATGTTTAAATCCATCAATACAATAATGGGTACGACCGGCGAATCTTTCAAAGAGGTGACTAATTCAAGACCGTTACTAAAGGTTTTAATTTCAATATTCGACCGGTACCTTTCAAATGCACCCTTTATAAAAATAAGATCATCGGCGTCATCATCTACCAGGTAAATGCGCTTAATCATGATTTTTAAGTTTTTTAGTAAATTAAATGTAACACTTGAAATTCGAATTTCCTAATTTTTAAGGGAATATTTCCATTCTCATTTTTGGGTTTTAAATAGCAAAAACCAGTTGGCATATAATTTGTTTGATCAATGAACCTACTAACTTTCAACATGTTAAAATATATTTTTGTAACGTTTACCGGAATAATTTAATGTGTTAATTCTTTTTGTAATCTTCACTTTTATTATAAAAACTTCATTTTAATTTAACAATGGAAAGCGAACTCATTCTAACAATTTTCGGAAGCGGAACCAGTCTCAATTCTCTACAAATGGCAGCAAGAACCATTTTGGTATTTGTAATCGGGTTGGTTTTGATCCGCATTTCAGGACGACGGTCATTTGGTATGCAGGTTGCCTTTGATAATGTTTTATTGATTTTACTGGGAGCAATACTGAGTCGTGCTGTCGTGGGAGCTTCTCCCTTTATTCCCACCATAGTGGCTGCAACAACAATATCTGTACTGCACAGGATTACAGGATTGCTTGCATACCATAGCAGCAGATGGGGGAAATTTGTTAAAGGTGAAACGATTCCCATTTACAAGGATGGAAAAATTTATCCAAAAAACATGAAATATTGCATGGTTACACAAAACGACCTGGAAGCAAGCGTTCGTTTAGCAATGAATACCGATAAAATGGATGACGTGGAAGCTGTTTATATGGAACGTGAAGGACGGCTGAGCGTGATCAGGAAAAACCACTCCAAATAAAATTACTATGGCCTTTTTTTTGATACACATAAATATATCATTAATATACGTAATTATGAAAATGCAAGAATTTTTAGGTCTGTGTATTACCAATACTTATGTCAGCCTTATTCGTAATGAAGTAAAGCTACGCTACCCCGATTTTTATTTTGAAAGAGGAGTTATTGTGTATGACTATGAAAGCGAAATGTATGTATATTCCGGATTTTCTTCAGAAGAACAGCGAATATTAAGGGAAGCTGAAAAAGCATTACTTGCTAATTAGTTTCATCAGGCGCATATCAGGTTATTTACAATTACCAGTTCATTCCTGATCTGGTTTTTCAAAATATCCAGAAGCCACTTTTCCTCAGATGATAATAATTCATTTTTCATAACAGCATATTCTTTACGCAATCCCGGAAGTTTATTGTTTTCAAACATCTCCAGTATTACATGGTGAATATAATATTTTTTGCAAACTGCCCGTGTATTACCAAGTCGCTCGCTTACGTAATCTACAATGGTATTTATGTGTTGTTTTTTGCTTCCGCTCATCACTTCACGGCTCATCTCTTTTATTTTCCGCAAAGCATTTACTGATCCTGCCCAGGTTCTGAAATCCTTTGTGGTAAATTGGGTGTTGCCTAATTCTTTTATATAATTATTTACCATACCGGAATCAATTTTTTTACGTGAACCATCTTTGGCAATATATTGAAACAATTCCTTGCCCGGTATATCGCGGCATTGTTTCACCAGGTGGGCCAGCTTTTTATTCCTGATAGTAATATTATGTGTGACTCCTTTTTTGCCAACAAAAAAGAATGTGATATTGGGCCCATCCAGCAGAACATGTTTATTTTTAAGCGTTGTTAATCCATGGGATCCGTTTACTTTTTCATAATAATCGCTTCCTACCCTGATGTGAGTCTGTTCCATTACACTCAGCATGATCGCAATTACTTTGCTTTCGTTGAAGTTTTTTTGTGCAATATCTTTCTCTATTTTTTCTCGTATTTGAGGAAGGGATTTCCCAAATTCGAGCATATTTGAAAATTTTGCCTGGTTGCGGAGCGCATTCCAATTGGGATGATACCTGTACTGTTTCCGGTTTTTTGTATCGACACCTGTGGCCTGTAAATGCCCTTTATAATCCGCACAAATCCACACATTTTGCCAGGCAGGAGGGATTACCAAAGAGTAAATTCTTTTGAGAGTCGCTTCATCAGTAACTCTTTTATTGTCAAAATGGTAGATAAAACCCTTGCCTTTTTTTACTCTATTAATTCCTGGTTTTGAATCACCTGCATGCACTAGATTTACAGCCCGGGCACAGGCCTGCATGTTGTTATTCAGTTTCGATAGCGGCGATATATGACGGTTGGAACGGATAGTTTGCATATTTCTTCAGGCATTTACGCAGAATCGTTAGAAACATCGTACCATTTAATTTTATCCGGTCTGGTTTGGCACAGAATTCATGCTATTGTTTTTAAAAGTTAAACATTTTTTGATTAGCAGATAATGAGAAAGAATTCACAAAAAGCCCAGAATAAAGTGGGTGAAGTCATGGAAGAATTTAAAAAAGGAAAACTCAATAGCAGCAGCGGTGATAAGGTCACTAACCGTAAACAGGCAATTGCTATCGGTTTAAGTGAAGCCCGTGAAAAAGGATATAAAGCTCCTAAGAAAAAGAGTAAGTGATATTCAGCTTTTTGTCAGTAAAATTAGGGATATTATCTATTTTTGTATGAAGTCACATACCTGTTTCTCCTGTGGGTCGGCCGGCTTATTTTTCTTACTTTTGCCGCATGGCAACGGGTACCATCACCAATTACCTTTCTCTCATCAAATTCAGTCATACGGTTTTTGCACTCCCGTTTGCATTGATCGGTTTTCTTGCCGGAGCCAAAGCCATGAATTTTGAATTTGATCCCTGGTTAATTTTGCTTGTTTTGTTATGCATGATTTTCGCCCGTTCTGCTGCAATGGCATTTAACCGTTGGGCCGATCGTGAAATTGATGCGAAAAATAGTCGCACAGTAATCAGGGAAATACCGGCCGGAATAATAAGTCCGGCATCTGCGTTACTTTTTACCATTTTGAATTGCATGGCCTTCATTGGTACTACCTGGTTCATTAATTCCATTTGCTTTTACCTGTCACCCGTAGCCCTTGCTGTAATCTTAGGATATAGCTATACCAAACGCATTACCCCGTTAAGCCATGTGGTGTTAGGCATCGGATTGTCATTGGCACCCATTGGGGCGTATATCGCGGTGACCGGAGAATTTGCAGTATTACCAATTTTATTTTCTGTTGCCGTGGTGACATGGGTTTCAGGATTTGACATTATCTATTCTCTCCAGGATGAAGAATTTGATAAACAACAAAAACTTTTTTCTATTCCTTCCGTTTTTGGAACCACCGTTTCGTTAAGAATTTCAGAAGTCCTGCACCTGATAGCATCTGTAGTATTACTTGCTGTATCGTTTTACGGGAATTATGGCTGGATCTACCTTTCGGGATGGGTAATTTTTACAGGATTACTGGTCTATCAGCATTCGCTTGTAAAAGCAGGTGACCTGAGTAAAGTAAACCTGGCCTTTTTTACCACCAATGGTATTGCCAGCATATTGCTCGCTGTTTTTACCGCTGCCGATATGTTATTCTTTTAACGAAGCAATTGTTTGGAATTACATTCTGTTTAGAGTCACAAATTAAGCAGTACCAGTGCTTTGGGTGGAATTTAAGGATTTGAAAGATCGGTCATTTTTCCTTATTTTTGTAATCCGATTTTACGCCACACACAAATGAACCCAATATATCCGACGAATTCCACCGAAAAACAGGAGCTGACATATGACGATTTTCGCAAGGTAATCCTGAATGATTACCGGATAGCCAACGAAAGCCGCCAAACCAGTTTGCTGGGAAGAAAGGAAGTCCTTACGGGGAAAGCAAAATTTGGAATTTTTGGAGATGGTAAGGAGATCGCCCAGTTAGCCATGGCGAAGGTTTTTAAAAACGGTGATTTTCGTTCCGGTTATTATCGTGATCAGACTTTCATGATGGCATCCGGATTGCTTACCATCCAGGAGTTTTTTGCGCAGTTATATGCTCACCCGGATGTGAATGCCGATCCTTCTTCAGCAGGACGATTGATGAACGGACATTATTCCACTCGCTTATTGGATGAATCAGGGAATTGGAGAGATCTTACCTCATTAAAAAATTCTTCCGCAGATATTTCACCCACTGCCGGACAAATGCCCCGGTTACTCGGGTTGGCTCTGGCCTCAAAAATGTACCGCCAGAATACAGATCTTCACGGCGATAAATTCCGTAAATTTTCGATAAAAGGAAATGAAGTAGCATTCGGTACCATCGGAGATGCCAGTACTTCGGAAGGTTTATTTTTTGAAACCATAAATGCTGCAGGTGTGTTGCAGGTGCCAATGGCAATTTCGGTGTGGGATGATGGTTATGGAATTTCGGTTCCCAGTAAATTCCAGACTACCAAACAAAATATTTCAGAAGCACTGAAAGGTTTTGAGAGAACCGCTACACAAGATGGTTTTCTTATAATGACAGGCAAAGGATGGGACTATCCCGGGCTTATTGAACTATACGAAAAAGGTATTTCCACTTGCCGTGAACAGCATATTCCTGTTTTGCTTCACATCCAGGAAATGACCCAACCACAAGGCCACTCCACCTCAGGATCGCATGAACGTTATAAATCAAAAGAACGACTTAGGTGGGAAGAAGAATATGATTGCTTACGCAAGATGCGGGAATGGATGATCCAGTCGGCAATAGCGACTCCTGATGAATTGAATGCTATTGAAAGTGATGCTAAAAAAGTTGTTGCCGATGCAAAACGAAAAGCATGGGATGCTTTTAAAAATGATATCCGTGAAGAATTACTTGTAGCTGATCAACAGATGGCGCAATTGCAATCTGCATCGGCCAACGGTGTTTTTATTGGCAAAATAAGAGAAGAACTCAACGGCAACCAGGAAGCAGATCGTAAAGAAATTGCAATAGCTGTAAAATCATCGTTGCGACTGGCTCGTGGTGAAAATTCGGCGGCGAAAACCAATCTCATTAATTGGCTGGTGAAATGGGATCAGCTCAACCTCGATCGTTTCGATTCGCATCTGTACAGTCAATCGCGAAATGCAGCTCTTGCAGTTGAACCAGTGGCACCGGAATTCGGTGAAACACCTCATCTGGTTGACGGACGAGAAATATTGCTGGCGAATTTTGAAAAGCTCATGCTCAGGTATCCTGAAATGATTGCCTTTGGCGAAGATGTGGGTCATATCGGTGGTGTGAATCAAACGTGGGCCGGGCTGCAGGAAAAATTCGGATTGAACCGGGTTATGGATACCGGTATTCGTGAGGCAACTATTATCGGGCAAGGTATCGGAATGGCACTTCGCGGCTTGCGGCCGATAGCAGAAATTCAATACCTCGATTATCTCGTATATGCACTCAACGTTATAACGGATGATCTTGCCTGTTTACAATATCGAACCAAAGGCGGACAAAAAGCACCGCTCATCATCAGCACCCGCGGGCATCGCCTGGAAGGAGTGTGGCACAGCGGCTCACCCATTTCAATGATGCTGGGAAGTATGCGTGGAATTTATATTCTTTCCCCGAGAAATATGACACAGGCAGCGGGATTTTACAATACTATGATGGCATCCGATGATCCTGCAATAATTATTGAACCACTTAACGGTTATCGCACCAAAGAAAATATGCCCGTTAATATTGGTGAATACCGGCTTCCGCTCGGGGTCCCGGAACTTCTCTGCAAAGGAAATGATATTACTATTGTTACCTATGGTTCCTGTTGTCGCATTGTCATGGATGCCGTTAAGCAACTGGAACAGGTTGATATCAGTTGCGAAGTAATTGATGTGCAAACCCTGTTGCCTTTTGATATCCATCATGCCATCGTGGAATCGCTGAAGAAAACAAATAAAATTTTATTTGTTGATGAAGATGTACCCGGCGGTGGGACTGCTTACATGCTGCAAAAGGTGATGGAAGAACAGGGCGGCTTCGATTTTCTTGAAATACCACCCGTAACTCTGGCAGCAAAAGATCATCGTCCCGCTTATGGTTCTGATGGCGATTATTATTCCAAACCAAATGTGGAAGATGTTTTTGACACGGTGTATGAAATGATTCGTCGCTGCAATCCAGGCCTGTATCCTCCCGTTTACAACGTATGAGTACTCGCATTACTGAATCGGATTCCAATTACCAGTCGCTGGAGCAAATGAGCACGCTCGAGTTACTAACTAACATTAACAAGGAGGATAAAACCGTTCCAATTGCCATTGAACAAGCTATGCCGAAGGTGGTCGCTCTTGCGGATGCTGTTTATGCTAAAATGATTAGCGGTGGTCGACTATTTTACATTGGTGCCGGCACGAGTGGAAGACTGGGTATTGTGGATGCATCAGAGTGTCCGCCAACGTATGGAATTGAACAAGGCCGGGTTATAGGTATTATTGCTGGAGGAGACACCGCTATCAGGAAGGCGGTGGAATTTGCTGAGGATGATTCGGAAGCTGCATGGAAGGATTTATCTGCTTACCAGGTTAATGAAAAAGATATCGTTGTAGGAATCGCAGCATCAGGTTCTACCCCTTATGTAGTTGGAGGATTAAAAACGTGTAAAGAAAAGAATATCATAACGGGTTCGATAACCTGTAATCCGGGAGCCCCGGTTTCACAAGTGGCTGATTTCCCGGTTGAGGTAATAGTAGGTCCTGAATTCGTAACAGGTTCTACCCGCATGAAAGCCGGAACCGCTCAAAAGTTGGTTTTGAACATGATTACTACCTCAGTTATGGTGAAATTGGGAAGGGTGAGAGGAAATAAAATGGTGGATATGCAGCTTTCAAACAATAAACTCATCGACAGGGGTACCAAAATGATTATGAATGCTCTTAACATTGATGCTGCAACCGCTTTCGCACTCCTCGAAAAACATGGCAGTGTCCGCCAAGCAATTGATAAATATAGACTGTAATTTTTCTTCTCTCAATACGATTTCCCCATTTTTGACCTTAACTTTGTATTCACGAAAATACAATGGTTTTTGGAAAAACTATGAGAATTTCCTGATTCATTTACTATCTTACATTTTACACCTATCATCTCTAAATGCAGGACATAGAACCCTACTACCGGTGGCGTGATTTGTACACGTCGGAAGAGGATGAGTTATCACCCTTTTATGGTCGTGAGCATAGTGAATTTGAATATTCCAACACGATCTACAATTATTTTATACATCCGCAATGGGATGATTTTGGCTCGAACACGCTTTATCTTAAAGTGTTGTTTGCCGACTATCATATGCGATTTGCTATTATTGAACTGATAGGGGAGTGGAACGATTGTATCAACAATGATGTGATGACCTTAAAGCGCGATTTAATTGATGATTTAATAGGGAGAGGCATTCATAAATTCATACTGATAGGTGAAAATGTACTTAACTTTCACGCTTCCGATGATTGTTATTACCAGGAATGGTTTGAAGATGTGGAAGAGGATGGTTGGGTAGCAGCCATTAATTTCCGTGATCATGTGCTGGCGGAATTTTCACGCAACAATATTGATTACTACCTGGTTTACGGTGGTGAACTCAATGATTTCCCGTGGCGCACCTACAATCCCATGCAGTTTTTTGCGCATGTTGAAAAAGTCATTACCAGGCGGTTGACATGAGGTGATATTTTTTGTATCCTTGTTCTATGAACCGGATTTCCCTGATTGTTTTTTTAATTGCAGCAGGATGCCCGTTTTTAATAACTTCACAATCTTCGCAACCTGAAAATCCCCGTCCCGGTAAGGCATCTTATTACGCAAAAAAGTTTCAGGGAAGGAGGACAGCCAACGGGGAAGCTTTTAACAATTATGATTACACAGCTGCCCATCGTACCCTCCCTTTCAACACCTATCTGAATATCGTTAACCGCGATAATAGTTATAATGTAATCGTGCGTGTGAACGACCGCGGCCCCTATGCGAAGAATCGTGTGATTGATTTGTCGGAAGCTGCTGCAAGGCGCATCGGGGGTTATCATCACGGTCTGGTACATGTGCGGCTGGAAGTGCTGAACCTGTTACAACTCACTCCTGAGCTCACCGAATTGTATCATGCACATCCGGTTGTTGATTGCATGGGCAATGAAGGCACTTTGCGCGATGTATCATTATCATTATGGTCGACTCATGATCTCATACACGCAATTTATGTTGCCAATGATTTATATCTTAAGGAACCTGTTGATGAAGTGCTGATAGGAATCAAGGATAAAAACGGTATAAAAAAATATCACATCATTATTTCAGGAATAAAAGACAAAGCAGCTGCGGCGAAGATGAAAGATGAATTTGAAAGGAAAGGATTTATGACTGTAAAACTATATTCATGATTTATTTTTATGAAATCGTTCAAACACTAACCCCGATACTTTTTGATCAATCGGAAACGTAAAGTCTTCCGGAATCAAATCGGAAATTGCAATCCACCGCAGGCTCTGTGTTCCGTTTTGCCGATTCAGGAAATCAAATTTTTTGTCTGATACAGTGATGCGTGTTTTTTTCACACTTTCAACAATATAATAAATACTGATTACCTGCTGGGTAGGGTCAAAGGCCGAGGCCTGAAAAAAATCAACCGTATAAAAATGTTCCTTGATAATAATTTCAAGTTGCAGTTCTTCCATAAACTCCCGCTTCACACATTCATGAGTACTTTCTCCGAACTGTAAGCCTCCTCCCGGGAATTTTGTTATGTTCCTTTCGTGGTGAACTTCATCAGAAACCAGAACAGCACCATTTTCAATAAATATTCCGTAAATTCTTACATTAAAAATCGGGCGGGGTAATGAGTAATTCATAGTATCTTGTTGCGTGACGCTATTCAAGGAAATGGGTTTTTTTGGCCGTTGGTAATATCAAAAAATAAAACTTTGTTCATTTTTCTTTCAAAGGTAACGCATAAGATGCTTTCCTGCTAATTGGTTTTGATTTGATACTTAATTTTATGTTTCTCCAAACTCCAACTAAATAATCATGATTGAAAAAAGAATTTACGCAGGATTGATCGCACTAACTAGCGTCATTGCCGGGTGCAGTAAAGATGATGACGCAACGCCGCAACCTGTTCCTACGCCACCGCCGGTTACAGGCATCACAGCACCTCCTTCAAATTTTACAAAGAAAGTCCTACTGGAATATCATACTGCTGCCTGGTGCGGTTCCTGCCCTGATGCAGAGTTTAAGCGCGAACAGGTGGCCGCATCCTATCCGGGCAAAATTATTCCTGTTGCTTATCACCAGTCGGATGGCATGCAAATACCACTCTTCATGACCATCGACGCAACATTTGGATCCAACCCTTCCTATGGTATGATCAACAGGGTGCCTTCGCTGAATAATGTGCTGCTTAATCGCACACAATGGTTATCCAACACCTCAGCACAGGTTTCCGGTACTGCTAAATGTGGTTTGGCCATCCGGTCGGTTGTTTCAGGAACAACAGCTAACATTGAAGTGCAGGCTGCATTTCGCATGAATTTAGCAGGTCCGCATACTCTTACAGTTTACCTCGTTGAAAATGATATTACCGGAACCGGACCTTCTTATGACCAGGTAAATTATTACAATACCGATCAATCAAGTCCTTATTACAACCAGGGCAATCCAATTTTGGGTTACAAGCATCAGCTGGTCGCAAGAAAAGTGCTTTCAGCCCATCTGGGTGATCCTGTCGATAGTTCTAAATTAGTAACAGATGGTTTGCTGAAAAAGAATTTCACGGCCGACCTTACGGGGATGGCCCCAGAGAAAGTTTATGTTATTGCTTTTATTAATAAGGCCGGAAGTTCAGCAACTACCTATGAAATATTAAATGTTCAACAAAGTAAGTTAGGAACACTTAAAAACTGGGACTAGCCATTATGTGCTCCGTTGTATATTTACAATTATTATAAAAGAACAATGCCTGCTTCATCTGAAACAGGCATTGTTCTTTTATTTTATGTTGTGATAATCACAATCCGGTTATTCTTCATGAACTTCTATCTTCTTAATCAAATCTCCTGGCCCTATATCATCAATCACATCCAATCCGTCAACTACCTTTCCAAAACAGGTATGCACTCGATCGAGGTGCGATGTATTTCGGCGGCTATGACAGATAAAAAATTGTGAACCACCGGTATCTTTTCCTGCGTGAGCCATTGACAAAACACCGCGGTCATGATATTGGTTATCGCCGGATGTTTCGCACTTTATTTTATATCCCGGCCCACCGGTACCATCACCTTTAGGACAACCGCCCTGGATTACGAAGTCGGGAAGCACGCGATGAAATTTTAGTCCGTTATAAAAACCTTTTTTTGCAAGGCTGATGAAATTTTCAACGGTTCCGGGAGCATCTTTCTCATAGAATTCTACTTCCATGTCACCTTTGTCGGTGTAAATTGTAGCTGTACGCATATGTGAAATTTTAAATTTTTTAAAGCTGGATTATAAATAAAAATGAAGGATGCAAAATTAGCTATTTTCCTTTAATAATTGTCGGTTACTTCTGAGCCAGGAAAGGAGCAGGTAAAATATATCAGCATCGTTTAAGTAATTCCCGAAACTCACTAATCATCATCGCGGTAGCTCCCCAAACTGAATGGCCGTTCAGTTCATAATAAGGCGCTTCCAGAATGCCGTAGGAGGTAGGAAATTGTTTTGTCGATTGCTTTAATTCCATCAATTGACTGACATGAGTTGGGATTAATGACTTTACCTCATCAGGATTGGGTATAAACCTGGGCATAGTTTCCATGATTCCTATATGAGGTATGACCAGGAAATTACTCGCGGGAATGAATAACTGTGATAACGGTCCCAATATCTGGATGTGTTCGGCCGGCACCCCGATTTCCTCCTCGGTTTCCCTTAATGCTGTCCGGGCAGGCGTAATATCTTCTTCATCCATTTTACCTCCCGGGAAGGCAACCTGGCCACTGTGAATACTATTGTCGATGGGCTTCTCAATAAATATTGTACTTAACAGGCCTTTTATATCGGGGTACAACAATATCATCACACTGCTCAACCGGTTTGCAGGATTTGCCTGCATGAGTTCCTCAGTCGACTTCCGGGCTTTAGGCGCCATCAGATGCTGCGCAGCTGCACCGGGCAGCGGCTCCAGCAATGCTTTTTGAATAAGTGAAATACTCTGTGAGAAATTCAATGTATTTTTTAAACTATTTTTTAAAAGTCAGAAATTTTTTTACAACTATAATGATACACTTTTATATTCGCGAAGGATCATATATCACTGGTTACACCAACTTCTTTCTGCCGCTCTCCAATTTGTTGTCTCCACATAGCGAAATAAAGTCCTTTCTGCTCGAGCAGTTCATGGTGTTTACCTTTTTCTACGATCTGACCTTTTTCAAGAACGTAAATACAATCAGAGTGCATCACCGTGGATAACCGATGTGCAATAAGAATCGTAATGTGATTCCTGTTCCCGGAAATGTCACGTATGGTTTCACTTATTTCTTCTTCCGTAAGTGAATCAAGTGCAGAAGTGGCTTCATCAAATACCAGCAAGTTTGGCTGACGTAACAGCGCACGTGCTATCGACAATCGTTGTTTTTCTCCCCCCGAAACCTTAACGCCACCTTCCCCGATTACGGAGTCTAATCCTTTATCAGCACGGGCTAGAAGACTCTGGCAGGCAGCCTTATTCAATACATCAATACACTGTGCATCAGTTGCAGCAGGATTCACGAACAATAAATTTTCGCGAATGGTTCCTGAAAATAGTTGTGTATCCTGTGTTACGAAACCAATTTGATTCCGCAATTCATTCATATTTACCTGGTCATACCGGAAATTATTGTACAATATTTCTCCTTTTAAAGGCCGGTACAATCCTACCAGCATTTTTACGAGCGTTGTTTTTCCGGAACCTGAAGGTCCTACGAAAGCAATGGTTTCTCCCAGTCCCGTTTGAAAATTAATATTACTGATGGCATTGTTGTTTGCCGACTGGTGTTTGAAGGTAACATCGCGGAATTCCAACCTGCTGATTGCACCCAGCTTCACCGGGTTGACAGGGGCAGGTTCTTTTTCCATCTTCATAATGTCGTCGAAATTCTGCAGCGATACCTCCGCTTCCCTGTAAATATTAATGATATTCCCCATTTCCTGGAGTGGTCCGAAAATAAAGAATGAGTATATGAAGAGGGAGAAAAATTCTCCGACAGTTATTTTTTCCATAAACACCAGGTACATCATAAAAAACAAAAGACAGTTGCGTAACAGGTTTACAAACGTGCCCTGTATGAAACTGAGACTTCTGATGTATTTCACCTTTTTTAATTCCAGCTGGAGAATTTTATCCGTAGTGGTATTCAAACGGCTGATTTCCTGGTTGGCCAGTCCGAGGCTTTTCACCAATTCAATATTGCGTAGCGACTCAGTCGTACTTCCTGCCAAAGCAGTAGTTTCCGCAACAATTTTCTTTTGTATTTTTTTTATGCGCTTGCTCAAAACAAAACTGAGGATTCCCAGCAATGGAATCATTGAGAAATAAACAGGCGCTATTAGCGGATATACCTGGATTGAATAAATGGTTACGAAAACAATTCCAACTATTGAAGTAAATAGAATATTCACAAAAGCTGAGATCAGCCGCTCCGTATCAATTCTTACTTTTTGCAATTTCCCCAGGGTTTCTCCACTTCGCTGGTCTTCAAAAACCTGGTAGGGAAGTTCGAGGGAGTGTTTCAATCCGTCGGCATAAATTTGCGCTCCAAGTCGCTGAGTGATCGAATTTACGTAATAATCCTGGAAGTTTTTAGCTACCCGGCTTACGAAAGCGGCTCCCATGGCAAGGCCGATGAGCAGTCCGGCACCCTTCAGGAATTCAGGCGTGGTATACCTTTCGGGATGGGTTACATAGTTATCAATAATTTTACGGAAAATCCAGGGATCCAACAATGAAAACACCTGGTTTACCGTTGCCAGAAACAAGGCAAGAAAAACAAGGTTCTTATAATTTAGCAGGTATTTATAAAGCGTTCTCATAGGATGGCCGTAGCCGTTAAAAGAGGGCAAATTTAGTAAATTTATCTGTGGCAGGGTTGTTGATTAAATTGTCACAAATCATATGTTTTTGTTCCCATTTACGTTCTAATTATAATAATTTTGTACCAGTAAATCTTTAAATTAATAGCTTTAATTATGAAAAAATTAATTGTGTTATTCCTGTTCCTTTCAATGTCTGTATTGGTGCTGAATGCCCAACATACCCTTGTGCTTAAGTCGGGCGAGAAAATGACCGGTGAAGTAAAATCAATGAATGACGGAGTAATTAAATTCAATTTCAAAGGCAACGAAATGAGTTTCAAAGTTGCTGAAGTGAGCGATATCCAATTCGATAAAGGCGCCCAGGCCGATAATTCCGCAAAGGGATCAACCACTAAAGGCGTTTCTTATGTGATGGCCGGAAGAAAAATGACCAAAGAACCCAAAGTAGATAATCTTACCATGGAAAAAGGTGTTGTGGTTGTTGAAATCACCATTAACAAATATGGAAATGTGGTAAAGGCCAATCCGGGTATTGAAGGGTCAACCACTACCAGTAAATACCTTCTTACAAAAGCAGAGCAAGCTGCACAGAGCGTAATGTTTGACACCAGCCCAGTGATGCCACTGGAGCAGAAAGGTACGATAACAATTACATTTTAATCTTAAACAAATTTTTGAAAAACTTCCGGGCGACCCCTGGGAGTTTTTTTGTTTTCAGAGCGAAGTTCTAAAAAAATGCACCCATGCCAAATTTGGTATAGGTCCGCATGAGTAAAATAACTTTTCGCATATCGGGCACCCGGATCCGGGTTTGTACCACTTGTCCTGCAGGAACTTTTTGAATATTCTTGAGCAATTCACGATAATAAATAAAAGCAGTGTACACACCGGGACGTACGCCGTTTGGGAGTTGCATCATCCCCGGGTAAGCTGCACGGAAATCGTTGTCAATTTCAAGTTCAATTTGTTTTTTTACGGTATTGTTGAAGTTAGTAAAATCAACTCCCGGAAAATAAACTCTGCCTCTTTCCTGGTAATCACTTTTCAAATCACGTAAAAAATTTACTTTTTGAAAAGCAGCACCTAATCTTTTTGCAGGTTCAATAAGCTTGTTGTAAAGCGTAGTATCGCCTTCGCAAAAAACCCGCAGACACATTAGTCCAACTACTTCTGCCGACCCATAAATATAAGTCTTGTAAAAAGTTTCATCATAATCTTTTTTCTCCAGGTCCATTTCCATACTGTAAAGAAATGCTTCGATCAGCTCCTTTTCAATAGCATATTTATTCACAATCAACTGGAAAGCATGTAACACTGGGTTGGTGCTGATTTTGGAATCTATCGCATCCCAGGTGTCTTTCCTGAATTTCTCCAGTAATGTTTTTTTATCGAATTCATGAAACGTATCAACTATCTCATCTGCCAGTCTTACAAATCCATACACCGAATAAATCGGATTATGAAAACGCTTGTGCAATGTTTTAATCCCCCTGGTAAAAGAGGTACTGTACCGCTGCGTAATTACGGTACTTATGTCCATGCACAAATCGTTATACTCTTTCATAATCTTTTTCAATTCTTTCGGTTACGAGTCTTGAACTGATTACCACAATCGGCAATCCCGTCCCGGGAACAGTACTTGCTCCCACATAATACAAATTATTAAATGCTTCATCCTTGTTCGAAGGGCGGAGTCCGCCAATCTGATTCAATCCATGTGCAAGGCCCAGTCCGCTTCCCCGATACAGATTAAATTTATCCTGCCAGTCAACAGGATTAAGAATCGTTCTGGAAACAGTATTGCTTTTTAAATCAAATCCAATTCGCTTTGATAAATCGTCAATAATGGTGTCTGCAAGTTTTTCACTGTCCGACCAGTCTGGTTTATATCTCAAATCAGGAACAGGGCAAAGGATGAAAAGATTTTCACATCCTTCCGGAGCACACTCAGGATTGGATTTTGAATTTACATTCACATAATAATAAGGTTTTTGAGGACTCACCGATGTTTTGAAAATTGTATTGGAATAATCCTTAAAATTACTTCCTAAAAAGTAATTATGGTGATTGATGTTTTTTAATTTTCCTTTAATGCCCAGGTAAATGGTAAATGGTGCCAGCGTCCATTCCATTGCGTCCAGTTTAGCTGAAGAATGACTTTTCCTGTTAAGGACTTTACCTCTGAAAGATGCGGCATCCGCATTGACCACATACACATCCGCAACCCATTTTTTGCCGGTATGGTCTGTAAAGCCTGATATATTTTTTCCATCAGTTGTAATGGATGTTATTTCCGTATTAAAATGAAATTTGACACCACGTTGATCTAGTATCGCTTTAATTTTTTCGACTATCTGATACATACCGCCCTGCACGTTCCAATATCCATCGTGCACCAGTTCGGTATAATTAAGAAGGCTGTAAACAGCAGGTGTTTGGAAAGGAGTAGAGCCCAGGAAAAAAGCCACCAGCGAAAAAATAACTTTTACTTCCTGTGAATCAAAATTCTTTTCAAGTTCCGTCCACATAGAGCGAAACATTTTAGGTGCATGCTTCAGCGGAACACGGGCAAGTTTTGATAAGTAATCCAGTTTGCCATCAAAATTCTGCCGGATCACAATGTTCTCCGTATCATGAAAAAGCTTTCCGGCAGCAGCCAGGTACTTTTTTGTCTTTGCCGCCATTTCGGGTTCAATGCCTTTGAACTCTTCTTCCAATTTGTTAAGATCTTTATGAATTTGAAAAGGCTTTTCCCGGTTTTCAAAAAAAACAGAATATAAAGGGTTTAACTCTTTTAATGTAAGTGGGTTGGGAATGCCGCAGGATTTGAATAATTCGGTAAATTCATAACTCATTGAAAAAAATGAAGGTCCCATATCAAATGAAAAGCCATCCTTTTCGATAAGATTCAACCTTCCACCTGCACGGTGGTATTTTTCCACCAGTTCCACATCATATCCTTTAAAACTCAATCTCAAAGCAGTCGCCAATGCTCCTAAACCTGTTCCGATTATGAGTACTTTTTTTGACACGCGGTGATCTGTTTGAAATAGAGTATAAAAATGTTTGGAATTTAAGACGGTATTTAAGAGCTAAACAATTATAAATCAATTGTTAATCATTTAAAACCGAGGCTGCAAAGTTAGAGAAATAACAATCTATGCAGTTCATAAGTTTTAAATCTCATCAATTTGCCTAACCAGGCGCTCCGGGTTCGGGTTTAAAGATGTGAAAATCATGATTAAAATAGGGTTTATGGTTTTAAAAAACCGTAATTTTGCGGCCTCTTATAAACTATGAATTCATTTCATTTGTTAATCAAATAGTTGAAAAAATGATTCTACTAAGTGTTCCTGCTGATTATCTGCCAATGGTTATCATGTTTGTAGTAGCTATTGGCTTTGTTCTTACTACCATATTTGTGACCCATTTACTGGGACCCCAGAGAAAATCCGCTGTAAAGCTCGAAACTTTTGAGTGCGGAATAGAACCGCAAGGGAATTCGCGCATTCCGTTTTCTATTAAATATCTGCTGGTCGCTATTTTATTTGTGTTGTTTGATGTTGAGGTAATCTTCATGTATCCCTGGGCCGTTAACTTTATTGAATTGGGGATGTATGGTTTTGTAGAGATGATAATATTTATCTGCCTTTTTATGTTAGGGTTTCTTTACATAGTGAAGAAGGGTGCCCTTAAATGGAATTAAAAAAATGGGCATTCCTGTATTGAATGCCTGGTTCTGAATTTAACAGTGATATTGGAAAAAATAAATGGTTGATATAGTTAAAGCGCCGGAAGGTTTTGAGGGTCCGGGTTTCTTTGCCACCAGTCTGGATAAGATGGTGGGAATGGCCCGTAAAAATTCGCTATGGCCGTTACCATTCGCAACTTCATGTTGTGGTATTGAATTTATGGCTACCATGGGTGCACATTATGATTTTGCGCGGTTTGGATCAGAAAGGCTGAGTTTTTCTCCCCGCCAGGCTGACCTGCTGATGGTGATGGGAACCATTGCCAAAAAAATGGGACCGGTTTTACGTCAGGTGTATGAACAAATGGCAGAACCTAGATGGGTTCTTTCTGTCGGAGCTTGTGCTTCCAGTGGTGGTATATTTGATACGTACAGCGTATTGCAGGGTATCGACCGTATCATACCCGTTGATGTATATGTGCCGGGTTGTCCGCCCAGGCCGGAACAAATTTTAGATGGTGTTTTGAGAATCCAGGACCTAGTCCAGAATGAATCGCTGCGACGTCGCGATTCGGATGAATACAAAGCCTTATTAGCTTCTTACGGAATAGAATAAAAATTAAAATGCCAGAAATTACATCGCAAGCAATAGAAGAGGTGCTGCAGGATATATTTCCCGGAAAGATTATGGAAATTGATCATCCGTATGACTTTCTTACTATAACGGTTTCACTCGACAGCATCAGTGAGGTGATCCGTTATTTGCATGATCATGAAGGATTCCAATTTAAGTTTCTTACCAGCGCCTGCGGTATGCATTATCCCGATGCGCCGAAGAAATTTGCGATGGTGTACCACCTGCATAGTCTTACAAATAACTTTCGCATCCGGTTGAAAGCATTCACCAATGAAGATCCTCCTGTGTTTCCTTCCTTAACTGGATTATATCGCGCAGCAAACTGGATGGAGCGGGAGACGTACGATTTTTTCGGGTTTAAATTCACAGGCCATCCCGACCTGCGTCGCATTCTCAATGTAGATGATATGGAAGGATTTCCAATGCGAAAAGAATTTCCGCTTGAAGATCAGTTCCGGAAAGATAAAGACGATAAGATGTTCGGACGCTAAATAGAATTCAGCTTTCGGTATCCTCCGTTTATTTACCAGTGACCAGTGACCAATGACAAGCAAAATGAGCAACAAGAAAAACGAAAATATACATCCCCTGGAAATTCACCTTCCTGAAAAAGAATATACCACGCTCAACCTGGGTCCCACACATCCTGCAACGCATGGTATTTTTCAGAATATTCTTAAAATGGATGGCGAAATTATTGTATCGGCAGAGCCAACCATAGGTTATATTCACAGGGCTTTTGAAAAGCTTGCCGAGCGCAGGCCTTTTTACCAGATTACTCCTATTACTGACCGGATGAATTACTGTTCGTCACCCATCAACAACATGGGATGGCATATGACGGTTGAGAAACTGATAGGTGCGAAATTACCAAAGCGGGTGGAGTACATGCGTGTGATCATCATGGAACTTGCACGCATTTCCGATCATATAGTTTGTAATTCTGTTATCGGAGTAGATTCCGGGGCACTAACGGGCTTCGTATATATGTTTCAGGAACGTGAAAAAATTTATGAAATTTATGAGGAGATCTGCGGAGCACGCCTTACAACCAATATCGGGCGCATAGGAGGCTTTGAACGCGATTTTCCACAGGCAGCCTGGGATAGACTTGATAAGTTTATTAAAGAATTTCCGGCTAAACTTCTTGAATTTGAAAATCTCCTTAACCGCAACCGCATCTTCATGGATCGTACCATCGGTACCGGCCCTATCAGCGTTGAAGATGCATTGAATTATAGTTTCACCGGCCCTAATCTCCGGGCAGCAGGTGTTGATTATGATGTGCGTGTGATGAATCCCTATTCCTCCTATGAAGATTTTGATTTTATTATTCCTATAGGAACTAATGGCGATACCTATGACCGCTACATGGTTCGGCATGAAGAGATGAAACAAAGTGTCAGCATTATTAATCAGGCTCTTGAAAAACTTAGTAAGCTTAGCGATAAGACTTCTTTCCATGCCGATGTTCCGGAATTTTACCTTCCTCCTAAAGAAGATGTGTACAATACCATGGAAGGTTTGATATGGCACTTTAAAATAATTATGGGCGAAACCGATATTCCCAAAGGTGAGGTTTATCACTGTGTGGAAGGTGGAAACGGAGAACTGGGCTTTTACCTGGTGAGCGATGGAGGCAGAAATCCATTCCGGCTTCATTTCCGCAGGCCTTGTTTCATCTTCTACCAGGCCTATCCTGAGATGATAAAAGGAAGCATGTTGTCGGATGCAATTCTTACAATGAGTTCAATGAATGTAATAGCCGGAGAACTCGATGCATAATGATAATTTGGCTAATCGTTTTAATGAGCATCTTATAATTTCCCATAACCTTGCAAAGCAATTTATAGGTTAAACTATAGATATAAACATTTCTAAAAATTCTATCATCCATCAGCTATCATTATAAATAAATATCAATGTTTAAAGATAAAAATGATGTAGTTTTTTCTGACGATGCAACAGCTTTGATCCGCAAGATCATTCGCAGGTATCCTGAAGGAAAACAAAAATCAGCAATTCTTCCCATGCTTCATCTTGCACAGGCCGAGTTTGAGGGATGGTTGCATCCCGCCGTTATGGACAAGGTTGCCGAAATACTGAACATTCAATCGATCGAGGTGTACGAAGTGGCATCATTTTACTCCATGTTTAATCTGAAGCCTGTAGGAAAATGTGTGATTGAAGTTTGCCGCACCGGTCCTTGCTGGCTGATGGGGGCCGAGGATATTGTAAAATACCTCGAAAAGAAATTAAATATTAAAGAAGGCCAGACATCTGCTGACGGAATGTTTACCCTCAAGACTGTCGAATGCCTGGCTTCCTGTGGTACGGCCCCGATGATGCAGGTAGGACAGGCTTATCATGAAAATCTGACGCTCGATAAAGTTGATGTTATTCTTAGTGATTATCGTGCCAATACAAATGAACATATTTCTCACTGGGCTAAAGATAAGATCAAAGCATAACCATGGGAAAACAATTGTTGCTTGGTAATATTAATGTTCCCGGAATCAGGGGTATCAATGCATATCGTGCAAACGGAGGGTATGCGGCTGTTGAAAAAGCACTTCGGATGAAGCCGGAAGAGGTCACTGAAGAGGTTAAGAAATCGGGACTTCGTGGAAGGGGAGGAGCCGGTTTCCCAACAGGAATGAAATGGAGCTTTTTGGCCAAGCCGGAAGGTGTTTCACGATACCTGGTTTGTAATGCCGATGAAAGTGAACCCGGAACTTTTAAGGATCGCTACCTGATGTCACATATCCCTCACTCGTTAGTGGAGGGAATGATTGTTTCCAGCTTTGCTTTGGGTGCAGCTACCTCGTATATTTATATCAGAGGTGAAATGATGGAAGTATATCATATTCTTGAAGATGCAATTGCTGAAGCGTATGAGGCCGGCTTCCTTGGAAAAAATATTCTTGGCTCGGGGTATTCCCTCGACCTGTATGTGCATCCCGGTGGTGGCGCATACATTTGCGGTGAAGAAACTGCATTAATTGAATCACTCGAAGGGAAACGCGGTAACCCGAGGATCAAACCACCTTTTCCAGCCGTTAAAGGGGTGTGGGGATGTCCTACTGTTGTGAACAATGTAGAAACAATAGCAGCAGTTCCTTTTATTATTAATATGGGAGGTGAGGAGTATGCAAAAATCGGGATTGGAAAAAGTACAGGAACCAAATTGATCTCCGCTTGCGGCCATATTAACAACCCGGGCGTATACGAAATTGAACTGGGATTGCCGGTTGAAGAATTTATTTACTCAGAAGAATATTGCGGTGGAATCAGAAATGGAAAGAAACTTAAAGCTGTTGTAGCCGGCGGATCTTCTGTGCCCATTCTTCCTGCCGGATTAATACTGACTACAGCGAATGGAGAACCACGGCTCATGAGTTATGAGTCGCTCGCTGATGGTGGATTTGCTACGGGAACCATGTTGGGTTCCGGTGGCTTTATTGTGATGGATGAAGATTCCAGTGTTGTAAAAAATCTATGGAATTTTACACGGTTCTATCATCACGAAAGCTGTGGCCAGTGCAGCCCTTGCCGGGAAGGTACCGGATGGATGGAGAAAATTTTGCACAAGTTCCTCGATGGGCATGCTACGCTTGCTGACATTGATTTGTTATTTGATATACAGGGAAAGATCGAAGGTAAAACCATTTGTCCTTTAGGCGATGCAGCCGCCTGGCCTGTTGCCAGCGCCATTCGTCATTTCCGCAGTGAATTTGAAGAGTATGTTAAAAATCCGCAACTGATTAATGATTTACAACATTATTACCGTGTGAACAACCTCGACCCTGTTGCCGGGTAAAGTACATTAAAGCGCTAACGAAATGCCAAAAGTAACTATAGATACTATTGAAATAGAAGTGCCGGAGGGAACTACCATTCTTGAGGCTGCCCGCATGATCGGCGGCGATGTGGTTCCTCCTGCAATGTGTTTTTATTCGAAGCTCGAAAACACCGGAGGCTATTGCAGAACATGCATAGTGAAAGTAACGCAGGGTTCAGCTAAAGATCCCCGGCCTATGCCCAAACCGGTTGCATCCTGCCGTACCCCCGTCATGGATGGTATGGTGGTTGAAAACAGGTTGTCACCCGATTTGCTAGAAGCAAGAAAAGGAGTAGTGGAATTTTTACTCATCAACCATCCGCTCGATTGCCCTATCTGTGACCAGGCAGGAGAATGTCATTTGCAGGATCTGAGTTATGAAAACGGTCTTTCAAAATCACGTTATGAATTTCGTAGAAGGGAATTTGAAAAAATTGATATCGGCGAAACAATAAAATTGCACATGACAAGGTGCATTCTCTGTTACCGGTGTGTGAAAGTTGCCGACCAGTTATGCGATGGCAGGGTGCACGGTGTGATTAACCGCGGCGATGTTTCTGAAATTAGCACGTACATTCAAAATGTAGTCGACAATGATTTTTCAGGAAATATGATTGATGTGTGTCCGGTAGGTGCTCTCACCGATCGTACCTTTCGATTTAAAAGTCGTGTGTGGTTTACCAAACCGATGGATGCCCACCGCGATTGTAAAAAGTGCAACGGAAAAGTTGCATTGTGGATGAGTGGCAGTGAAGTGCTCCGCGTAACGGGGCGCAAAGATCGCTATGGGGAAGTGGAGTCATGGGTTTGCAACGAATGCCGTTTCGAGAGAAAAGAAATCTCGGATTGGAAGGTGGAAGGTCCGCGGAACATTGAGCGACATTCAGTAATGTCGCAGAATAATTATACAATTCTCAAGCAATTAAAAATTGATGTGTCAATACAGAAAGAAATTGCTGAAAAGGCACACCAGGATCAAAAACAATAGCCGATCGGCTCATTATGGAAACCGCTGATTTAATATTTAAATCCATCTTCGTCGTTGCAGTATTTGCTGTGTCGCTGGTTATTGCCATGTATTCCACTTATGCGGAACGAAAAGTTGCTGCTTTTTTTCAGGATCGTATCGGTCCTAACCGCGCAGGCCCTTTTGGATTGTTGCAACCGATTGCAGATGGTGTGAAAATGTTTATGAAAGAGGAAATCATTCCGGCGCAGGCCGACAAAACGCTTTTTATATTAGGTCCCGCACTTGCGATGTTAACTGCCTGCATGACCGGTGTGGTTATTCCCTGGGGTGACTCGTTGATTATTAACGGGCGCGAATTTCTGTTGCAGGTCACTGATGTAAATATCGGCATTCTGTATGTTTTCGGAGTAGTATCAATTGGTGTGTATGGAATCATGATCGGAGGATGGGCATCTAACAATAAATTTTCGTTACTCGGTGCCCTTCGCGCATCCGCACAAATGATCAGTTATGAACTGGCAATGGGAATGTCGATCATTGCACTGGTGATGATGAGCGGCACTCTTAGTGTTCGTGAAATTGTAGAAGGTCAACCCGGCGCACACTGGAACGTTTTTGCACAACCTCTCGGTTTCCTAATATTCATCATCTGCGCTTTCGCGGAAACCAATCGCACCCCTTTCGACCTGCCCGAATGTGAAACGGAACTGGTAGGAGGTTATCATACCGAATATTCCAGTATGAAGCTTGGGTTTTACCTGTTCTCGGAATACATTAATATGTTCATTTCTTCCGCCATAATTGTGAGTTTGTATTTTGGTGGTTACAATTTTCCATTCATAAACAGCCTGGGCTTATCGCATAATGTGGTCGCGTTGCTTGGAATGGCAATATTCTTCGCTAAAGTTTTCTTTTTCATTTTCTTCTTTATGTGGGTTCGCTGGACCATCCCGCGCTTCCGTTATGATCAGCTGATGCGCGTGGGGTGGAATGTGTTGCTCCCGCTGGCTGTATTGAATATCGTCTTAACTGCAGTTTACCTGTTGTGGAAACATGACCTGTGGACGCTCTCATTGAATTAAAGTAACGCATCAGATGCAATTAACCAACAGATCGAAAATAGTCAGTAATAAGGAGATGAGTTTTGTGGAGAAGCTCTACCTTCCTGCCATCGTGGGCGGACTGATGATTACAATGCGACATTTTTTTCGCAAAAAAACCACTATGAACTATCCTGAAGTTCAAAAAGAATATACTCCGGTTTACAGAGGGCTCCACGTGTTAAAGCGCGATGAAGAAGGTCGTGAAAATTGTACCGCCTGTGGTTTATGTGCCCTGGCTTGTCCTGCAGAAGCTATTACCATGACGGCAGCAGAACGGTTGCCCGGGGAAGAAAAACTTTACAGGGAAGAAAAATATGCCTCAATCTATGAGATCAACATGTTGCGGTGCATCTTTTGCGGACTTTGTGAGGAAGCTTGTCCTAAAGAAGCCATTTTCCTGACTGATAAAATTGTAAACGCAGGATTTGAACGTGATGGATTTATTTATGGTAAGGATAAATTGGTGGAACCTGTCGACCCTGATAAAAGAGTGGATATTTCCGGACGTATTAAAGCTCATCGTAAAAGTTAATAATTATTATAAATGAATCGGGCTGAATTGTTAATTTCGCCCTCTGATTGCAACCATTATAGCTGAATTAATCGCAGCATCCGTTTATGTCAAAGTACGCTTTCTTTATTTTAGCTTTTCTTTCCGTTTTCAGTGCGCTGATGGTGGTGTTCTCACGCAATCCGGTGCACAGCGTCCTGTACATCATATTTTGTTTCTTTACCATCGCAGGTCATTACATACTTCTTAATGCCCAGTTTCTTGCCGCAGTACATGTCATTGTTTATTCCGGTGCCATTATGGTGCTCTTTCTATATGTTATCATGATGCTTAATCTGAATGCAGAAGGTGAGCCCCATAAATCCAACCTTATTAAAACAGTTGCTGTTATCTCCGCTGGTCTTTTCCTACTGGTGATGGTGAGTGTGTTAAAAAGTGCCGACGGACTTGAAGTTACTCCTTCTGGTGATAATCAAATAGGTATGGTAAAATCTTTAGGAATGGTGCTTTATAGAGAATATATGCTGCCGTTCGAAGTATCTGCATTGCTATTTCTTACTGCCATGATTGGAGCTACCATGATTGGAAAAAAAGAATTGAACTGAGAAATGAATAATTCTATACTCGACATCGTCCATATTAATAACTACCTGTACCTCTCACTGATACTGTTTGCAATTGGTGTATTAGGTGTGTTATTCAGACGAAATACGATCATTATTTTTATGTGCATTGAGTTAATGTTAAATGCCGTGAATCTGTTGCTGGTTGCATTTTCAACTATGCATTCCGATGCTGGAGGACAAGTGATGGTGTTTTTTATCATGGCAGTTGCTGCAGCAGAAGTTGCTGTGGGCCTGGCAATATTGGTAATGATTTTCAGGAATGTCGGTGGAGTTGATATCAACTTGCTGAACCGTTTAAAATGGTAATTTGTAAATACAATTTGTTGAAGTGAATAATTTATTGTGGCTTATTCCTGTATTACCGCTGCTGGGCTTCCTGATCAATGGAATCGGCAATAAAAATATTCCCCGGGCGGCTAGCGGCTGGTTGGCTTCACTTACAGTTCTTGGAAGTTTTATTATTTCGGCTGGATTGTTTTTTCAATTGCTCTCTGATTCCAATGTAGTTGTGCAAGCCGATTATTTTCAATGGATGCACGCAGGAGCTTTCGATTTAAACTTTGGATTTCTAGTCGACCGGCTTTCAATTATCATGTTACTCGTGATAACAGGAGTTGGCTTCCTGATTCATGTGTATTCGATCGGATATATGTCGCATGAACCTGATTATGCACGTTACTTTGCCTATCTCAACCTGTTTGTATTCTTCATGTTGCTTTTAGTGCTCGGCTCAAGCTATGTACTCATGTTTGTTGGATGGGAGGGTGTAGGACTTTGTTCTTACCTGTTGATCGGATTTTGGTTCAAAAATCAGAATTATAATGATGCCGCTAAAAAGGCATTTATTATGAACCGCATCGGAGATCTGGGATTTCTGCTGGGGATGTTTCTTATTTTCCAAACTTTCGGTTCGCTTGAGTATGATATTGTTTTCGCCAGCGCTTCACAATTACCTTTCAATGAGCCGGTATTAACTGCAATCACACTGTTGTTATTTGTAGGTGCTATTGGTAAAAGTGCGCAACTCCCACTGTATACCTGGCTGCCTGATGCCATGGCCGGACCTACTCCCGTTTCTGCCCTGATTCATGCTGCCACTATGGTTACTGCAGGTATCTATATGGTGGTCCGATCGAATGTGCTTTATATCATGGCTCCTTTCAGTTCTGAAATTATTGCAGTGGTGGGATTGGTTACTGCCATCATGGCCGCACTCATCGGTCTGAAACAAACAGATATTAAAAAAGTACTTGCGTATTCTACCGTCAGCCAGCTTGGATTTATGGTAGTGGCGCTGGGAACAGGAGCTTATACAACCGCACTTTTTCATGTTGTCACGCACGCGTTTTTTAAGGCCCTTCTTTTCCTTGGTGCCGGAAGTGTTATTCATGCCATGGGAGGCGAACAGGATGTTCGTCGCATGGGTGGGTTGAAGAAAGCCTTGCCGGTAACTCATTTTACATTTCTTATCGGAACCCTGGCCATTGCCGGTGCTCCCCCCTTTGCGGGATTCTTTTCGAAAGATGAGATCCTTGCAAATGCATATATCCACTCACCGTTAATGTTTGCTGTGCTGGCAATAACAGCTATTATAACGGCTGTGTATATGTTCCGTCTTTATTTTCTCACCTTTCACGGAACTTTCAGAGGAACTCGTCACCAGGAAGAACACCTGCACGAATCGCCTTCAACTATGACAATTCCATTGATCATTCTTGCAGTGTTAAGTACCGTTGGAGGTTTTATCGGCATGCCTGAAATTTTTCATGTACCACATTTTCTTAGTGACTTCATGCGCCCAATTACAACCCTTGCCGATTCTTATCACACAGGGCACGTATCTCACATGTTTGAGTACATTCTTATTGGAAGTACTCTGATAATGCTGGCAGCGGTAATTTATCTTACACACAAAAAATATGTTACTGATGAACATGTTCCTGCTCATGATTCTGAATTAGTTGGCATACAACGGATACTGGCGAATAAATTTTATGTGGATGAGTTCTTCCATGCCGTCATCACCAAACCAATGGATGTACTCAGCCGCCTTTCTTACAAATGGATTGAACTGGGTCTTATTGATAAAATTGTAAATTCATTTGGAACCGTTACAAATGGAAGTTCTACCTTGCTGCGGTTCAGTCAGCACGGAAATTTAGGCTATTACCTCTTTGCTATGGTCTTTGCAATTATGCTGATGTTAATTTATATGTTGGTTATCTGATCCGGAAATGCAAACATTGCTGATGTTCTTATTTCCCATTGTAGGGATGCTTGTTGTGAGATTGCTGTCCGACAGTAAATCCACTAAGCGTGCCGCCCTGTTGCTTTCGCTGGTCTCCCTGGCAGATACGATCTGGAAATTATCTATGTTCAATCCTGCCGGCGGCGTGCAGTTTTTGTTTGACCAGTATTGGGTAGAGAATCTTGGTATCAGTTTTAAATTCGGCCTGGATGGAGTAGGGCTTGTTATGGTATTGCTGACAAACGCGTTGGTGCCATTGATAATTTATTCCTCATTTGACAGGGAAATTAAAGATTTCAAAAATTATTTCAGCTTAATTTTCCTGATGCAGTTTGCCCTGCTGGGAGTATTTAGTTCACTGGATGGATTCCTCTTTTATGTTTTCTGGGAGCTTGCACTCATTCCTATCTGGTTCATTTGTTTGCTGTGGGGAGGTCAGGACAGGATCCGCATTACGTTGAAATTCTTCATCTATACCTTATCGGGAAGTTTGCTGATGCTGGTGGGTTTAATTTATCTCTACCTTCAAACACCCGGAACACATTCGTTCGATATCAACAGCTTTTATGCGCTTGCTTTAAATCAGGAGCAACAAAGCTGGTTATTCTGGGCGTTCTTTGCTGCCTTTGCCATTAAGATCCCGATTTTTCCATTGCATACCTGGCAGCCTGATACCTATACTACTGCGCCTACCCAGGGCACCATGCTGCTATCCGGTATCATGCTCAAAATGGGTTTGTACGGAATCATACGTTGGATGATTCCCGTAATTCCATTAGGTGTTGAGGAATGGTCGTGGCTCGCGATCTCACTTGCTGTAATTGGAATTATTTACAGTTCGGCAATGGCAATTGCTCAGAAAGATTTTAAGCGCTTGATCGCATATTCTTCCATCGCTCACGTGGGATTGATAGCGGCTGGTATTTTTTCTTTAAATATTATGGGGTTGCAGGGAGCAGTCTTTCAGATGATCAGCCATGGAGTGAATGCTGTAGGTTTATTCTTCATTGCTGATATTCTCATGCATCGAATGAATGACCGGAATATGAATGAAATGGGTGGCATCGCGCATCGTTCCAATCCATTCGCTATAGGATTTATGATAATTCTTCTTGGCAGCGTCGCACTTCCGTTGACGAATGGTTTCATAGGAGAATTCATGCTGTTATCGGGTCTTTTTAGTTTCAGTGGGTGGGTAGCGATGTTTGCCGGACTCACTGTAATATTCGGGGCAGTATATATGTTGCGGGCTTATCAAAAAATTATGCTAGGCGGGGAAACAGATGCGTCGGCTTCCTTTGAACCACTTACAATTAATGAAAAGGTACTGCTTGGTATAATCTCTGTCATAGTAATTATTACCGGCATATATCCCAAACCGTTACTGGATATTGCAGGACCATCATTGCAGGCAATTCTTGATCAGGCAGGAGTCAATATTTAACATGACCGGAATCTATATAATTAAATGAATACGTTAATAGCCATCACCGGAATCGGCATCGTTGCCATGCTTGCGGAAATATTCAGTTTCCGTAAAGTGTTATTTCCACTGGTGCTGACAGGCCTTGCAATTGCACTGGGCTTGGCTGTGCTGGATTGGAATACGAATATCCGGCATTTTAATGATATGATGTATTTTGACAACTATGCAATCTCGTTTACGGTTGTCATGTTAGTCACTGTCTTCCTTTGGTTCCTCATAAGTAGCGATTATGTGAGAAATAGTTCACATGAAACGGATTTCACCAGTCTGATTATTTTTTCACTGGCAGGTGGTGTGATAATGGTGAGTTTTGCAGATCTGACGATGTTATTTCTCGGACTGGAAATTTTATCAATTGCCATGTATATTATGGCAGCGGCCAATAAATCAGAGTTGCGTTCGAACGAGGCTGGATTCAAATATTTTATGCTGGGAGCCTTCGCAACCGGCTTCTTGTTATTTGGAATCGCCCTGGTTTATGGTGCTGTTGGGTCATTTAATTTGCAGGAGATAAGCGGGTATGTTTCTGCGAACCGCGGAAATTTACCGGTTATTTTTAATGCGGGTGTGGTGTTGATGCTGGTTGGTTTAATTTTTAAAGTATCTGCTGCCCCGTTTCATTTCTGGGCACCGGATGTTTATGAAGGCGCTCCATCACCGGTTACTGCATATATGTCAACGGTTGTTAAAACAGCTGCGTTCGCTGCATTTCTCCGTTTATTTTTGGTATGCTTTAGCAGTCTTGCCGACTGGTGGGGACCCCTGCTTGCAATATGCTCTGCATTAACCATGCTTGCAGGAAATATCCTGGCCGTTTATCAAAAGAGTATCAAAAGAATGCTGGCCTATTCCAGTATTTCTCATGCAGGATATATGCTCATGGCAATCGTTGCAATGAATCAGAATTCTGATAGCGCATTATTGTTGTATACTGCTGCCTATTCCATCGGTTCTATTGGAATATTTACGCTGGTGCTCACCATGACTAAAAATCAGAACGAGACACTTTCAGCACTAAAAGGCTTCGCCACAGTAAACAAAGTTCCGGCTTTCATTATATCCGTAATCATGCTCTCCCTTGCGGGGATTCCTCCGGTTGCAGGTTTTTTTGCTAAATATTATGTGTTTACTACCACCTTGCAAAGTGATTATACTTGGCTCGTCATTTTAGCGGTAATTAGTTCATTGGTAGGTGTTTATTATTATTTTAAAGTCATTATAGCCATGTACCAGCCCGCTGACCGGGACTCGGTTCAAATGGAATTTTCCCCAATGCACCACCTAGTTTTATGGATTACCCTGGTAATTACAGTAGGTTTGGGGGTGGCCCCTGGGTTTTTATTAAGCTTAATTTAACAATTTATTAATCAGACTTGTATATTTTTTTCACTAGGGCAGTATTCTCCGTAGTTTGATTTCTTAACTTATACCGTGTTTGAGTGATAATTCCCCTTACTTATCAGGGAAAATTGCCTATATTTGTTTGCCGAAATATGCGTAACCGGGATTTTCATAATAATCGGGCAGGCAATCATTTATATGGAGTTTAAACTAATACGAAAAATTGTGTATGATATTTTTTTTTCTATAAAAAAGGGAGGGGCTTTTGTTTTGTTGCTTTTCCTATTTTTTTCATCAGTTCAGTTACACGCCACTAACACCTTTGTTTCCTCAGCCCCGTTTCCGGTATCTTTTACTGTAAGTGATTACAACGGTTTTGGAGTTTCCTGTAATGGCAGTACTGATGGATTTATTGATCTTACCATCAATGGTGGTGTTGCTCCATTTGATGTTTCTTGGTCCAACTCTGCAATCACAGAGGATATTTCCGGTTTAACCGCGGGTACTTATACAGTCATTATCATTGATGCAGTTCAGGATACTACCATTGATTCTGTTTTGATAACTGAACCCGCAGTGATAGATATTACTTTTCAATCGGTCACGCCAGTTTCATGCAATGGCAATTCTGACGGCGCAATTGATATGACTCCATCCGGTGGAACTGGAGGATATTCGTTCCAGTGGAGTCAGGGCGCAATTACGGAAGATATAATAGGACTTGATCAGGGTGCTTACACAGTGTCTGTAACGGATGCAAACAACTGCATCACCCAGGGTGATACTTTGATCTCTGAACCTGACCCCATTCAAATTTTATTTTCAGGAATTTCAAATGTTAAATGCAATGGATTTGCTGATGGAGTAATTGATATAACTGCTTTGGGTGGAACAGGTAATTATTCCTTTCAATGGAACCAGGGTGCCATCACGGAAGATATTTCAGGGTTGACCGCAGGACCATACACAGTTTCAGTTACGGATGTTAATAATTGCGTTGCAACAAGTGATACAATAATCACAGAGCCCAATGCTTTAGTAATTGTTTTTGCTTCAGTAACACCAATCACTTGTAATGGATTAACTGATGGTGTTATCGATATTACCTCAACCGGGGGAACAGGAACTTATTCCTATCAGTGGAACCAGGGAGCTGTGACGGAAGATCTTAATGGTCTGAATGCCGGAACTTACACTGTCTCAGTAAATGATATTAATAATTGTCAGGCAGAATCAGATACATTAATCACAGAACCTGATGCTTTGGAAATCATATTTTCCTCCGTCACGGCAATTACATGCAATGGTTTTTCTGATGGTACTATTAATATGACACCTTTAGGTGGCACTGGTGCGTATGCTTTTCAATGGAATCAAGGTTCTGTCTCTGAAGATTTATCAGGATTGGATGATGGCACTTACTCGGTGTCTGTGACTGATGATAATAATTGTGTTGCAGAAGCTGATACAATCATCACTGAGCCGGATGCTATTACAGTAGCATTCACTTCTGTTGCATCAATCACCTGCTTTGGCCTTACTGATGGAGCTATTGATATTACACCTTCCGGTGGAACCGGCTCCTATACATTTTTATGGAACGATGGTTCCATTGCGGAAGATCTTTCAGGATTGGATGATGGTAACTATTCTGTTTCAGTAACTGATGATAATAATTGTCTTGCAACCGTTGATACCATCATTACCGAACCACCTGTTGTTGCACTCGATTTTACGTCTGTAACACCAATTACCTGTAATGGATTTGCAGATGGAAGTATTAACATCACTCCCAGTGGCGGAACCGGTGCCTTTGCTTTTCAGTGGAGTGATGGAACACTTACAGAAGATATTTCCGGCTTGAACGCAGGTATTTACTCAATATCAGTAAGTGATATCAATAATTGCTTTGCTGAAGGGGATACCATTATCACAGAACCTGATGAAATTGTTATCAACTTGACTACACAAGACGCTAATGCCGCTCCTGATGGAGAAGCTTCAGTTTCACCGGTAGGAGGGACAGGCAGTTTCGCGTTCCTTTGGTCGAATGGTGCTACCACATCTTTAATTACGGGATTGTTGCCCGGTAATTATACTATTACAGTTACTGACGCAAATCTTTGTACGGTTACAGAAGTTGCAACCATCAACAATGCATTGGGTGGTTGTTCTATAGTTACCGATTCTATTGTGAATGTTAGGTGTAACGGACAAGTTAACGGAGCAATTTATATCAGTAATCCTGGAGCTTTTGCACCTGTAAGTTATTTCTGGTCAAATGGAGCCATTACCCAGGACATCACCGGGCTGGCACAAGGAACTTATACAGTAACTATCACGGATGCAGTAGCATGTACCGCAACCCAATCTTTTACCATTACTCAGCCACCTATACTTAATGCAACAGCAAACCCTGTATCGGAAACTTGTGCTGCCGATAACGGATCCATATCCACCAACGTTACTGGTGGTACCGGGTCCTATTCTTATCTCTGGTCTAACGGAGCATTAACACCTGCCATCTCCGGACTCAATGGAGCTACGTATACAGTTACCGTTACTGATCAGAATGGATGCACCAAAGTGACGTCTTCTGTTGTAACTGCAATTACTCCTCCACAGGTTGTAGTTGATTCGGTTCGGAATGTTGCATGTTTTGGAGGTGCTACCGGTGCTGTTTTTACAACTGTGAGTAATGGTTCATTACCTTATTCGGTGGTCTGGTCGAATGGTCAGACTTCACAGGATATTACGGGACTCATAGCAGGTACCTACACTGTTACAGTAACTGATGCGGATCTGTGCACTGCAACTACCAATGCCGTTGTTACGCAACCAGCCGCTGTATTAAACGATTCTGTACAAACAGTACGACCAACTTGTGGTAATAACAACGGCTCTGTAACAGTGTTTCCATACAATGGAACTTCTCCATATACTTATTTGTGGAATAACTCTCAAACCACGCAGACTATTTCCGGACTTGCACCCGGCTCCTATACTGTTACCATCACTGATGCCAATCTGTGTACACGACAGCGTTCTGTTGTTTTGACAAACATTGCGGGACCTGTGGCTTCACTGGATTCCGTTCGTGCTGTAAGATGCTTTGGAGGTGCAACGGGTGGAGTATTTATTTCAGTTTCCGGAGGAACATTGCCTTTGACTTACGTATGGTCGAATGCAGCCATCACCCAGGATATTTCCAATGTAATTGCAGGAACGTATACAGTTACCGTTACCGATGCTAATTCATGTACTTCGGTTACCAGCGGTATCGTCACTCAGCCATTGGCTGCCCTGAATGATTCTGTCAACACAATCCGACCCTCTTGCGGAATCAGCAATGGCTCTATTACATCTTATCCTTATAGTGGAACCTCTCCATATACTTACTTGTGGAATACTTCTCAAACAACACAAACCATATCCGGACTAGCACCTGGAACTTATACGGTGACAATTACTGACGCCAATCTATGTACACGACAGCGTTCCGTTGTTTTGTCAAACATTGGGGGTCCTGTGGCTTCAGTAGATTCCGTTCGTGCTGTAAGATGTTTTGGAGGTGCAACGGGAGGGGTATTTATTTCAGTTTCCGGAGGAACATTGCCTTTGACTTACGTATGGTCGAATGCTGCAATTACCCAGGATATTACAAATGTAATTGCCGGAACATATACCGTTACCGTTACCGATGCAAGCTCATGTTCTTCGGTTACCAGCGGTATTGTCACTCAGCCATTGGCTGCTCTGAACGATTCTGTACAAACAGTCCGACCAACTTGTGGTAATAACAACGGCTCTGTTACAGTGTTTCCATACAATGGAACTTCTCCATATACTTATTTGTGGAATAACTCTCAAACCACGCAGACTATTTTCGGACTTGCTCCCGGCTCCTATACTGTTACCATCACTGATGCCAATCTGTGTACACGACAGCGTTCTGTTGTTTTGACAAACATTGCGGGACCTGTGGCTTCACTGGATTCTGTTCGCGCTGTAAGATGTTTTGGAGGTACAACAGGAGGAGTATTTATTTCAGCTACCGGAGGAACTTTGCCATTGACTTATCTATGGTCGAATGCGGCCATCACCCAGGATATTTCCAATGTAATTGCAGGAACGTATACGGTTACCGTTACAGATGCCAATTTATGTACGGCATCAGTGAGTGGAATTGTTACCCAACCGGCTGCTGCATTGAATGATTCAATACGAACTGTGAATCCAACTTGTGGTAATACTAATGGCTCAGCAACTGTTTTTCCTTATGGAGGAACCGGTCCTTATACGTATTTATGGAGTAACCTGCAAACAACACAGACGATTTCAGGATTAACTACGGGCTCTTACACAGTTACAATAACTGATGCCAATCTTTGCACCAGGCAGCGGATAGCGTCATTGATTAATATTGGCGGACCAACAGCTGTAGTAGATTCTATCAGAAATGTACGCTGTTTCGGTGGTGCCACTGGAGCCGTTTATATCACGGTGACCGGCGGTACCCTTCCATATACATACCTTTGGTCGAACGGTGCAGTAACTCAGGATTTGGTAAATGTTGTCTCAGGAACTAAAATTGTTACGGTAACTGATGCCAATACCTGTACCGCTTCTGCTAATGGTATTATAACACAACCTGCAGCAGCACTCGCCGATTCGGTGAATTCAATTCGGCCAACCTGCGGGCTCAATAATGGCAGCATTACCATTTATCCTTTTAACGGAACCTCACCTTATACTTATCTCTGGAATAACGGCCTGACTACACAGACAATCTCCGGGCTGGCTGCCGGTACATATACCGTAACAACCACCGACGCCAATCTCTGTACACGGCTCAGAACTACCTCTATAAATCTTATTGCTCCGCTGGTAGCTACCCTCGATTCTGTAAAGAATGTACGTTGCTTCGGTACCATAACAGGCGCCATTTATGTGACAGTAACCGGTGGGACCGCTCCAAGGGTTTATCAATGGACAAACGGTGCATCAACCCAGGACCTTACCAATGTTGCTGCTGGAACGTATACGCTTACCGTTACTGATGCCAATCTTTGTACCTCGGTGGTAAATGCGACTATAACACAACCCGCCGCAATAAGTGATTCAGTTCAGGTAACAAATGCTACCTGCTCCAATGCCAATGGAGGTATCAGTATATTTCCCTTCGGGGGAACACCCGGGTACACGTACCTGTGGAATAATTCTCAAACCACTTCAACTATTTCGGCACTTGCCTCGGGAACCTATACAGTCACTGTAACCGATGCGAGTCTTTGCACAAGAGTGCGGGCAGTAAACGTTATTAATATCCCGGGACCTGTGGGCGGAATTGATTCCACCAGGAACGTACGGTGTTTTGGAGGATCAACCGGAAGTGTTTTTGTTACCGTTACCGGAAGTGCGGTTCCATTGACTTATCAATGGTCGAATTCTGCTGTTACACAGGATTTATTAAATGTGCCTGTTGGTACGTACACGGTTACCGTTACCGATGCAAACAATTGCACCATTACAATCGATACAGTATTATCACAGCCTGCACTTATTTCGGTTAACAGTACTGTAACAAACGCAGCCTGCAGTCAGGCTTCAGGTGCTATCACTGCTGCTCCTTCAGGAGGCGTTTCTCCATATATTTATTTATGGAATAATGGCATGACTACACCTTCAATAAATGGATTATTGGCAGGAAATTATACCGTTACTGTTACCGATGCCAATAGTTGCACTTCTGTAAAAAATGCAACTGTAGGATCAATTGGTCCTCCCGTTATTGCGCTGGATTCTATCAGGAATGTCCGTTGTAATGGAGGTGCCACAGGTGGAATTTTTATTAGTCTTACCGGTGGAACTCCTCCCTTTACTTATCAATGGACAGGAGGAACTGTGAGTCAGGACCTTGTTAATGTTATTGCCGGAACTTATACCGTGATTGTAACCGACTCTAACGCCTGTGGGGATACGCTAACAGCTACCATCACACAGCCAGCCCTGCTTAATGATTCCATTCAGGTTGCCAATGCGCTTTGTGGTGCTCCAACAGGTAGTGCCACTGTATTTCCATTTGGGGGTACATCTCCTTATTCTTATTTATGGAGTACCGGTTCTGCGCTTGCTACAGTTTTTGCATTGAATGCAGGCAGTTACACGGTTACTATTACCGATGCTTTTGGATGTACCAAACAGGATGTGGCAAACATAAGCAGCTCAGGAGGACCTGTAGTAACCATTGATTCTATTCGAAATGTGAAATGTTTTGGAGCCTTAACCGGAGGAGTGTTCATTTCGGTAGGGGGAGGGACATCACCTTATTCCTACCTGTGGTCTAATAACGCGATAACACAGGATTTATCAAATGTAGGAGCCGGAACTTATACCGTTACCGTTACGGATGACAACAACTGTGTTGTGATAGTTAGCGGCACAATCACTCAACCACCTGCACTAAATGATTCAACAGTAGCAGTTAATAGTAGCTGTGGATTGGCTAATGGTTCAATAACAACTTATCCTTATGGCGGTGTGCCACCCTACACATTATTATGGAATACCGGTTTGTCGACACCTACAATATCAGGACTACTTGCAGGTATCTATACAGTTACAGTAACTGATTTTAACGGATGTACATTTGTACAACGTGATACCGTATTTGGAACCAATGTTCCGCTGGTTGTTGTGGATTCTATTTTTAATGTGAGCTGCTTTAATGGAACTAATGGTTCCATATATATTACTGCCTCCGGTGGAACAGGTACATTAAGCTATTTGTGGTCTGATGGCACTCTTACACAAGACCTGTTGAATACAGATGCAGGAACGTATACGGTCACCGTTACGGATCAGAATTCATGTACTGCAATAATCTCTGCAACCATACAACAACCTGCTGCCATAGGGGATTCCGCACAGATAACTCCTGAGGCTTGTAATTCAATAAACGGCGCAATTAATTTATTTCCTGGCGGGGGTACTCCACCCTATAGCTTTTTCTGGAATACTGGTAGTATCACAGAGGATCTCACCGGAATTGTGGCAGGTACATATACAGTTACCATTACCGACAGCCTGGGATGCCAGTTGATTGCATCGTATGTTGTGCCTGCTGTAGGAAGTCCCCAGATAGTTCTTGATTCCATTCAACAGATCAGTTGTTTTGGTGGAACGGATGGTGCGATTTATATTTCTATAACCGGCGGGTCTGTTCCCTTTCTTTATAACTGGTCGAACAGTGCCCTGAGTCAAGATGTCATCAATCTTCAGGCAGGAAACTATTCGGTTATTGTAACTGATACTTTCCTTTGCGCCGATACCGCTTTCTTTGTTATTACAGAGCCAGCTGTATTACAGGATTCTGTTACTTTCATTTCGGCAAGCTGTGGCCTGGCAAATGGTAGTGCAACCATTTATCCTTATGGTGGAACTCCGCAATACACTTATTTGTGGTCGGACGGACAATTAACTCAAACTGCTATTAACCTTCCTGCCGGACCGGTGACCGTCACAGTTACAGATGACAATTTATGTACAATCACAGAAACTATAACAATTACCGATCAACCGGTTCATATAGTAACCGTTGATAGTGTAGTAAACGTTTCATGCTTTGGTGTTGCCGATGGAGGTATTTATATAACTGTTTCCGGTGGAAGCGGAACGTTCGGGTATCTATGGTCTAACGCTGCAATCACTGAGGATCTCACCGGAGTTATTGCTGATAGCTATACTGTAACGGTAACGGATAGTAATGCGTGTTCAGTAACTCAAACTTTTACCATAACCCAACCCGACCTTTTAACCGACAGCACTGAAGTAAGTGATGCAACTTGCGGATTAGCAAATGGTGCAGCTACAATTTTCCCGATAGGTGGTACTGGTCCTTTCACTTACATGTGGAATACCAATGCAGTTACTCAATCTATCTCTAACCTGCTTTCAGCTGTGTATACGGTAACAGTTACTGATTTTAACGGTTGCACACTTGTTGAAACAATTGCTGTTGGAGATGTTGGAGGTCCGAATGTTGTACTTGACAGCCTGTTTAATACATCATGTTTTAACGGGGCTAACGGTGCTATTTACATATCAGTTACTTCAGGGTTACCCGCATTCAATTATTTGTGGTCTAATTTTGCCATAACTCAGGATATTACCGGGCTTATAGCGGGAATTTACAGTCTTACAGTTACTGATCAAAGCAATTGTCAGCAATTTATTTCATTTACTGTTGAGCAACCCGATGCGTTGCAGGATTCATCAGTGATCTCCCCTGCAAGTTGCGGTGCACTAAACGGCACTATTACGGAATTCCCTTACGGTGGAGTAGGACCCTATTCTTTCCTTTGGAATACTATGGCTGTGACACAAACAGTGACCGGACTTGCTGCAGGTACGTATACGGTTACAGTTACCGACTCAAATAATTGTACACTGATTTCCCAATATGTTATTAATAATATGAATGGACCGTCAATAACTGTCGATTCACTGGTCCAGGTTAATTGTGAAGGTGATTCTACAGGAGCCATATATATTTCAGTAACCAATGGAACCGCTCCCTACACGTATTTGTGGTCCGATACCCAGATTATCCAGGATGTTATTAACATAACTGCCGGAACATATACTGTTACCGTTACCGATTTCAATCAATGTACTTCGGTAATCACCAATGTTATTAATGAACCACCACCAGTGGAGGTGATTTTCACTTCCACCCCTTCCAGTTGCAATGCATCAAATGGATCGATTACAGCAATGGTTTCAGGTGGAGTTCCCGGGTATGACCTGTTATGGAATACTACTGCTGTCACACCGGGAATATCCAATCTTGCAGCAGGCGTTTATACCCTGACCGTTACTGATCAAAATAATTGTGTGAATATTTTCAATGTTTCTGTCAATAATATTTCCGCTCCGGTTATAACTGTTGTGGATTCCGGTAATGTTTCATGTTCGGGAGCTAATGATGGATTTATTACCGTCTCAGTCAGTGGCGGTGCCGCACCTTATAATTACTCTTGGTCAAACACTACTCAAAACGGGAATCAGTTGACAGCCCTTGCCGGTAATGTTACTTATACCTTAACCATCATCGACAGCCTTGGATGTATTGCCATACGGCCTGTATTTATTTCGGAGCCTGCAACCTTTACAATTAATGGAATAATTCCACAACTTAACGGAACCTTTAATTTAACGTGCTTTGGCAGCAATGATGGTAGCATTGATCTGGTTGTTAGTGGTGGAACAGATCCTTATAGTTATTTGTGGTCGAATTTTGCTTTAACTGATAGTATTGGAGGGTTGAGTGCAGGCAATTACACAGTGACAGTCACCGATGACAACGGATGTACTGCTTCCCAAAGCTTCACCTTAACGCAACCGCCATTGCTTGTTTCGAATGCTGGCCCAAACAAAGTGATTTGCGGGTTAAACAGCGACACACTTAATGCGGATGTCCCGACTTTCGGAACCGGAACCTGGATCGTTGTAAGTGGCTCGGGAACTTTCGCGAATCCCAATCAGCCAAATACAATTGTTACCAACCTTACTAACGGTGTGAATGTATTCCAATGGGTTGTTACCGACGGTATATGTTCGGCTTTCTCTCAGGTGGTTATTAGCTTCAGTACGCAAATCAATGCAATTGCTGGCGTGAATAAAGAGGTGTGTGAAAATTCAGCATTGCTCACCGCTACAGCACCGCAATTCGGATATGGATACTGGCAGATTGTCAACAGTCAGGCTACTATCAATGATACTTCCGACGCCGTTACCGCAGTAACCGGTTTGAATTTTGGTGCCAACGTTTTCCGCTGGTTTGTGCTTAACGGAACATGCATCGATAGTGCTGATGTCACCATATTCCTGAATGATCCCGATGATTGTTTTGAAGAGCTGGAATTACCAACCGGATTTACACCCAATGGCGATGGAAAAAATGATTATTTCTTTGTAAAGGGTCTTGATGATTATCCTGAAAATTCCATAGTCGTATTTAACCGTTGGGGAAATAAAGTTTATGAAAAAGGCGGTTATACTAATGACTGGAACGGAACAAACAATTCCGGTGACCCGCTTCCGGATGGAACTTACTTTGTAATTTTTAAGGTGCGTACCATTGATAGAATTATTACCACATACGTTGATTTAAGAAGGTAACTAATGAAATTTATACTTAAGATCATATTTCTTCTGGGGTTGGTACCGTTGGCTGTTTCAGGTCAACAACATCCTCTTTTTAGTCATTACATGTTTAATGGTTTGTATATTAATCCCGCTTATGCGGGAAGCAAGGAGTTTGTGAGCACCACATTAATTGCCCGGAAACAATGGACAGGATTTGAAGGTGCACCCTCCACACAGATAGCTAGTCTGCACGCTCCCCTTAACAATCGAAAAGTTGGTTTGGGTGTTGTTATATCAAATGATAAAATTGGTATTACCAATCAGACCGACTTGTACGGAAGTTATGCGTATCATTTACCTGTTGGGGATGGTAAATTATCGCTGGGCCTTAGCGCAGGATTCTCCTATTACAAATCAAAATTTTCTGAACTCACGGTTTGGGATACTGACGATCCGGTTTATGAAACCAATTCTCTGAGTAATATACTTCCCAATTTTGGTATGGGTATGTATTATTATACTCGGAAATTTTATGCGGGATTATCAGTACCACAGATTTTAAGTTACGATCCGGAACAGGCTTTGCATATTGAAGTGGATAAAGTTCACAAGGTAAGCCGCCATTATTATCTTTCTTCGGGTGTGATACTTGCAACTCGCGGAGAATTAAAATTCAGGCCATCGTTTATGGTTAAGTATTCCTCTAACGCCCCGGTGCAATTCGACCTGAACCTGAATGTGCTGATCAGTGACATTATATGGGTGGGCGCGTCCTACCGTTCCAGTGATGCAGTGATTCTTTTACTGGAATACCAGGTTAACAAAAAATTACGAATCGGCTATTCATATGATCTTACCTTATCTGAAATACGAACGTATTCAAGTGGATCACATGAAATCATCATTGGGTATGATTTTGGTTTTAATGTTTTAAAAATGAAGACCCCAAGGTATTTTTAATGCTGTCGCTACTTACATGAATAAATTAGCCGGATCTTATCTTTTTATTGTATTGACAGCCGTAGTATTCTCGGGCTGTGCTTCTTTTAACTACAGAGTGGCTGAAAATTATTATGAACAATATGCCTACTCAAAGGCTATTCCCAAATATGAGAAAGTGCTTCGCAAGGATTTTATTCCAGACGCTGCTGCACGACTGGCTGAATCGTATAGAAAGACCGGAAATTCATTAAAAGCTGAAATTTGGTATAAAAGGCTTGTGAAATCACCGGATGTGAAAATAGAACACAAACTTCACCTTGCTGAAGTGCTCATGGAAAATGGGAAATATGCTGAAGCCCGGAACTGGTTCGAGGATTATTTGTTGCTCAACTCAACTGATAAACAAGTAAAGCGGATGATTCAGGCATGTGACTCAATTCATATGTTTTTCGAAGATACTTCCATGTATACGATTTCTCTGATGACTATTAATAATGAAGATGAATCTAACTTCAGTCCGGCTTTTTTCAAAAATGGTATTGTGTTTCTCTCCGACCGTCCGGCTCCCGGAAAGGTAAGGGAACGCAGTGACTGGACAGGAAAGGAATACCTTGATTTATTTTTCACGTATCCCACCGGCAACGATACCTGGAAAGAACCAGCCTTACTGAGTGGTAACATTAATGGAAGATATGATGAAGGCCCTGCAGTATTTACACCCGATTACAATGCGATTTATTTTACCCGCACAGACTATTCAGGAAAAATTGTAGAAAAAAATATTAAGGATATCAGTGTTCTTAAATTGTATTATGGAATTTTTTCAGGAACCCAATGGATGCTTTCTGCTCCGGTTTCGTTCAATAGTACAGAGTATTCTGTAGGCCATCCGGCATTGTCGAAAGATGGTAAAACACTTTATTTTGTTTCCGATATGCCATGGGGTTACGGCGGCACCGATATTTACGCCTCTCAGCTTGACAGGAATGGAAAATGGTCGGAGCCTGAAAATCTAGGCAATGCAGTCAATTCAGAAGGCGATGAAATGTTTCCATTCATCTCCGCCGATTCTGTGCTGTATTTTGCATCAGACGGCCATATTGGATTGGGTGGACTTGATATGTTCAGTTCCTCGTGGAATGGGTCCCGTTGGACCAAGCCGGAAAATTTACAATACCCGATGAATTCTTCAAAGGATGATTTCGGCTTTATTATTGACAGTACTAATACAACCGGCTTCTTTTCAACCAATCGGATTAAGAATACTGATAAACTGTTCTCCTTTCGAAAAAATCCACCGGTATTCTCTCATCGTGCTTATGTTTACGATAAAAAAACTTCCAAACCCCTTAAATCTTTTACTATCGGATTTTCACATGCCGATGGAAAAAATACGACGCTGGCAACCGGAACAAATGGTATTGCCGAAATGCCCATTGCAAATAAAACAGAATATGATTTATTGGTAAAAACCCCGGGTTATTATTCAGAAAAAATTAAAGTGTCAACTGTTGGTAAAAGAAAATCTGAAGTATTGGTTGACTCGTTAAAACTTGAGAAAATTGAATTGAATAAGGCCGTTGTGTGGAAATCCATTCAGTTCAACAAAAAAGAAACCGAACTGACTCCCAAAATAACACGGGCACTCGATTCTTTGTATACAATTCTTGAAATGAACCCGGAGTTGCAAATTGAAATTTCTTCACACACCGATTCCCGCGGAAGTTTTACCGATAATTATAACATTTCCCATAAACGATCTGATGAAATTGCTTTTTACCTGATCAATAAAGGTATCAGGGCACCGCGGTTGATTTCTACAGGTTATGGTGAAGGAAAGTTGTTGAACTATTGTCGCGATGGAGTGCTGTGCCTCGAAGAAGATCATATCGTTAACAACCGTGTGGAGATTAAGGTAATTGACCTGATGAAGTAAATCCCGGGCGACTAAACGCTTTTTATCATGGCTGACAAAATACCATTAGCTGAGCGGCTGCGCCCCGTTACCCTCGATGAAGTCGTAGGACAGAAACACCTGGTAGGAGATGGAAAAATTCTGCGTAGAATTGTTTCTGGCGGTGTGCTTCCTTCTATGATATTATGGGGACCTCCGGGGGTTGGAAAAACTACCATAGCTAAAATTCTCGCGTCAAAATTTAATCTTCCCTTTTTTAGTTTGTCCGCTGTTAATTCAGGGGTCAAAGATGTAAGGGAAGTGATAGCAAAAGCCACGGAGCACGGACAAGCTGTTTTATTTCTTGATGAAATACACCGTTTTTCAAAGTCACAGCAGGATTCGTTGCTCTCAGCTGTAGAAAGCGGCGTAATCAGACTGATTGGTGCAACAACTGAAAATCCTTCATTTGAAATCATTCAACCACTCCTTTCCAGGTGCCAGGTTTTCGTGCTGGAAGAACTGGGAAAAGAGGATCTCATGGAGTTGCTTGATAAAGCAATTCTATCGCAATCTGAAAAAACAATCGAACTCCGGGAATCCGGGCAATTGCTGTTATTGTCAGGAGGTGATGCGCGAAAATTGCTGAATATTTTTGAACTGGTGGTGAATGCATCTCAAGCCTCAGAGATAATTATCGATAATGCATTTGTTAAAGAAGTGATACAGCGGAAAACGGCGTTTTATGATAAGACCGGAGAACAGCATTACGATATTATTTCTGCTTTTATAAAATCAATGCGCGGTAGTGATCCGAATGCCGCCCTTTACTGGCTGGCAAGAATGATAGAAGGAGGCGAAGATCCTCTTTTTATTGCCAGGAGAATGCTTATACTGGCTTCAGAAGATATCGGCAACGCTAACCCAACTGCCCTTGTACTTGCAAATAATTGTTTCCAGGCAGTTGCTGCTATCGGATATCCGGAGTGTGACCTGGTTCTTGCACAAACTGTCATCTATCTTGCTACATCTGAAAAAAGTAATGCTTCTTACATCGCAATAAAAGCAGCAAAAAGTAAAGTCAGGGAAACCGGCGATCTTCAGGTTCCTTTACACCTTCGCAATGCTCCGACTAAACTGATGAAAGACCTCAATTATGGAAGTGGCTACAGCTATGCTCATGATTTTCCTGGTAATTTTGTTGATCAGGAATTTTTACCTGAGAAACTTTCCGGTACAGTATTTTACTCCCCCGGTAACAATGAAAGGGAACATCACATAAGATTGTGGCTTAAAAAAAATTGGAAATTAAAATATGGCTATTAAAAAGTGATGAATTGTTAAGAACTCGTGGGACATTACACTACTATTTTTGAAAGGAGATTGTTATATTTGCTTTTACAGCGCCGAAGTATGGCCTGTTAATATACTTTCCCATTGTACAAAATTTCTTATGAGAGATATTTATCTCCAAAATTATTATCGTTTTTTTTCTGTTGGCTGATTCTTAATCCTTTTTTAAGCAATGCACAGCTTTCAGCATTGAATTGTAGTATAGATTCTATAGTTGTAATCAATCCGCAATGTCACGCTCAATGTACCGGCTCTATCCAGGTGTATGCGCAAGGTGCCGGGCAGTTATTTTATCAATGGACCGGTGTTCCCGGAGCAAGTGATTCTATTGTGACTGGATTATGTGCAGGAACATACTCGGTTATAATAACCGATTCAACCGGATGTATTGCAACTGATTCCGTAACCATTGAGCAACCAGCTCCAATTGAATTTAATATTTTCCCTGTTGATGCTACTTGTCCGGGAGGTTGTTCAGGATCCTTATCTGTTGTACCTTTTGATACGGTCTCCTATTCCTACCAGTGGCCGGGATATATGTCAACTACCCAATCATTGAATAACCTGTGCCAGGGTACTTATACCGTTATTCTGACCGATCCGCAAGGTTGTTCGGTTATTGGTTCAGCACAGGTAGGATACGATCCGCCATTTGATCTTACTTTTGTTGCCAACTCGGCATCGTGCCTATCTTCATGTGATGGTTCAGCTACTGTTTTTGCGAATGGAATTGCTCCCTTTACCTATCAATGGAGTACCGGACCCATACAAAATACACAAGGAGCTATAAATTTATGTTCCGGAAGTTATACAGTGAGTGTGGGGGATTCAACAGGATGCATTGTAACCGACACCGTTGAAGTTCCTATGGTTCCGCAAATGGTTTTGAATTTTACTACATCTACACCAACTTGTTTTGGTGGATGTGATGGAACAGCAGAAGTACTGGTGCCTCCTTTTGGAAATTATGCTTATGAATGGAGTACATTTCCTTTGCAAGACTCTGCGCTTGCTACTGATTTATGTTCAGGTACACATTATGTTCAGGTAACTGACCTCTCATCAGGATGTGTCACTTTTGATTCCGTAGTAGTTCAGGATCCTACCATTCTGTTACTTGCCTTTTCTTCCGTCTATTCCTGGTGTGATAATTTTTGCAGTGGATCCGCAACAGTCAATCCCGTTGGTGCCGGACCGTTTACTTATCTGTGGCAATCCGGTGAGGTGTCACAAACTAATGACTCATTGTGTCCCGGAATTTATTCAGTTACAGTCACCGATTCATTAGGGTGTTCTACTTCTGCATCTATCGGCGTGGCTTCTAATGAATTATTGTTTAATGTATCAGATGCAAGTTGTAATACCATTTGTGATGGTGTCGCTGAAGTTTTATTTCCGACTGCTTCATCATGGCAGGCTACCTGGTTTCTTAACCCGGTTCAGAATACTGCTGTAGCGTCTCCATTATGTGCAGGAAATTATTCAGTTACAATTGTCGATTCAACAGGCTGTCAGATATCAGCCAACGTTGATGTCAACGCACTTCAACCTGTATCTGCTGTGCTTTCATACACCCCGATATCATGCCCCGGAGTTTGCGATGGTTCCATTGCAGCATCTATTAGTGGTAATGATCCTTTTTCATTATCATGGTTAACATTACCCGGCGTAACTTCAGATTCAGTTTTTCAGTTGTGCAGCGGAGTATACCCTTTTTCAATTACTGATGCCAATGGTTGTGTGTTAACCGACAGTATTGAGATCCCGGCACCTAACCTCCCGCAATTTACTTTTTCATCCATTGCTAACTCATGTGTTGATTCCTGCGATGCAAGTGCTGTGATTACGCCTGTTATTCCGGGTACTTATACCTATGAATGGCAGACCACCCCTTTGCAGTATGGAGCAGCTGTTGCAGGATTGTGCCCTGAATTTACTGCAGTACAAATAACGGATGCAGATGGATGTACGTTCCTTGATTCTGTTTTGATAATTGGTACTTCTCCAATTTATATTGGTCTCACGGGTGATGATCCCCTTTGCTTTGGTACTTGTGACGGGTTTATCAGTAGCCAGGTCTTTGGCGGTACACCCGGTTATACTTACGAATGGTCAAACGGATTCTTAACGCCACAGATATTGAATGTGTGCGAAGGCTATTATATGGTGACTGTTACCGACCTGAATGGTTGTATAAGTATAGATTCTATTACGTTGAATAATCCGGAACAAATGGCTGTATCGTTTGTTGTTACCGATGCCTCTTGTGCAGGCTGCAATGACGGAATGGTGAGCGCCGTTGTTACCGGCGGAACACCGGGATATTTTTATTACTGGACTCCTGGTGGGTTAGGTGATGTTTACGTTGACAGTCTTTCACCGGGAATTTATAACTTATGTGTGGTGGATGATAACCTTTGCATTGAATGCGCTGATGCAACTGTTTCATTTTTTAATGCAATTCCCGTCGTTGACGGGAAAAGTAATGAAATAATGGTGTTCCCGAATCCGTTCTCCACGGAAACTACCATACTATTACCTAAGGGGCAATTAAATGTTGATGAATTGGAATTTAAGGTATTTGACATGTATGGAAGGAATGTAGGTTCAATCGCTGTGGTGTCCGTCAACAATTCATCTAAAAATATATCTTTGTCAATCCATGCTGATCTTGCAGCTTCCGGGATGTACCTCTTTAAATTATCTGACAAGCAAGGTCAGATGTTTACCGGAAGATTTATGATACGGCATTAAATGATTGTATGAATTTACAACAGGACGTATCTCTTAAGTCTTATAACACTTTTGGTATTGATGTGAATGCTGCTTTTATGGCAGAATTCAATACCCGTCAGGAATTAATTTCCCTTATTAAGGATGGCTCCTGCAAAGATCTTCCAAAACTGATTCTGGGTGGAGGTAGTAATATTCTGTTTACTAAAAATTTTAATGGATTAGTATTAAAGAATAATATTCCCGGAATTGAAATCTACGATGACAGGGGAGAGGTGGTTTTGGTAAAGGTCGGTGCAGGTGTAAAATGGCATTCACTCGTAACATGGTGCATCGGAAAAGGGCTTGGTGGAATTGAAAACTTATCGCTTATTCCTGGTAATACAGGAGCTGCACCCATTCAGAATATAGGCGCATATGGTGTTGAAATTAAAGATACTTTTCATGAACTGGAAGCAATCGATATAATTTCCGGTAACGCAACCACCTATAACAGGCAACAATGTGAATTTGGTTACAGAGATAGCATTTTTAAAAAGACTCTCAAAGGGAAAGTTGTTATAACATCCGTAACTTTTGCATTAAGCCGTAATCCTGTGCTCCATTTATCCTATGGTGCCATTGACCAACAATTAAAGACAATGGGGATTACTCAACCCGATGTAAAGGCAGTCAGTGATGCGGTTTGTGCCATTCGACGCAGTAAGCTTCCCGATCCATTAATAATTGGTAATGCGGGAAGTTTTTTTAAAAATCCTGAGATTTCAGAAAGCGATATCGAAACATTGCGACGTCAGTTTCCTGGCATCATTTCTTATCCCCTTACGGGAGGAAATGTGAAGGTCGCGGCGGGCTGGCTGATCGAACAATGCGGATGGAAGGGAAAAGTGATTGGAAATACCGGATCACATAAAGATCAGGCATTGGTGTTGGTAAACTATGGAAACGCAAGCGGTAATGAAATCTGGGATCTGGCTTTAACAATTCAGAAATCCGTGAGCGAAAAATTCGGAGTGAACATTGAACCTGAAGTAAATGTTATGTAAGGCCCGTCAGTTTTTTGTAAATGGAAATTGTAGCAATATAAACAGGGCGGATGCCACTCATGCTGTTTTCTATTGACTGCTTATCTTTTCTTCTTGCAGCTTCTTCCATTTTTTTGCAGAATTCCGTTAACAGTTTAGCACCCAGATTCAGACTCGATCCTTTCAATTTATGCGCTGCCTGGAAGATAGCGTCATAATCGTTTCCATCCGATAAAATTCGTAGTTCTTCAATGGATTCATCAGCCTGTTTGATAAATAATTCCACGAGATTTTTTAAGAAGGCAGTATCATCATCTGCCATATCAATTAACCGGTTTACAACAGTATTGTCAACCAGATCCGCATTGGTATAACTTTTTTCCTTCAGCTCATGCTGTTGCAATTTTTTTCCATAATTAAAGATGATGCGTTTTATGGAATCTATATGCACCGGCTTGGAAAGATAATCGTTCATGCCGGCCTTCAGACAGCTTTCACGGTCGCCTTCTAATGCAAGTGCCGTCATAGCTACAATAATGGGTTGTTTACGATCAGCCCCCTGCTTTCTTATGGCAGCAGTTGAATCAAAGCCATTCATAACAGGCATCTGCACATCCATAAAAATAATATCATATTCATTCTTAAGAAAATTTTCAAATGCAATTTTTCCATTTGGAACTATTTCAGGTGCATATCCTAATTTCTGGAAGGATTTTTTTGCGAGGATCTGGTTTACTTCATTGTCTTCAGCAATCAGGATCCGCATAGGATAAAAAGAGGCAATGTCTTTATCCGCTACCTGAAACCCGGTTTGTTTTTGCCCGTGTATTTCATTGTCGGAAAGATGCGGTTCATTTCTGAAATCTGAATCATTTTGGAGCGTATTGCCTTTTATGGTAAAGTAAAATACCGATCCCACACCCGGCTCGCTTTCCACCCAGATATCACCATGCATCAATGCTGTGAGTTTTTGACTGATCGCCAGACCCAGTCCGGTACCACCATATTTACCATAGGTGGTAGGATCGGCCTGCGAAAACGATTGAAACAACCTGTTAATTTGTTCTTGTGTCATTCCGATTCCGGAATCCTTAACAGCGAATTGAATTTCCACATCCCGTTCAGTTTTCTTCACCAGGTTTACTTGAACATTTATTGTTCCTTTATCGGTAAACTTGATTGCATTGCTGACCAGATTCACTAAGATCTGTCGCAGACGAGCTTTATCTCCTAAAATTTTAACAGGAATGTCAGAATCTATCTCAAACAATAACTGGTTTTGTTTTTCATTGGCCTTGTAACGTAGTATTTCAAAAGTTTCCTTCACACAAGTGGCAAGTTCAAAAGGCTTGGACTCAAGCTCCATCTTACCGGATTCAATTTTGGAATAATCAAGTACGTCATTGATTACTGAAAGTAATGCCTCCCCGCTCAATTGAATTGCATCCACGTATTCTTTTTGACCTTCATCAAGGGAAGTGGAGTTCAGCAATTCCGTCATTCCAAGAACTCCATTGAGCGGGGTTCTTATTTCATGACTCATAGTGGCAAGGAAATCAGATTTTGCCTGTGTAGCAGCTTCGGCTATTTCTTTTGCTTTTGTCAATTCTTCAGCAACACGAATTTGATCGGTAACTTTCCTGTAAAGCACCGAAACACCAATCACCAGTCCATTAGTGCTAATAATAGGGAAACAGGAAACTTCAAAGTGATCAACGCTGCCGTCAGAATAAGTAGTGACTTCATCCTTAACCGTTTTATTTCCTTTCATTACTTTCTGAAAAATGGCATCCCATTCTTTTTTCTCTTCTATCTGAAAATAATTTCTTACATCATCACCTACAGCAGGTTTTTTTCCAATGCGTTTTATTGTTTCCGATAAGAATGCAGAATTCATTACCGTGAACCGGTGATTAAAATCGATGGAAAAAATAGGTGCATCTGTATTTTCAATTACCGCCGTCACATTCGAACCTGCTTGCTGTAATGCAACTTCGGTTATCTTGTAATTGGTGATGTCATTAAAAATAAAAACCGTGTTTAATTCACCATTAGGTTTTTTTATAAAAGAACTATTGCAGTTCACTACAACAGTAGCACCTTTTTTACTGATGAAACGGAGAATGACCGGTGTTTCATGAGGCCGGAGCTTCCCCTGATGCAGTTCTCTTAAAAGTAAGATGTCCTCCGGATGCAATAAATTATCCATCCGGAGCTTATTCAGTTCCGTATGGGAATACCCTGTTAAATTTGAAAATGATTCATTGCTGTCAGTAATAAATCCCTCTGCGGTTGTAACTGCAACCGGAATAGGAGTGGAGAGAAATAACTCTTCACTGCTTCCTGAGAACGCAATTCGTGGTGCAGATTCAGCGCTCGTGGTTTCAATTACTCTTGTGGAAGGTATTTCAGGATAATTTATTTTTATCAGGAACTCCGGTTTATTTTCAAGGAGGTCGAGCACCGCATTGACAGTAATTTTTAAATGTGTACGCGTCAGTAATTCCTTCCCTGAAAAGTTGCCCGCAGTACCGGTAATGGCCGCTTCACTTAATATGTTATTAATGAAATGGGCAGCTTCCTCATCCAGTAACTCATGAATTTTTTTTCCTGTAAATGAAAAGGAATTATCCGAATTAAGCATCCGTAAAGCTGTGCGGTTTACCATCCTTATTACACCCAATTCATCACACACAGCCAGTCCTTCTGAAATATTATCGAGATACCTCCGAAACCTTATGGCATTATCATTGGCATCTTCCTGCGACCATTTATTTTCTGAGATATCCAAAAACCTGCAGTAAATAATATTTTGCTTTCCTGCAATCCGGAAAGATGTAATATCAGCCCAGAATAATTCACCGGTCTGCTTACGGCACTGTGTTTTCAATCCTGTAATGGTACCTGAAAGGATATTTTTTATAATATTATCAGATTCAATAGCGGTTCCTGCTGCGATAAGCGTCCTTAGTGAAACCTGGTCGAGTTCATCTGCTGAATTAATTTCAAATAAAGTAAGTGCATTTGCACCCGCATCTTTTGCCACAAGGCCCGGTGCTTCAAACAACATCCATGCATCAGGGTTACCGGTTACCAGTCCTGAAAAGAGTTGTTCCACTTCATCTTCGCGTGCATGATAGCGTATCCTGTAAATTTGGTAATAGATACACAACAACATCACCAGTAGCAGGAATATGAAAAATAGAACAGGCTGCACATTTGCTCCCGGTGAAGCGGCAATAAAAACGAATTCCAGCGCAGTAAGCACAATCACATTATACAGTACGATATAAAGTAATTTATTCAGGTGAAGGTTCGAAATGAGAACCATGGTTATAATGCCGATTTCATAATGTGTGTTGAAACCGTTAATAGCCAGGAAGCCGATAAGATATAATGTACATATGAGGAAAAATCCGCTGCCGAGATCTTTTATGTGATCCCTGGTCCATTGTATAAAATAACTAGCTACTGCCAGGAGTAAGGGAAATATGGCAAAGAGGCTCCTGGGAATTAAAAACTCGGTAAGTGGGGTAAGTGAAGGACTGCTGTAATAATAGGAGAACAGGAAAGCAAATCCGAACAGGGTGAAAATTACACGGTAGTAATTTACCTCATATCCTGATGCTAATGGTCTCTTTTTACTTACCTGTAACGGTTCCATTTCAATTATCAATTATCCGGTACTCCAATTCCAAAACACTAAAAATTAACTCAAAAAATTAACAAACTAACAATCAATTTGTTAATTCTTTCTGGATGAAATGGTTCAGGCTATAAGCATGCACCTCCTGTAGAGGTTATTTATACGAAATTTCCTGTAAATGTTACTGTTCAGGAGAGTTTTGCAAGAGTGGCAGTAAGAAATTCACTGAGTTCCCTGACATAGTTTCGTGAAAAGTCAAATCTAATCCCTGCTGTTTCGTAAATTGTCCCTATCGGTGCAGTATATCCGAGTTTTAATGCATTGAAATATTGTTCAAGAGTAGGGTTCGGTGATTGTGTATAATTCCTCCAAAGAGCAATTGCACCCAGCTGGGCCATTCCATACTCAATGTAATAAAACGGAACCTGGTAAAGGTGGAGTTGCTTTTGCCAGGAATAATCAAAGGCATCTTCGTTGCCTCGCCAGTTAATTACATTTCCTGAAAACTCCTTGTGAATTTCATGCCAGGTGATGCGGCGGTCTTCATGACTGTGATCCGGGTGGGTATAGATCCAATGCTGGAATTTGTCGATTGCAGCGATCCATGGAATGGATTCAATCATTTTTTCGATGTGCTGAATGCGTGCACGCTGTAACTCGGCAGGGTCTTTAAAATACACATCCCAATGTTCCATTGAAATTAGTTCCATGCTCATGGAAGCTAACTCTGCCACCTCAGAAGGAGTGCTTCTGAACTCTACGTAATCAAGATCTTTTGTCAGCACGGAATGAGCAGCATGACCTCCTTCATGAACAATAGTAACAAGATCGCGAAGTGAATTGGTGGAATTCATAAAGATGAAAGGGACACCTGATTCATAAAGCGGATAATTAAATCCTCCCGGTGCCTTTCCTTTGCGGGATTCCAGGTCAACATGTTTCATGTCACGCAATGTTTCCATACAACTTCCTAAAAAAGGATGAATGGTGGCAAAACAACGAATTGTTTTTTCCATGATCTCATCACTACCTTTAAAAGGAATCAGTGCCGGCCGCCCGGCTTCATCAGCATCCAGGTCCCAGGGTTTAAGTTGATCATAACCCATCACCTGTTTTCTTTTAAGGAGGATTTGATTGGTCAGGGGAACAATTTCTTCAGCAATGGATTTGTGAAAGTCGAAGCAATCCTGTGGTGTGTAATCAAAGCGCCCCAACGAAGCGAACATATAGTCACGGAAATTCAAAAAGCCTGCATTCACCGCAATACGGTGCCGCAATGAAATCAACTCATCAAAGAGATTATCCAAAGCGTTTTTATCCAGCAACCTTCTTGTAACAATTTTATGGTATACTTCTTCGCGGATCTTCCTGTCATTGTTCTTCAGGAAATTTGCTGCCTGCTGCAGAGTAATTTCTTTGCCTTCCATCTCAATGGTCATCGCGCCTGCAATGGTTGCAAAGAGTTGTTCCTTTTGCTGCAGTTCCGAAAACAACGGGATGTTTATTTCTCTGAATATTTCAACCTGTTTACGGATATTCCGAATCATGATATCCATCCGGTCGTCGGATAATGAATCCAGGAAAGGATTGTCAAGTAATTTTTTATTCAGGGAATTAGTAAAGGGTGCAATACGCGGTTCTATTTCAGATACAAAATAATTGAATGCATCAGAATATTCTTTACTCGCAGTATCACAACTCATCCGAATGTAACGCCACGCTACATCTTCCTGAACGGCCGATTCCAGTTCACTTCTGTCGATCAGCCACTGTCGCAATCCTTCTACATCATGTATATTTCGTTTCTCCAGATCGAGGTAATACCCGGCAATAGAATCCCAGTGATTAACAACAAGTGATTCGGGAAGGAAATGCCTTTTTTTAGTAGGAGAAATGGAAAGTGAGTCAGAAAGCATCATGTAAATGAAGTTTTATTTCGAAGCAGTTTTCTTTTTTGTTTTAGCAGGAGCTTTTTCGGTGTCTCCTTTGTCATTTTTTTCAGCTGCAGGTTTGGCTTTCTTTTTCGGAGCCGCAGTACTCTTTTCTTTTTTTGTTGCCTTAGCAGGAGCCTTTTTTTTCGATTCCTCCTCCGGAACAACCTCTGATTCTTCTGAATCTTTTGCTTCCGGTTCATCTTCCACCGCAACAAAATCTTTTACCAGGTGAAACCAGTTAATAATTTTTTTTATGTCGGAAGGATATACCCGTTCTGCATCATAATCCGGAACAACCGTCAGGAAAAATTCCCTTAATTGTGCAGGTTCTGCTTTGGCATCTATCAATTCGTCCTGTTCAATAAGTTTCAGCATCACTTCTTTTAACGGAAGATCATCGGCGTTTGTAAACACACTGATATCTTCAAGCATACTGATGCGCTGGGTGGAGGCTACAGGCATTCTTTTTTTGTCATTAAGTGACTCCACAATAAAGCCGGATTTTGTTTGTGCCAGTACTTTGTAAAGCCCGGGCACACCGGAAATAGAAATAATTCCTTTTAAACTCATATATAATTTTAATTTGTTACCTCAAAAGTAAAGATAATTTCAGAAATAAAGCGGACAACTTACTTCAAAAAGAACGCCCCACCGGTAGGGCGGGGCGTAAGCTACTTGTTATTAAAACCGTTATTGTTTCATGACTTTATATGTCAGCAACTCGTTTCCTGAGGTCACACTCACAAAATAGACCCCGGCATCCATTGCATTCAGGTCCATTTCGATGATCCCATTTGAAAATAAAGGTTGATTATTGGTTATAAGCATTCGCCCGGCAACATCGGATACTACTATTTTACTGATATTTTTAGAATCGGAGCGGAGAAAAATGGTACCGGTAGCAGGATTAGGGTATAGCAGAATGCTTCCAGGGCCGTTGCTGGTGTTTTCAAATAACGAAACCAGGTTATCATACTTTATTTGGGCATTGCCTGCACTGGTGTTTAGGTCGTTCAGGTCATCGCCGGCTATTAATGCAAAGGCAACTTTAACGGAATCCCCCGCTGCCAGTGTGAAAGGACCAGTACTTACTACATCGATAACATCATTACCACCTCCATTGACTCCAGCCGCAGCTCGGGGAGTACTCAGGGTGGTGTATTTTTCACTGTTGTCATAACCATCTGTCATAATAACACCTCCCTGGCCGGCAATATTATCTACAGCATAATGATTGAAAGGTGTTGCTGTAAGAACTTTTATCCCTGCCCACAGGCCTCCGGTAGTTGTATTGTAAACATATCCCATTTTCAGGGCAGCGTTTTCATCGGCTTTGTTAAAGCTATAGTCCTGGATATCCCAATCTGCAAAAATTCCCGCCCATATATTGCTGAGCGATGAATTGCCAGTGTTCTTAATGCTATACTCCACGATCACGTATTTATCGTCTCCCGGGTTACTCCACGCAAGTGCTTTATGAGATACCAGAACCGGAATTGGATTCGCTGCGGGATTATCATTAAATTTTCCATAAAGGTCAAACTCTGATTGAACACTCGGTAAAAGCCTTTGAATAACCTGTGCAGATTGAAAATCATTTTCAGTATTGGGAGCCCCCCTCACGTTGTCTGATACTTTAACTGTAGACTGGCCAATCATGAGGCCTGCTTCATAAACTAGATTTTCACCATTGTAAAGGAATCCGAGTCCTTCAGTTTGCCCTTCGCCGTTATAGCAAAGACGGCCTTTACTGGTAATGGTAGTTGAAACCTGGTTGATGGTCACATTGATATAATCAACATTCACAATAAGATTGATAATCTGGAAATCAGCGTATGCACCATCAGCAAAATTCAGTTTTAAAGTTACCATGGTGTTCTGCGGGGTGCTTGCATTTATTTTCAACAGAAACGGATCGCCATTGTTGTTGGTGATGGCAAGTGTTCCAAGTGCACCCACAATTGTGTTGTTATCAATAATTGTTACCCATGGTGATGTAGTGGTTAGTGTAACATCCAGGTTAACCGTAGGACTTAAAAAATTCGTGATGTCACCGGATATACTAATGGTATCGCCAATTACAAAGGCATCATCATTTCCATCCACACTAACGATGTTGGTCATCCTTACTGAAGGGCCAGTTTCCGTCAATGCACGAAACATGTTGATGCGACCTTTCCCGAGCTGATTCTGGTAAATATTATTTGAAGGAATTGCATAAATGTTATCACAGGTTACACGGAGTTGTTCTGCAATCTGCAAAGCAGTGTAGGAGGGGAATTCCGAAAGAATAATTCCTGCAGCGCCTGCGGCAATAGGAGAGGCCATAGAAGTTCCGTTCATATATCCATAAACGTTATTCGACATGGCTGCATAAATGTTAGAGCCCGGAGCACACACATCAACCGTTGCACCATAGTTCGAGAAGCTTGATTTTGCATCGGAATTTGTGGTTGATGCAACTGAAAGCACGTTGTTATACGATGCAGGAAAAAACCCAAGACTGCTATTATCATTCCCTGCCGCGGCAATTACAAGCGCATTTTCGTTTACAGTAGCATAATCTATCACATCCTGGCCAAAGGATCCTCCTCCGCCACCACCCCACGAGCAGTTGATAATCTGGCATCCTGCATCAGCAGCATAAACAATTCCTTCATAAGCTTCTGTTAATGCACCGGCAGCATTTGCAATTTTTACGGGAAGATATTTACAATTAAATCCCGGGCCGGCAGCACCTACACCATTATTGGTAGTGGACACTGCACATCCCGCTACATGCGATCCATGGTTGCTGGCACCTACAGAGGCATTGTTGTCATTTTCACCCAGGTCCCATCCCCTGAAATTGTCGATGTAACCATCGTTATCGTTATCGATACCATCAAGGGGATCGGCATAATTATATTTCAGGTTAGATTGAAGATCCGGATGATCAAGGTCGGATCCGGTATCGGTAATACCTATTACTACATTTGTATCGCCCTGCTGAAGATCCCATGCCGCATAAGCCTGGATTTTTCCGAGGAAATACTGGTTGCCGATGGAAGGATCATTGGGTGTGAAAAAAAGTTTAGGTAAATATTTAGGTTC
>JALYQW010000032.1 GCA_030855635.1 Bacteroidota bacterium | reverse complement strand
ATCACCAACAACACCAACGTAAATTCTTATCCTTATTCATTAGGACTGAATCTTGGTTTTTCGCTGCATTTTTAACGGTTAAAGAAGTTAAAGGTTTTATTTTTTGCTGACTAGAGGCGTCAGCTTTCTAATTCTTTTTTAATTTATTTTTCGATTTACACAACCATCAGCTTCTGCTTTTCATCTATTATAATACAAGCCCGTAATTGAAATTATTTTAAACAGCGCGTTATCATTTATGGACTTGGTGAATAGACAAACCTAACTTAAAATCCATTTAAAAATCAAAAAAAATGCAAACAAAAATTCAATCAGCAGGAATACTTGCCGCAGCACTTATCCTTACATTTTCAGCATGTAAAAAAGAAGACAGTTTAACTAACCCCGGAACAGGAGGTTCAGCAACAACCAATGATTTGATTTCCGAAAAAGGAACAAATCCTGATGAAGCAGTATTTACTGAAGAGGCAATAGCGCGTCACGGACAACGAAGAGGTTATGTTTATACCGAAAGCAATGATGCATCACAAAACGTAATACATGTTTATGCAAGAAATGCGAACGGGACTCTTTCTCCGGATGGTACTACAGCATCAGGCGGAATAGGCACAAGTTCAGGACTTGGATCACAAGGCGCAGTAGTGTTAAGTGTTAACAATCGATGGCTATTTGCTGTAAATGCAGGAAGCAATTCTATCTCCTCCTTTCAAGTTCATAACGATGGTAGTTTAACGCTTGCTCACACGGCAGGTACATCCGGAATCAGACCTGTAAGTATTAGCGTTCACGGGCATCTAGTTTATGTGGTTAATGCAGGCAGCGATAACATTGCAGGCTTTACCCTGGGTGCAGGCGGTAGTTTAACCCCGATAAATGGCTCAGTTCAATCATTGAGCACAACAGGTGCAGGTGCGGCACAAATTTCATTCTCTCCAAACGGAAATTATTTATTTGTGACTGAAAAGGCAACTAACATGATAACTACATTTCATGTAAACGGAAACGGTGTTACAGGTACAGGAACATCAACTGCATCTGTAGGTCAAACTCCATTCGGTTTTGAATTTGCACGTAACAACTATATGGTAGTTTCCAATGCAGCAGGAGGCGCAGCAGGTTTAAGTTCTGTTACTTCCTACTCAGGAGTCAATTCAGGGAATTTAAATGCAGTTAATGGAGCCGTTGCAAACAATCAGGCTGCCGCATGTTGGATTGCAGTAACCAAGCACGGTCGCTTTGCATTTGCAACCAACACAGCAAGCAATAATATTTCTTCCTATTATGTAGCTCATAATGGTGCATTATATTTAATTCATGCAGCAATCCCAAGTGATGATGGTCCACTTGATATGGTAATTGCATCAAATAATTTTAATGCTTACACTCTGAACGGAGCAGCCAACACCATAGGCGAATACAACCGCACCCTCCTTGGCGGTTTAAATGCTATTGGCAGTCTTTCTAACATTCCAGATCATGCTGCCGGATTGGCAACATTCTAAATTCAAAATTTAAACACAGGTTTTCTCTAAAGTGAAACATCACTTTAGAGAAAACTTTCTTATATTTACTTTTTGCATTCATTTAGTCCCTATCTTAGAACTTAATTACATTATATAACGCTATTAGATTTCGTAATAAATATTAACAAATTCCAAATGAAAACTTTCACATTATCAGCTTTCGCAATTTTAATTTCCTGTCAGCTTGCATTTTCACAAGTTCCCCAAAAAGCAGTTGTAGAGCATTTCACCAACACCAATTGCAGTGTTTGCGCTTCAAGAAACCCGGGTTTCTACACCAACCTGAATGCACAAACCAATGTATTGCATTTAGCCATACATCCAAGTTCCCCATATCCCAACTGTTTGCTTTATCAACAAAATGCAGCAGCCAATGATGCACGTACAAATTATTACGGAATTTACGGAAGCACGCCTCGATTAGTTATAAATGGAACCGTAATTTCAGCCTCGTCAAATTATTCAAGCAGTGCACTTTTTAATCCTTACTTAGGATTAACCTCACCTGCAAGCATCCGCATTGTACAGGAAAAATTTTCTACCGATTCTATTCGTTCAACAATTATAATAAAAACAGAAGCAACAAATACTTTAGGTGCGTTATCACTTTTTGTTTCACTTGCAGAAGATACCGTTTTTTATACAGGCGGAAACGGTGAACCCCTACATTTTGATGTTTTCAGAAAATCATTAACCAGTACCACAGGAGATGCCGTTACACTACCCGCAACAGTGGGCGATTCAGTAGTATTTACCTTTAATTCATTGTCCAATCCCATTTGGAATTTTTCCAGAATATTTACACTGGCAATTTTACAAGAAACAACTTCTAAAAATTTGGTACAGGCCGAGGCAGTGCCGGCATCTGCAGGAGTGGGAACAACAGGAATTAATAATAACAACTATGAATTATATACAAGCGTATTCCCCAACCCTTCTCATAATTTTATTACAGTTCAGTTAGGTGAATCTGAATCTGCAACAGTTTCAATAAACAATCTCGAAGGAAAAATAGTAATGCAAAAATTAATATCACACATCGAAAGTCAAATTGATATCTCTGCCTTGCCAAATGCAACATACATTTTATCTGTCAAAACCGATAAAGGAGAATACTCTCAAAAAATATACAAGCAATAAATAATGAATTGATTTCTAACAATGAATCAAAAACATGAAAAATTATTTATTAATCATTACAATAATACTTTGCTTTGTTTGTCTTGCCCAATCATGCAAAAAAGATGATGACTCAAGTCCTGAGAATGATAAAGCATTGTTTGCATTAGTGGGACAAAGCGGATACACTTACTATGTTAGTACACCCGGCATCACAGCAGGTGCAGGCAACAGCCCTCACGGTTTTGAAAGAGTGCGCTTCAATGCCATTGCACAGGCAGCATTGGACTCCACAGGAAAACTTCCTGTCGGAAGTTCATTCCCTACAGGCTCAGTTATCGTAAAAGAAATTTACTCCTCCCCCACGGGTCCATTAAACTTATATGCAGTTATGAAAAAAGAGCCTACATCATCTGTTTCAGGGAGTGGCTATCAGTGGGCGGAATTCAAGCCCGATGGCAACGTAACATTCAGCACCGGAAAAAAAGGGGATGGTTGTATCTCTTGTCATTCCGGTTCAGGAAATAGAGATTTGGTACTGACTTTTGATTTGCATTGAAAAAATTACTCCTCTTCTTATGGCATGATTTTTAATCGTATGATAATAGTTAAAAAGTAAACTACAATCATATACTTAAAAAAATAAAAATGGAAAATCAAAATTCAAATCAGGAATGTATTGACCTCTGTCGCGAATGCGCAGATGAATGCACAACAAACGCTCAACACTGCACAGAACAAGGTCTTGACGAGTGTGCCCGATTATGCACTGAATGCGCCGATGCCTGTAACAATGTTGTGGCGGAAGGACAAACCAATTCAGACGTGTTTCAAAAATGTGCTGATGCCTGCAACGCATGTGCAACAGAATGCGAACAACACGACAACCCCCATTGTACAAGTTGTGCAAATACTTGCCGGGAGTGCGAAGAAGAATGTGAAAAAATTGCAGCTTAAAACATCTGCAATCAATAAATATCCTTTAGATTAAACCCGGAAGAGATTGTTCATACAATGCTTCCGGGTTCTTTTTCTATAACAGATTACTTGTATACCTCGCGTTTTATAGTAATCAGTCTTTCTTCGGAGTCAAGGTAATTGCCTTTTGGGTCATTCTATATAATTAATAAGGAGGTTTTTTGTACTGACCCAAATGTGTATAAAAAAGAGATTTGGTTTTCTTTTCCTTGTTTCCTCCTTTATTTTTTGAGACATCAATTCTATAAAACAGACTTGAATAAGGAGTTGTTACCTCATAGGTTTTATCGACATTCCATCTTTTGTATTTAGAACTTTTAAATGCATCCATCACCACATTGGGCATTTCACTTTCATTCATAACCTTACTAGTTGCCACAAGCAGCAAATCTTTCCTGCCGGAATTAACAACAGCTTCATATTGATCCTCGCCCTTTTTATAAAATACTTTTGAATGCTTGTCACTAATTTTCTGTACATCTTTAATATCTACCTCTGCAAAGACGTGAGGATAATCTTCCTTTAAAACTGTTTTTTGATTCTCTAAAATATCCACATCTTTTAGCACTGAGCCCTCTTGTGCCAATGCATTTAAACCGTTAAAAAAAAGAAAAGAGGAAACGATGAGGAACATCAACTCAAAATTTATTCTATATATTTTCATTTTAAAGTGATTTTTAATTTACCGGTTCAACTGATTCATTTTTCTACCTGACGTTTATGTTTGAATTTCAATATCTTAAAATCAAGAAACTCCGTCAAAATGGTTACATTTCCAGAACTTTTTAAAAGTTGTTTGATCAATGTTCATGAGATAGAGAAACTGAATATTTGTCATTTCATAATCAAACCCAATAAATAATTTATAGCATTTAAAATCATTGAATTTGATCATCTTTTATAGCTACAATTTCCACTCTTCGATTTTTTTGAATGCCTTTTTCGCTTTCATTTGTTGAAACCGAATTTTGTTCGCCCTTTGCAAGCACTATTATCCTATCTGATTCAATGTTCCCTTTTTGCTGCAAGTATTGTTTTACGGTATTGGCACGGTCAAGCGCCAATTGTTTATTGTAATCATTTGAGCCAATAGAATCAGTAAAACCATAAATGGCTATAGTTGCTTCGGGATACCGCTTATTAATGGAAGCAATAATTTCATTGAGCTTATCATACCCCTGATGACGAATTGTTGATTTATCAAAATCAAAAAGAATATTCTCCTCAAAAGAATAAATGGAATAGGAATCAGTACCTCTTACCTCAATATCTTTTGATGAAATTTCAACAAAAAACACAACCGGAACCATAAAATCCACTTTATATACTTTGGTCGCATCCCTTTTTGCAGGTGTTAATCTGCTTTGCGGATTAATAGTATTCACACTTTCATTATAGTTAGTTTCGGTTTTGCCGTTACCAGATCTCCGGCATGCGCCGGTAACCATACAAAAAATCATAAGTAATGCGAAGTATTTCATCATTCTGATTTTGAAATTTACATTATTGTGAAAACTTATTAACTCCACTTGCCCCGATTTCAAATGCGACTTGATGGTTTCATTTTACATGCCATTAATTTTAGTGATGAATCTCTTTTCCGTAATAATCATTGAGGGAATGCTCATACGAATCATTTATCGGTTGCGAAGAATCATATTCGGGACTGTTTTTCACATCGTCTTTTGAGTGATTGATTGTAACCTCCTGCTCATGCCATTTTACATCTTTAATCCACTGTGGTGAAATGAGCACCTTTTTTCCAGAAAACCAATTGCCGGTCTCTACAATAAGAAAATGAATTTTCCAGGTAACATCGTCAATTATAAAATCTTCCACTTCGCCAATATCACCGTCCGTTGCATGAATATCATAACCTGTAACTTCATGTGTGCTGCGCAAATGCGGATTGTCATACGTAGGCTCTTTCGCTTCCATTTGTTTCATTTCCTTTTCTATTGCACTTTCTTCAGCTACCGGATAGCCCCACATGCCAAGCCCCCAGTATCCGTACATTCCGTATCCGAAATAGCCGGGCCAGGAGTAGTATCCTCGGACTAACTCTTCCTGCTGTTGAGAAACAGGTTTTTCTGTTTCAATATCGGGACTGTTTTTTATTTGATCCTGGGTAAGATTTACTGAAAATGTTTTTGATTCCCATTCAGCCTTTTGAAATGATTCAGGCGAAATCAAAACTTTTTTTTCGGAAAACCATCCACCCGTTTTTACAACCATATAGCGTATGGTTGAGGTGCGGTCATCAAAATAGAACTCCTCTACTTTTCCAATTTCACCATCAGTTCCTTTAATGGTGTATCCTACTAAACTGTTAATGGTGCGTTTCATAGTATTTCATTTTTAATTGTTTAAATTACCTAGTATCTAATTCCAAGCTGACAAATTACCTGGATATCGTGGTCTTTTTTTGCTATAATTGCAACTGCAATATCGCAACTATTTGAAAGGGGGAGGCGCAACGCTAAAGCTAATAATAACCGTTCCCAATCGCTTATTAAAACCCATTACAGGAGCGCCAGCCAAAATGATATTATTGTTTACGGTTTTAACTATTGTGCTGTCTCCTGATAAGTCTGATGAAATACCTGAAACTTCAACAGGTTTTCCCTCCCATTTCTTATTTGTAGAAGAAAGAATAACGTTTTTTTCGTCAGTTAAAAGTATGAACTGAAATCCCTTTTCCTTAACCAATTCCGCAATATAAAAGTTAATGTCGGTGAGATTATTCTTCAGCATTTCGCTTCTTACTGCCCAAACTAATGGTTTTATGATTGATTTTAAATCCTGAGTTTGTATTTCAAGTATTTGTTGGGTATACTGGTTTTTTATTTCTTTATCACGGTTCTCACATTCTTTTTCCAAGTTGCTCAATTGAACATCTTTCCAAATCCAAATTCCGGTTATCAGAACAAGCGCAACAACAATGGCAATATAAAAACCTTTTTTTGAATTTTCCATCTATAAAATATTAGAATCACCTAATTGCTCCTTTTATTATTATTTTTTTAACATTTTTAACTTTGCATTGGCATCATCAAGTGATTTCCTTTGCTCCTGCATTTTGCTTTCCAGACTTTGTTGCTCTTCCCTATTTTTAATCATATCATTCTTTAAACGTTCTATCTCTTTTTGCATATCCTCATTATCCTCCTTCAGGTCTTTCATTTTCTTTTCTGAATCATTCAAATTCTCCGTTTGTTCTTCAATTGCAATACTCAATTTATAAGCTGCCGTTTCTTTTACAAATCCATTTAAAAACCGTCGTGCAGCTCTATAAACCGCCGAATCAGATTCGGGGGAAACGAAATTATCGTACCCCTTGCTTACAAGCATGTAAAGTGTTGATTTTCTTTTGTCATCTTTTTGACTTTCTACATTGAAATAAAGATCCACGGTTTGATTGTTCAATTCGCGTAGCTTCACCTGCTTAAAAACATAAAACCCATTTACTTTATTTGATTTCCAAAATAACGCGCCTTTCGTTTCAGGTTCATAACCTATCTCCTTTAGCTTTTGAAGAATAGTGTTTTGCACCATTTCAGGTTTATTTGGTAATTGAAGCACTAATCCGGGCTCTGGTTTTTCATCGTAAATAATCATTTGATAAACAGCCTGAGCAGAAACAGTACAATAAAATAAAATAAATAGTGATGTGAAATAAATTTTTTTCATAATTAAAATTCTTTTTAAAAATTGGTTGCATGAAGTATCATTTAAAGATTTACAAAGGAAATGCCAAAGATGTCTTAGCTACTGATTATCGGAACATTCAGGGGTTGCTGATATAGAAATTATATTCTTATGTTTATTTGCTGAGAGTCTCCGATGAGAAAGATCCAGGATTACGGGTATATTTGGATTACACCGCCCTTA
>JALYQW010000027.1 GCA_030855635.1 Bacteroidota bacterium | reverse complement strand
CTGCAGGAATGTATGAAAATATATCAGCCTCATAAAACAGGGTATCAGATAAGGTGCTATAATATTTGTTATTTATTATTGTTGTTGTATAAACCGGGGGAGAAAAATAATTATTACCTTTTCTTATAAACAGATCTCCAATATCATAATTATAAACCTGCTCAACGGTCATTAGCGACTGTGCGCTTAAAATACAGTGTGTTAAAAATATAACAATTATAAGTAAATATTTTTTCATTTGACCCATATTTATCACAAATATACAAATTTTGCATTAAAGCGAAAAGGTTTCAATTTTTATCCACCTTGTTGAACATGCCTAACTTTTTATTAGATTTGCTAAAACATCAAATTTTAAGAGGAATTTGAATAAGACAATTGACATATCAGATTTATCATCGGGAATTTATTTTATAAAAGCAGGTGGAGAAAATAATACTGCAAAGCGCTTTGTGAAGTATTGAATTTGCCCTAAGGCTAAAATGTATTTCTAATATTTCAAAGGTAAATTATATAAAACTGGAACAGCTTTATTATCACATTCGCCCGGCAGCCACTTTGCCATGTTTGCCATTATTTTTTCCAGTTTACGGAGCACCTCATTATTTGCCGGGGGCCGGAGGAACTTTAAATTTTTAACGGAACCATCTGTGACAATAATAAAAGAAGCATAAGTTGTATTAGACCCTTTAAAATTGAGTTTCGCCTTTTTGTAGTGTTTTATCAAGAATTCCTGCAGTATGTTAGCATCCTCCGCATACCGTGGCATAGAATGGACCAGAACGAAGTACGTACTATCAAACCGCTCGTCGTTTTTAGGCATACACAGGTCCTTTTCAACTTGGGATTGGCTCAAAGAGGTGAAGCAGGAAACAAGAAGAGCGAGGAGTGGAAGGACTGATTTCATTTGTTGAAGTATTTTCTGAATTCAAATATAGAGATTAGACTTTGAGTTTGTCATTTTGTTTTCCATTCGTGCTACTATAGCTATGAAAATGTTACTGCTTAATTATTTGCTTTCTGTAATTGTCAAGGATTATATAGTAAATTCCATTTGGAAGGTTTGAAATATTTATCGTCTCGTTTTCTCCTGTAACAGATTTTGAGAAAACAATTTCTCCAAGTGTATTATAAATGCGAATGTTTTTCTGTATGCTTAATTTATTATTCATATTAAAATATAAGAGTTCACTTGTTGGGTTTGGAAATACTGAAAATAGTTTTTCAGAGTTATTATCAGTTGAAATTGATGTTGCAGTTTCAAAAATGTTTTGAAAGTTTTGTGCATATTCATACGCACCTCCACAAGTTGGAATACCATCCCAGTTAATACTCCATGTCATCATCCCTCTGAAAGTCGGATATCCACTTGCATTAAATAAAGAGTATGAGCCGGGTTGAGTTCCGCTGCCCCGTAAATAATTTATTGCTGCTTTTACCGATGCCGTATCAGTATAACCTCCGCCTGCAGCTATTGAACAGGCAGGAAGTCCGACTGCAATTTTACTTGCAGGCAATCCTCCAAACATTCCGCCTGTTGTATTAAACCCTTGAATGACCGCCTCGCAAAGTGCAATAATAAAATCTGCTGTTCCTTGTGTGTAAATATTTCCGTCGATTCCAAATATAGAACCGCTGTTGTAAAGTTGCACGTGCAAAATTTCAAGGGAATCTCTAAGTGCATCAATGACGGGCAAGTAGGCACCCCACATTCCTCCAAAAGTAGATTGCCCTCCTTGAACAAAAGCAGTTTCAGGAGCCATTGTTAAAATCAGACGGTGGTTATTTTGGGAAAAATAATTTGCCATTATTTGTTTGATAGCATAAATGAGATTGATTATAGGTTGGTCGGCGGGAGCAGAAATTGTTCCTCCGCTTATTGATAGCGAACTGCCCTCTAAATCAATATCAATACCGTCAAAACCGTAAGTATTGATGATGTTTGTCATTGTTGTAACAAAGGTATCTCTTTCGGCAATATTGTCTAATGAAATTGGAGAAGTAGCACCTCCCATACTGATAATTACTTTTCTACCTTGTCCTTGTATTGTTTGTATCTGTGAAATGAAGGTTGCCTGTGAAACCTGGTCGGGTACAAATTCCATTTTATAATCAGTTCCGGCCTGTGGAACGGCAAAAGCAACATCAATCATGTTGTAACGCGAATCAACTTGGTCAAGATGAACATATGGTGAATTGAAATCATGCCAATTATGAAAGTAACCTATCAGTACAGGATTTGGTGCTTGCGCATTGGAGAAGAAAGGCAAGAAAATCATAAAAATAATTTGTCCTAAAATGAAAATTGTTTGTGTTTGTAATTGTTTTTTCATTTCTGTTAACTTAATTTCTTGCACACTTATTTGAAGTCTTTGAGTCACCAATTGTTTTCCTGGTAACATTCACTTGGTTTTGCGAAAACCTTTTAGATCTCGAGTTGGCGGGGACGCTTTTTGTGTCCAGAAGTCGCCAATTGGAACTGTAGTTTGCCGGGCAGATTTCATGATGTGATCAGATTTAATATCAAATTTAATTAAATGAATCACAAGTACCAAATTCCGGTAAACTTTTTTAACTGCTTCATCTGTTGATTATCTTTTCAAAGGATTGATACAACGGAATTTGGATAGATGAGATTATTGCAGCCTGATTTCGCATGTATGCCAATCACCAGAACCAGTGGTGTAAAATCGGTAGTAACAACGTAAGCCAAGATCCTCTTGTGCACCACGTCCTTAGTAGCACTAGTAGCTAGCGAACCCTTATTAGTTCCACTTTGTTTCTTTCAGATAAATCGGTTGAAATAAATCGATTGCCCTCAATCAATGACGCGATATGAAACAGTGCGTTTTCAGTCCTAAATTTTCCCTTGAATGTTTTCCGGTTTTTATCCTTACTCAGCAAAGTCAGGATTAAGGCTTATTAGAATCATCATCAACCGTCATATTTAACTTATAAACATATGTCAGTGTGTTGTGACCTTGTTCAATTATTGTCCAACGCATTTGCCCATAATAAAAACAAGACATAAATGTGAATTACAAAAATGAGCAGGAAGCCTACCTGAGGGAATAGCCTAATCCGCTTGCTGTAAAAGTTCAGTACGTTGTTGATGGAATATTTTTCTTTTGAGGTATGAACGGGTTTGTTTAGTCTTAAACGTAAAAAAAGCTGAATAATTAGCTTTCATATTTTTTTTATAAACTCCTGTTCGAGTAATTCCATGTTTGCTTTATCAAGGGGTTTGTTAAGAAAGCGTTTTACGAATGGACTTTTTTCTACACGTTGGTGATCTTCGGGGTCTAAGGAGGTGGAGAGCATCATGATGACGCAATTTGATTTAATTGATTCGGGGAATTTTGCATATTCATCGAGGAAACCGAATCCGTCCATTTCGGGCATGCGAATGTCGAGGAATATCAATTGCGGGAGGAGTTCGGGTGTATTTTGTAATGAGAGCAGGTATTCAAGTGCTTTGAGAGCTGATTCTTTTAAAATAATTTCTTGGGAAAACTCATATTTTTGAATTATTCGGTTTGCGATATATCGGTCGGTGATATTATCGTCGATGACAAGTACGCTTTTGAAGAACGGTTTGTTGGTTGTTAATTCCATGTTTATAAATATCAATTGTTAGGTATTTTTATGGTGAATGTGCTGCCCTCGCCAGGTTCGGAGGTGATTTCTATGTTTCCATTGAGTTTGCTAACAGCTTCTTTTACGATGTATAATCCGAGACCGGAGCCGACTGATTCTTCGGAGATGCGATAGAACATATCAAATATTTTTTGGTGTAGTTCCTTACGAATGCCGATACCATTGTCACGAATGATGATTCCCGTTTCGGTGTCGGATGTATCAACTTTGATGTCTACAAATGGGTTGGGGATTTGGCTATTTTGGTAACGAATAGCGTTTGAAATAAGGTTGTTTAAAACAATGTTTAGACGACTTTTATCCGTATAAACCGGAGAATTGCTGTTCACATTTATTTTAATATCTATTTGTCTTCTGTTGCTACCCATGTATTTTAAATTTTGGGCAATATCATTGAGAAGTTCTTTAAAGTTTATCTCTTCTTTTTTGACTTCCATGCGACTGTTGCGTGAATAATCGAGTATATCGGAAATGAATCCGTCGAGTTTTTTGACATTTCCTTTAAGCATTTGGAGATGCTCAATCATTAACTCATCGGCGGTATCGTCCTGGGCAATTTCTATGACTCCAAGGATGGAACTAAGGGGTGCTCGTAAATCGTGAGAGACACTGTAAACAAATTTGTCGAGTTCTGAATTTGTTTTTTGAAGTTCAGAGTTTTTTTCAAGGATATTCACTTCTGCTTTTTTTCTTTCTGTAATATCAACTTTTATAGAAAGATATTGATAAGGCTTGCCATGTTCATTAAGAAAAGGAACAATAGCACTGTCAACCCAATATATAGTCCCGTCTTTAGCTTTATTTTTTAATTCCCCTTTCCATACTTCGCCATCATTGATTGATGTCCACAAATTTTTCATGAACTCCGCCGTATGAAAGCCGGAGTTTAGTATCCGGTGGTCCTGGCCTATTAATTCTTCCCTGCTGTATTTTGAGATATTACAGAAATTATCATTGGCATAAGTGATGATCCCCTTTTGGTCGGTTATAGCTACAATCAATGATTGATCCAGCGCCTTTCTGTAATCGGCAGTTTCTTTTTGGCTCTCTTTTAATTCAAATTCTGTATGCATCCTTTTGGTTACATCGCGTAAGAAACCTTCGTGGTAAAGTATTTTGCCATTTTCATCTGATACATACTTCCCGCGGTCTTCAACCCAGATTTCAGAACCATCTTTTTTCCTTAATCTAAACACAGCTATTCCTTCGGTGCTATCCTGTACTACGGCATTATCCCTATCCGATTTTTCAAAATATAATTCAGATTTTATATCAATGGACAAAAGCTCTTCTTTGCTGTCATATCCAAGCATTGTAACCATAGCAGGATTAACCTCGATAAACTTTCCTTCGTTGGTGCTTTTATAAACACCATCCAACATTTTTTCAAATAAACCCCGATAATTATTTTCACTTTCAGCCAGTGAACTTTCTGTCTGCATTCTATTTGTTATATCCCTATAGTTAGCAACGATTGCATTTACACTTGTATCATTAAGCATATTAACAATGGTTCCTTCAGTCCATACATAATGGCCGTCTTTATGAAGTTTTCGATGCCGGAATGGAAAAGAGCACGATGGATTACTAAGAACTTTTAAGAAAAGTTCTTTCGCCTCGTTAAGGTCATCAGGATGAATGTAACTTAACTCGGAATTTATTTTTCTATCTTCGATTTTAAAACCTAACATCCGGTCTATGGACGGACTCTGGTAGATAATATTTAATTGAGCATCCTTCAAACTAATGCCATCTTCATTATTTTCGATTAAACTTCTGAACCGCTTTTCACTGGATTGTAATGCTTCTTCAGTTTTTTTTCTCTCGGTTATGTCTCGAGAGGTAGCTAACAAATTAATTATGTTTCCTTGAACATCTTTAATTGGTGAAATATAAATTTCCCACCATTTGGATTTGCCCTTTGCAGTTTTACAATACCCTAAAAATGACCCTACCTCACCTTCCTTTGCTTTTGCAATAGCTTCAATGGCACCGATTCTATCATCGTCTTGCCAATAATCTATCCATGACTTATTAAGGTAAACGGTTATATCATCAATCTCCATTAGTTGCTGACCACCTTTGCACATTGACAATAAACGACCTTCTAAATCCAGGACTTTAATGCAATCATTGCTGCTATCAATAATAGTTTGGGTGAACTTCTCATTTTTCTTCAACTCTTCCGTTTCCTTTCGCAGAGTATTATTCAGTTCTATCATTTCATAGGAACTGAGTTCCATGGAACGTTCAAGGATTAAGCGGTCGCTCTCATAATGCTCATACGAATCGCTAATGACTTTTAAAAGCGGAAGTAATTCTTCGGGCAGACTAGTATTAGAAAGATGCTTTTGTAACTGCCTTTGCAAAAGTTTATTGTACATATTTATTCTTCGGTAAAGGTGGTGATTGTCATCGTTTGATTATGCAATTCGCATTTAGCGAAACTGAAAGACGGTGCTATTTCACCATACGAATAAAAACCGGTGATAGCAGTTTTATCTCCATACACTGCACGAACTACTTCCACCTCTTCTTCTATGCGCTGGTCTAAAACAAGTTTACGACCAACGCAACTTATGAGAATAGCGAGTTCGGGTTTATGACCGTTTAAACTATTTGTTGCTGCGCTAGAAGAACCTTCAATAAGTCGGTCGAAGTTTGCTTTCATAAGACGGGCATAATTGCCTTCGGGCATATTGCCTGCGAAAGTTACACTATGTTCATCTTCATTAACTGCGAGTATTGTTCTTACCAAACTATAAGGAGTGCCGTTGCGGATACTCAATGGGAAAAGAAGTCCGGAACCTGGTAGGTCTTTTGCTCTTTCACCAAGATAGTTTTTATAAATATCAAGTGCGGGTTTACCGTCTAATTCAAACAAAACATTTGCTTTTGATTTTGTGATGAGACGCTCAGGACCGAAAGAATCCCAGCCGCCTACGCTACCATAAGTAATCACAAGAGAACCGTAAAAAGCAACAGCAATGATCATACCTTCTGTAGGAGTTTGGTTTAATCCAACAAGCGTTGATTTAAAGTTAGATCCATCTCCTGCCAATCCACCTGTAATAATGATGTCTTTAGAAATACTGCTTTGCAATCCGTTTACAAGCTCACTGCCATTCACAAGCTGTCCATCGGAAATGACAAGTATATTTTTCATGTCATCCGAATCAGAAAACTGTTGTGTCAAAGCACGGCCTGCTTCAAAACTGTTTGCATAAGATGCAATATTAACTGACGCGGTTTTGATTTGGGTTTTGTTGAACTTAATTGCTGTAAGTGAAATGGTTTCATCATTTACTTGTACATCAATTATTTCACCCGAAGTCGAATTCATTATAATATTAGCAACGGGATAGTCACTGCGGATTCGATCGTAGAGTGAATCGTCTTTCAGTAGATCTTTACTTCCGAAAATTATTACAAGATCGCAATCGGAAGAATTGAAACTGTCGTTTCTTAGTGTTTCCCATCCTTTTGGTTGCGAGAATTTCTTTTGTTCTATTTTCATTCTACTTAAATTTAATATGTAGGATGTTAACGCAGAGTTAATTCAATAGTTTCTTAACTTATGAAGAATAGTCATGAAAACCTTACAAGATTATAGTAAACATGCCTTGAATCTCAATAAATGTGAGGATGCTGAAGCTTTTGGGTAAAATTAAATGTAAAGTACCAAAGGGCTTGAATTTCCTGTTCTAAAACTTCCAGGATTGGTTTACCAAAAAGGTTTGTTGAGGAAATGGTTGTACATAAGGACTACTTGCTGCACGGTGATCGTCTTCAGGATCTAAAAGCTGTATATTTCGGGCATGCGGATGTCCAGAAAGATGAATATTTAATTATTTGGTAATTTTATAGTAAATGTACTGCCTTCACCAGGTTCTGAGATGACTTCTATGTTACCGTTAAGTTTGTTAACCGATTCTTTTACAATGTATAAACCGAGACCTGAACCAACGGATTCTTCGGAAACACGATAAAACATATCGAATATTTTGTGATGAAGTTCTTTGCGAATACCAATGCCATTGTCGCGGATAATAATTCCGGTTTCGGTGTCAGATGTATCCACTTTAATGTCAACAAATGGGTTTGGATTCTGGCTATTCTGGTATCGGATTGCATTGGAGATAAGGTTGTTTAGAACAATACTTAATCGGTTCTTATCTGTATGAACTGTGGGTTTACCGCTGACATCAATGTTGATTTCTACTTTTCTGTTGTTACCTCCCATAAATTTTAAGTTTTGAGAAATGCCACTTAATAATTCGTTGAAGTTTATTTCTTCTCTCTTAACTTCCATTCGTGAGTTACGAGAATAATCAAGAATATCGGAAATGAAACCATCTAATTTTTTAACATTTCCTTTGAGCATCGTGAGGTGTTGGAGGATGATTTCATCTGTGGTATCATCTTGTGCAATTCCTATTACTCCTAGGATGGAACTTAAAGGAGCTCGTAAATCGTGCGATACGCTATAAACGAATTTATCGAGCTCATTATTAATCTTCTTTAATTCTTCATTCTGCCGTTGAAGCATTTTTTCATTTTCATGCTGTTCCGTAACATCCTGGGCAGTACCGTTCATTTTTACGACATTATTATTGCCGTCCGTTATTACTTTACCTCGAGCATGAATTATTACCTGAGTTTTATCTTTTCTTATTACCCTTGCATAATAATTGAATGGCTCAAGAGTATTGAAGGAGTTGTTAATAATATCTTGTACAAATTTTTGATCATCCGGATGAAGCCAGTCTATAAACTGTTTAATAGTTACTTCTGACTCACCCGGATCAAAACCATAAATCCTGAATAATTCATCTGACCACAAGAATTTATCCGTTTTAATATTCCATTCCCAGCTGCCCAGGTGGGAGATTTGTTGTGCATCAGCCAATAGCATTTCTTTTGACATTATAAGCTCATTTGAGTTTTTTAGGGCTGTAATGTCCCGGGCTGCAAACAATACTCCCTGCACAACGCCATTATTAATGATTGGCTTGCAGGAAATCGCTACATCAATTTTGTCTGTATCAGAAATAAAACTTGATTCAATATTTGTGATTGTTGAGCCGAGTAATGCCTGTTGATAGGCTTCATAAAATATTGCTTCAGCTTCCTTTGTGCCAAATCGTAAAAATTCCTCCAAAGGGAGAAATCCCAATTCCTCTTTATTTATTTTAAGTGCGGCAGCAGCATATTTATTAATATATGATAGCCTTTTCCTTTCCGAAATGCTGAACATCATAATAGGCATATCATCAATTAAAGTTTCATTATTCACAATGTCAGAAGCGTTGAACAGGCGATATTTATTAAGTGAAATGACTGTGGCAACAGAAAAGAAGGTCATAAATGTAGAGGCAAATGGAATAGGTGGCTGATTAAGGATGATTGGCATTATAACCTGTCCCACTACACCGGTTATAGTTGGAATAGCAATACCTGTAGCGATCATGATTGTTTGTTTTTTCAGCAATAAATCCTTGCTGATAACATATGCATGGTGAAATATTATTACAGTTGCCAGAATTACAAGCACTGATATCCAATAAATCATAGTAACATCCAGCCAATGCTTATCATGATAATTAATCCAACCCCAAAACTTGTCATGCGAATAAAAATGTGGGTAAATATGTGCCTGGTAAAGAAGCATAAAGACAATTCCGGGAACATATAAAAGCAATATAGCGGGCCTGCTAAGAGATTTTTTTAACAACGATGAATACACTAAAGCAAAATGCAGGCACAATGGCCCCACAAAAATCCATGCTGCACAAAATATAGTATCCCAATTTTCAAATGCTTTTGCAGTGTTAGCAATTCGTGCAATAGAATCATTTATTTGCCAGCATGCCAACGCAAAAGTGAACAATGCGAACAGGTTTGTGAGCCGATTCTCAGGTAATTTTAATAAGATATAACCAACAATTCCAAGGTTTATCAATGCAGGTAAAAAAGCAATTAAAAACCCAATAGGATTATTAAAATTAAATTCAAGCATACTCAGAAATTTGCTTTTCATACGAAGCTATCTTGTTTTGGGTTACGTAATTTTATCAATTGACGATAATGCCAAAATGCTGATAACTATCAATATACGAACATATTATACTGTTTAACGCTTTGAATTTGGGGCTGCATTAAGCCGAAGCGAGTGCTGCTGAGGGGCAACCTGCCAGGTATAGGTCAACCGACGAAAAGCGGTTTAAGTACGAGAGCTGTTTTTCTGAATATCCCTAATCATTAATCGTGACTGTAGCTTCAATTCAAAGTGATCCATCACAATTCTTGAAATTTGTCTTAACATTGAAGCTTCTCTTACGCTTATACTTCTTGGAATTTTATCAATTATACAAAAAGTACCTAGATTGTATCCTTCTGAAGATCTTAATGGTGCAGCAGCATAAAACTGCAATCCCATAACCTCGGCAACTAAAGGGTTAGATAAAGTACGTGGATCAACTCGTGCATTTTCAACAACATAAATATCATCAGACATTATTGCAGAACTGCATAGCCCAGGACTACGTGGTATCTGTTCAACATCAAGACCATAGGAGGATTTAAACCAGATACGATCAGTATCTACCAGCGTTATGATTGCAATTGGTACCGAAAAAATTTTAGTTGCTAACGAAGTTATTTCGTCGTAACAACCATCAGCGGGCGTATCCAGAATTTCATATTTATATAAATTCTCTAATCTTAGGGTTTCTGAGGTATTTTCCATTTAAATTATATTAATAATAGTTGCCATTGTCTAATTAAGCAGATTTTTCACAAAATCTCTGTTAACGTATAGTTATGTAATTGATATATATTCATCGTTTGAAAAATCTGCAGATAGAATATGTTTCAGATTTTTACTAAGAACCTGGAAGTCGTTTGGTTTGGTAATAAAAAATTGCGCACCAAATTCTTTTGTCATTTCTTTGTCGCGAATTATATTTGATGTAGTGAAAATGCCTACAGGAATTTTGTTTAACCGATTTTCTTTTTTTATTTGAATTAGAAAATCAAATCCATCCATAATGGGCATGTTCAGGTCAAGAAAGATAATGTCAGGTAAAGAGGTGTTTAATTTTAATTTATCGAGAGCTATTTTTCCATTTGTTCCTGTATCGCATTGCAAAGATGGATTAATTAATTGTATTGCCTCTTTAAAAAAAAGTTGGTCATCCAGATCCTCATCAACAAGAAATATTTTGTTCATGAGGTTGGTATGTAAATGATGAATGTTGAACCTATATTAGGTTTTCCGTCTGCCATAATAAAACCGTTGTGATTGGTTACAATTTTTTTAACAATGGCTAAACCAATACCTGTTCCTGAATATTCATTCTTCTGATGAAGACGCTGAAAGATTTCAAATATTTTATTTTCATATTCTTTTTCAAAGCCAATTCCGTTATCAGCAATTTTTATTACGTGATATGCTTTTTGAATGTTTGCTGATGGATGTTTTATTTTTTGTCCTTCAATAACTGAAGAAGTAATTTTGATATATGGTGTGATTTCTGGACGGCTGTATTTAATAGCATTGTCGATGAGATTTGTAAATAGTTGGGAAAGTTGAACATATGCTCCATTAATTGTAGGAAGATTTTCTGATTCAATTATTGCTTGTTGTTCAAGTATGTTTTCGTGCAGATCGTGTTTTAATTCTTCAACAATGGTATTTAAATCGCAGGGTTTAAAAATCGGTTCAGTATTATTTGCATGGGAATAATCAAGCAAAGAATCAATGAGATTTTGCATTCGCTCTCCCGCTGAAATTATACGATCGAAATAGTCCTGTGTTTTGTCTGAAAAATTTTCTGTTTCAATGATGCGTTTACTGAATGCCTGAATTTTTCGTAATGGTTCTTTTAAATCGTGGCTGGCAACATAACTGAATGAAGCAAGCTCATCATTGCTATTTTCAAGTTCCCTGTTTTTTAATTCCAGCGTTTGATTCATTTCTTCTAATTGCTTTGTTTTAACAATTAATTCTTCTTTATTCTGTTTTTCAAGAGTGGTATCTCTGAGAAATGCAATAAACAATTTATTTCCCTGCTGCGTTGCCTGCGAAATAGTGAGGGATACGGGAAACTCTTTACCTTCTTTATTTAGGGCAGTAAGATCTAATGTTTTATTTAAAACCCGCGCTACGCCTGTTTTTAAAAGACGTTTCATTCCTTCTTTGTGAGCTTCCCGATATTGCATTGGAATGATGGTATCAGTTAAATGCAATCCCAAAACTTCTTCTGCTTTCCATCCGAATATTTCTTCTGTCTTAGGATTCCATAAGGTGATAATACTTTTTTCGTTAATTACAATCACAGCATCGGGAGCATTATTGATTATCTGCTTTCGATACTCTTCTTTTTCCTGCAATTCTATGTTGAGTTCAAATTCTTTTGTTACATCCCGCAAGGTCCCTACTAATAATGCTTCATTTCCTGATTCAATAACTCTTCCTGATCCTTTTATATTTATGACTTTTCCGGTTTTGGTAATCATACGGTAGTACCATTCATCAGCTGTTTTACTTTGTAAAACTTTTTGACCTGCCTGAGTTACATAATTTTTGTCTTCCGGATGCACATGTTTATTAAATTCAGCTAATGAAGGTTTAAATTCATTTGGCTCATATCCTATCAACCGGAATAGATTATCAGAGTAAGCTAATTTGCCAGTTGTTAAATTAAATGAATAGCTGCCCTGCATGGAGCTTTCTTCTGCTTGTTTAAAAGTTTCATTTTGAATGTGAAGCCGGTGAGTATTGGCATTTCTTTCCATTTCATACTCGGCTCGTTTGGCCACTAATTTTAATAGTGCTGAAACATATTCTGCATTTAAAATTTCTTTTTCGTGCATCACTGCCACTAAGCCAATCGCTTTTCCATCGCTGTCAAATAAGGGATAACCCACGTAACCTTCTACATTAAACTGTATCAGGGTTTGATTTTTTGGAAAAGTTATTTTGCATTGTTTGGGATAATTATAAACAGTGTCTCGAATTACCTGCTCGCAAGGTCCATCTGGTAAAGCATATTCGATGTTGGGAACGAGCATACCACGATTTGCTAAGGCAATGGTTTTAATTGTAAAATTATTATTTTCTTTTTCTGTCAACTCCCCAATGAATACGTAATCAATTTTTGTTTTGTTTGCTATGTAAGTAACAAGAGAATCAAAAAATTCAGCACCTGTTTTATAGTGTGAAAAATCTTCTGCAAACTCTAAAAGAAAATTTTCTTCGGTTAACATTTTCTCTTCATCAATATCGGTGTTGGTTCCAAACCATCTATAAATTTTGTTTTCGCTGTCATAAACAGGTAAAACGCGGGTGAGGAATTGACGGAACTTACCATCTGCACCTTTGAGCGGAAACACCATTTCAAAAGGCTGTCCGGTTTCAATAGATGCCCGCCATTTAGCAAGCACTTTGGGAAGTTCTTCAGAATCATGAACCGACTGCCAACCCCATCCTTGCATTTCTTCGAGAGTGGTGCCGGTATATTCAAACCATTTTTTGTTATACCAGAATATGTTGCCATCTGCATAAGCCATCCAAGCAAGATTAGGAATGCTGTCGGCTAACATACTGAAACGCTTTTCGCTAACTTCAATTTGTTTGTGGACTTCAACCTGTTCAGTTACATCAATAATATGCGATAACAATCTTTCGGTGTTTCCTCTTTCATCTTTTAATGGCTGAATAACTAAATTAAGATAGTGCTTTTCCAAAATGCTATCTTCTTTTCTTTTTAATTCTACAGGAAGTTCATTTACGATAAAGGGCTCTCCTGTTGCGAAAGCATTATCAAGGAGATGCCATAGGCCCTGCTGTTCTATTTCAGGAAAAAGTTCCCGAACCGGTTTTCCATTTATGATTTTTCTATCAACTATTTTTTCGTAAGCAGCGTTTGCAAATTCAAAAATATGTGTGGCTCCTTTTAAAATTGCAATGCCTGAAGGAGCACTCATAAGCGAATTATAAAGAACAGTGCGTTCCTTAGCTGAACTGGATTCGCTTTCTTCAATTTTATTTTTTGACATGATATTCTATTGACTGCGCAAATTTTGAAACTGTTTTAATTGATGTTGTTATGTATTAATTTTTCAAGGCTGATCATACCATTGTTGCCTTGGTTTCGGGTATAATCTGCCACTATATATTCATAGATGTGTAGGCTATTGTCGTATCTTTTTAAATAACAAGTTGTTAATCAAAAAGATAAACTTATAATTAACCCAATAAGTTGATATTTAATTAGTTATAAGTTTTCATAATTAACTATTTCTTTTAAATTCAAATCAATTGGTAAAAATAAATTATATAGTTTGTCGTGTCAAATGGTTCTTGTCCGCTTGGATCTCTTGCTATTAATTTAATGTCCCAAAGTCGCCATAGCATTACGAACCACGACAAACTGTGAAAATACGAATTCTCATCATAAATTGGTATTAAATTCTGATAATTTCCTGCATAATCCGGCTCTGGACTTTGTATATTTAATTCAACACGAATCAGTGTTGCAACATATACCCCTTTTCGACCGAATCCCGGTATTTTTCAATATATTCGGTGTAGTATTTGAATCAGATGGATTCACTATCAGCAACGCGGACCCCAATAGCATGTATGCTATTACCCGGGGGAGATTCTAACTTGTTAACTCGATGTGATGGAAGGACGTTAGCAGGTTTTGTGCGAGTAGCAAATACGTTACTCGATTGTGTGCTGCCCTTCTTTTTCTCTTTCAAGTTATATCGTTGCCAGATAACAAACAAGTCCGAAAACTGCACTTATGCCAATCCAGGTAATTATATTTATATTGAAGCGATACAATGCAATAAACGAAACAACTGTCCACGAAAGAGAGATGTAGTCAAGTGAATTAAATGAAATCTCTTTCGGGAAAATGACCGCGTTACCTAAATAAATTGTCAGATTGAGTATTACGCCCACTATTGCTGCGGTTACGAGAGCCAGGATTTCTTTTACCTTTTTATTTTTCTGCGTTCGTTCAATTATTGGTGCTCCAATAAAAATAAAAAGGAAACACGGCAGAAAAGTATAAAAAGTTGTCGTTACAAGTGCAATAGTTCCCATTGCCAATGAACTGCCAAAATGATTATACCCCGCCATAAAACCCACGAATACAAGTACCATAATCAAAGGTCCAGGGGTTGTCTCGCCAAGAGCTAAACCGTCTATCATTTGTAAGTTAGTCAGCCAATGGAATTTTTCTACACTCACTTGTGCTACATAAGGTAAAACAGCATAAGCACCTCCGAATGTTACAAATGCAGCTTGCGTAAAGAAAACGGATAAGGTTTTCCAAAATTGAAAGCCGCTTGTCAAAAAATAGAATGCAATGAGTGGAATTGTCCAAAGACTAATGCCTAGACTCAATTGTTTCAAGAAACGAAGCGGTTTAAATCCGATGTTTGGAATAACTGTTTTTTTGTTAATGTAAAAATCATTTTCGTAATTTTCCACTTGGGCTGTCTTGTTGGTTTTTGTTGCAACAAATTTTGGGAATAATTTTCTTGTTAGTGCTGCAATAATAATTGCTCCGAAAATGATTAAGGGGAAAGGAATATTCAGAAAGAAAATGAAGATGAAAGCCGCAAATGCAACAAAATAATGGAAAGTGCTTAACAGAGATTTCTTTCCGATTTTGATAAGTGCAAGAACTACTATTGCAATAACCGCAGGTTTTAATCCATTAAACATTGCGTAAATCCAAGGCACATTTCCGAATGAAACATAAATTGCGCTAAGTGCAAGCAGTATGAACATTGATGGAAGCACAAACAAAATACCTGCTGCCAGCCCTCCTAAAGTGCCGTGCATCATCCAACCCGTGTACGTTGCCAGCTGTTGTGCCTCGGGTCCGGGCAAAATCATACAGTAATTTAATGCGTGCATAAATTTGCTGTCGCTAATCCATTTCTTTTTTTCCACCAAATACTCATGCATAATGGCAATTTGTCCCGCTGGTCCGCCAAAACTGATGAAACCAAGTTTTGTCCAGAATTTTAATGCTTCAATAAAAGTTGGTTTATTCATTTGTTGGTTAATATAATAGAAGCGATGTCGTCAACTGTGTTGCACATAACGGATTGATCGGTGATTGGGCAAGAGTGAGTAATGTGCCTTTTCCACACCCTCACGACCTGATAAATTTGTGCCCTTTGTGCCTTAAGTTTAAAGCGTTCACTGAATCGTGGTGATGAATTCTTGCTCGAATACAACTTAAAAATTGTTACACAACCTAATGATCCCCCGCCTTACCTCACATCGAACATAAATTCCGGCAGGTAAGCCTTGTATGCACGGCCCGCATGCCTGGCAGTCTTTGTCCACCCACTGTAAAATAAAATTAGACTTATAGTCACGAATAAATTGCCGTAAATAAAAATTTCATATTTCAGTCCGGATGCAACGAACATGTTACCCAATACATTTAAACTACTCTTAACGGATGAAAGATCAAATGTTCGAGTTGCATTCACGAAGATGCAAAATTAGTTAAAAATAAATGTGAGTTTATCCGGAATATTTTCCTTCTTAGACAGATTGTCAATGATTTATCTTACGAAATATTAATAGTGCAATAATTAACCAATATCAATAACTTGAAGGCTTGAAATTTTATTTATTTCTCAAAATTTATAAGTTTTTTAATAGAAAGTTACATTGCCTGTTTCCATTTGGTACATAGCTCCAACAATTTTTATTTGCCCTTGGTCTTCCATCTGTTTTAGAATTGGACTATTCATACGAATTTGGTCAACGGTATTGTAAACATTCTTCTTGCTAACATAATGGACAAATGCATCATTGCTTGTGTTTTTTTCTCCTGAGAAATCTTGTGCCATTTTTACTGCTGGTTTTATCCCTTCTGTTAACGATTTTATGTTGCCAATTTGAATATCATCAATAGAGGCTTTTACAGCACCGCAGTGTTGATGTCCGAGTACAACAATAAGTTTAGCACCTGCTACACTACAACCAAATTCCATACTGCCTAAAATTTCAGTAGTTGAAAAATTTCCTGCTACCCTTGCTATAAACAAGTCTCCAATACCTTTATCAAAAACGTCTTCTACCGGAATTCTACTATCCAAACAAGAGAGAATTACTGCTATAGGATATTGACCTTTTACACTATTTCTTACTTGCGCTGAATGATTTCTTGCGGTGAGTTCATTATTCTTAAATCTTGCGTTACCATCTTTTAAACTTTGTAACGCAAATTCCGGTGTAAGTTCCTTTTGTTCTTCCTTTGAAAAAACTTTTTCTTGTTTTTGAGCCTCTATACTACTTTCAATAATTTTAGGTTCGATTGCTGCAGGAGTTTGCTTTTTTTCTTTACACCCCAAAGCAAATAAAGTGATTGCTACAAATGCTACATTTTTCATTTTCATAATTTTAATATTCTTTAGTGTTTTCTGTTTCTTAGTTTCCATGATGATTTAGATTTATGGCGTGTTGTTTTGACCTATATTGAGAGAAAAAAAGCCTTCAATTACTTCTGTTTTTAATATACAATTCCTGCACTAAAACAATTATGATAACAGTTAGTGGAGTTGCCAAAACCAATCCCCATCCGCCTGTAAGCGCACCCATTATCAACTGTGCAATTATTATGAGCGCAGGAGGCATGTTAAGTAATTTTTTCTGAACAAGAGTTGTAATAAAATTGCTTTCGATAAATTGAATTAAAATATAAAGTCCGGTGACCAAAGCAGCTGTTTGAGGGCTTTGCATTAGAGCCACCAGTACTGCTGGTATCAACGCAATCAAAGGTCCAAAGTTAGGAATGAAACTAATCAATCCTGCCAAAAGAGCTAACACAAGCCAAAGCGGCATTCCAATAATAGCTAAGCCTATGGCTGTTAAAACAAAGACAACAAACATTGAAAACAATTTTCCTTTGAGCCAATTGCGTAATTGCTCACCTAATTTATCTAACACCTGATCTGCCTTTTGTTGTCCTTTTACCGGAATTAGTTGAACCATGCCCTGGGTGTACGTTTTGGGCGAAATGGTGAAGAAAATTCCTATAAATAAAATCACATATATATCACCGAACACCCCGAATGTGGACTGAAAAAATTGTCCCGCAAACGCCTGTGCTTTATCCATTGAATTTTTTGAGGAGAGCTTATTAACAATTTTTTCGCCTATTGCACTATCATTCAATTTCGCCTTTGCATTATCAATTGTTTTAGGCAAGGTATCCATTAGTTCAGCTATTTGCGCCTCCACTTTTGCTCCAATTAACCAGAATAATCCTGCGACTATTAGCAAGGTGCCTATAATGGAAATAGCTACGCATATGCCTTCTTTCCATTTTGTTTTACGCTGAATGAAATTGCTCAACCCTCTAAAAAATATAGCTATGAGCGTTCCAGCCAGCACTAAAAGAAAAACGCCAAATGTGGCTTTAAAAACTAATAAGACTATTATTGTTAAAGCAAGTATCCCGGTTGTTATCCATACTTTTTTTTGAAATGAAAGTTTGTTTTCTGAATTTATTTGGGGTCCATTATTTTGCTCCATAATAATTTTATTGCTGGTTTTACATAGTGCTTTTTAAAAACTTTTAATCTAGTTACTCCTAAGTGAGTTCATCAATACGGGTTGATCAATTAAAGATAACATTCTGAAACCAAAAATACAACCATTCTATCAATAAAAGAAATCCCACTAAGTCACACAGAACATGTAAACTTAGTGCCTTTGTGGTATATCAGCAAGTGCTAATTCAGAGCAGTTATGCCCACTAAGACACAAAGGGCCTGTGACCTTAGTGCCTTTGTGGGATCTCAGCATGTCACAAAGGCCCTGTAATCTTAGTGCCTTTGTGGGAATCTTTATGACTTTGTGGGATCTCAGCTAATCGCAGCATGAATTCCCACTAAGTCACAAAGACCCTGTAATCTTAGTGCCTTTGTGGGATCTCAGCATGCTAATCGCAGCATGAATTCCCACTCAGTCACAAAGGGCCTGTAATCTTAGTGCCTTTGTGGGAATCTTTGTGCCTTTGTGGGATCTCAGCATGCTAATCGTAGCATGAATTCCCACTAAGTCACAAAGGGCCTGTAATCTTTGTGCCTTTGTGGGAGTATCAGTTTATTCTGAGCAATAAAAATTGGAATGGATTGTCTTGTGTTTTAGCAATACTGCTTTCTTTGTAGTGATGAAGTCTTACATCTTCTTACCATACTTTTATTTCCTTTACTGATGCAAGTAAAATTATATTCAAATGATTATCTTTGACTTTTGTCGAGCAATTTAATCATTTTTATTTAAGCGAATAAATATTTTACCACATGGAATTAAAAGACGCCATAGCTTTTTTTGAGGCATATAATTTAATCATACTAATTATTGGCGGTGCTATACTGGCTGCGAGTGTCCTGCCTCGGGTTTTATCCAAGTATCCTTTATCCATGCCCATAGTATTAATGATTTGTGGATACTTAATAGGTCTGCTCCCTATCAAAGCTATAATCCCAAATCATCAACTGCATGGAGATTATATAGAGCATATTACAGAACTGACAGTAATAATTGCCATTATGGGAGCCGGATTAAAAATTGATCGAATACCAGGATTTAAAAACTGGATTGTTACCTGGCGATTGTTAGGAATAACTATGGTTCTGACTATTGCAGCGGCGACGTTTATTGGTTGGTGGGTAGCAGCTTTTGTTCCCGCCACTGCCATGCTTTTCGGAGCAGTAATAGCTCCAACCGATCCTGTATTAGCAGCAGAAATACAAATAGAAGGACCGGGTGAAAACTCGGGTGAAAAAAGTGAGGTGAAGTTTGCACTCACCTCCGAAGCGGGGCTAAATGATGGTTTGGCATTTCCCTTTACTAATATGGCTATAGCTATGGCTATGGTTGGAGTACATCCATCTAATTGGTTCCAAAGCTGGCTAATTATGAATGTATTTTATGAATTAACTGTAGGCATTTTAATCGGTATTGGATTAGGATATTTATTAGCACGTTTTATCTTAACCCAACCTGCTAAATCCAAATTAGCGAAATCTATTATTGGGATGGGATCATTAGCTACCACTTTGATTATTTATGGCTTTACTGAATTTTTAGGAGGATACGGTTTTATCGCTGTTTTCTTTGGTGCTGTCACCATTCGTCAATATGAACGAGATCATGAATACCATGTTCCTTTACATGCATTTATTGTAAAATCAGAATTAGCTATTACAGCTCTCATTCTTTTAGGCTTAGGTGCTGCAATCAGCGGAGGCATATTTCAATATCTGGATCTTACACTTATTAGTATTGCGTTCTTATTAGTCTTAATAATTCGTCCCGTATGTGGAATAGTAGGTTTAATCGGATATAATAAAATAAGATGGAAAGAACGTTTAGCAATTAGTTTTCTTGGAATTCGAGGCATTGGATCCATTTATTATTTAGCATATGCAGTAAATCATGAACAATTTGAAGGGAGTGATCAATTGTGGGCATTAGTAGTATTGATAATTGTTATTTCTATAATTATTCATGGAATTACAGCTACACCTATTTTAAAGAATTTGAACAAAACTTGATATCGAAAAATTATAAGTGAATTATTGTAAAATATTTAATAGAGGTGGCTTTACAATAAAAACGGAATTTTTATTTCAACAGCGTGCTGATGTTGTTAAATCACAATAAGCAGTTTATTCCGGCCAAGCTGACCCTTAGGCACTCAGATCCGTCAAGAATAAAGTGTTCTATCTGCATTTCATTACGGTTGCTATATGTGAGCGCCTCTTCACAGAATGTACCTTACGGGGAAATGTTACTCGATTAGCAGTTTGCTTTACTTTAGATGTCCAGTATAATACGAACCCTGGAATGATAATCCACTTTATTTTATAATAGTAAAGCTTTTGCTGATAATAGTTTGTTTGTTTTGCAATTGAAGGAGATACATTCCCTGATTTAAAGTTGAAATGTCTATGGATAATTGACCGTTATTAAATAGTCTGCCATCATCATTCAACACTTTCCTTCCGGAGATATCGTAAATGCTAATTTCGTTTTTGGATGCATTTCTGGCGAAATTGCTTGGACAGTGCAGCGTAATTTTATCTACTGCCGGTTTTGGAAATAAAATTAAATCATTGCAAAAACCAGAGGATGAGCTCAGGGCAGTGGTATAACTGTACCCCGTAAGTGAAAAGTCGTCGAAGTAAAATCCATCGGCAGGAGTGTTATTATCGGTTACCATCGTGAACCTGAAGGTAAGATTGTTATTGGAAGCATAGGAAGTAAGATCAAAAATTTGCTGCATCCAGCTATTATTCAGTGTATATGATTGTAATGTTACCCATGTACCACCACCGTTAGTTGACATTTGAAGCTTAACTGTATCGGCCCATTCAATCGACCATTTAGCCATAAATTCAAGAATGACTCTATTGGCCGGTATGAGTGTGATTGGAGATGCTAATGTAAAAAAGTTGGAAGTAGCATCGTTGGAGTTGCCTCCGTTTGAATCGCCGAAAGAATGGATGCCGCTATATGAATCATCATTCACAACTCCCCACTGTATTCCGTTGCCGGCAGCAATCCAGTTAGATGCGCCATTTTCTGCATCATCAATAAACATCACCATTTTGTTTCCTGTAAAAAGGGTAATGGTTTCCTGGGTAGTTTGCACCCCATCCTGACTCACAACTATGTTCAGATTGAACGATGAATCGGGGAATGCCGCAAGAAGTTCAACCATGAATGGATTGGAGATATTATCAGCTTTTGATCGTGCTGGAATAGAACCTAAATTTACAGATGATGTCACATTGATTAACTGACTTTGCGGATTCAGTTCAACAAAAACATTATTGGCATCTTCACCCACCCCCTTGTTTTTTACGGTTACCGTTACCGGGATGGGTGCTCCACCGGCAATGGCATTTCCTGTTACCACATGATTTTGAACATCCGCATAAGCGCCGGCAATCCATGCCAGATAGAAAAGCGGTCGCACGTTTTCATCAACAAGTCCGAATATTTCGCTCTGCTGTGGCCAGAAACTGCTACCTCCAATTTCAGGTGTCCACGCATAGGTTCCTTGTGAATGCAAATAATCGCGGGTAACTCCGCACGAAGTATAGTTTAACATTTGCCAGGTAGATCCATAGGGGTAATCGCACTCATCCAAAAAATCGGAGGACCATTCGGAGTATAAATCATAATTGGGCGGACTGGAGTTATAGCCGAAGGGCGTAAGGTATGATCCGGCAGTGGCATGAATGGAAAACGCCATATTTGGCTGCAAGCTATCGACCAATTGTTTCACAGCATTCGATTCCATTTCTGAGAAGGCCGCGGGACCACGATACGTATCGGAACACATGTTAGTACTTGAACAACTTGAGTTCACTCCCCATCCGGTGCTGTAGTTTCTGTTCAGATCAACACCATAACAATTGCCACCCGAAAAACTTCTGTTCTTTCTCCACATACCCCCACCGTTAGGAAAAGTCATTCGGTTAAATTCATAACCATCGGGATTCACCACCGGAACAAAAATCAATTCACGGTTGTTAACGATATGTTGCACTTGCAAACTGGAGTTATAATTTTCAAGTAGCCAATACATGTAATTGATGGTAACTGCCATTGATAAGGGCTCGCGTGCATGGTGAAGTGCATCGTAATACACACGAGGTTCATTTTCATTGACCAGAGGATTGTCGGTGATTTTCAGCGCCCAAATATCACGACCTTCTTCCGAAAAACCGATTGAAAATTTATCTGTAGTAAGATTAGGGTAAAGGAAATGCATGCTATCAAGTTGTTGTTCCACCTCCTGATTGGTATAAAACCCACCCATACTTCCATAACCAAAACCCGCAGCAGTGTTTTGTAATTTGGCTACCGGAAAATTTGATTGTAAATCTTTTTCGCGTTGTTCGTTGTAATGCTTACTGTAGTCATTAATTTCAATATTGAATGGAATTCCTGAGTTTTTTAGTAGTGTTAATTCCTCATCAGCAACAAAAAATGAGATGCCTTCTTTTTGATGAGTTGAAAAATGATCGATATCCAAATGTAGCGCATTCAGTTGATCAATAATTGCTTTATCAGGAAGAGGTACATGAACTTTTGAGTAAACAGGAATTTGACCTTGTGAAATTTGAGTAACAAAAAGTGAAATATAGGCTAATAAAAACAGGAATGGCCGAAGTTTAGTCATGATTTTTTTTTAAAGATAACTAAAAAAATATAAAAAGAAAGCCCACATCTCTGGGCCGGCGTTTCAGACGAGGTTGAGATCATTTATAGGATAAAAATTAGTTATGAAATTGTAGCGAAAAAAAGCCTCTTCATTAAATGAAGTATATTTAAACATTGTCAGACCAAGAGTCTCCCTTCGGCTAAAATTCAGGATAAATATCTCGCCCTTTGTCGGACTAACTCTCGTTCCACTACAAATCAGTAGGTTGTGGCCGAAAATAGAGGGAGAAGATTGCCCGCCGAACCAATTTTTGGGTAAATAGATTTCAGCGTTTTGAATATAAACTGATGAATTCATTGGGTCTGCCATCAGCAGTTGCTTCGGCAATATTTGTGTTTCTGCTGAAATCCAGTTTGGCACCGGAAAACCCTATTAACAATCCTGTATTACCAATTTGTGATAACGCAGGAGTTAAATTAAGGGTGATATCTGTATCAAACCCGATTCCCCCATTCGTTGAAAATGTAAATTCTGATTCTGCAAATAATAATGTTGTATTCCCGGTTGGTTCTGGATTCTGGCTTGTATCAACTGGTACTAATACGCTTCTTGGAAATTCAAGGCCCGCGGTTAATACAAGTCGTGCAGATATTTTGGGAATAAAAAGATCTTTTATTTTATCAATTGTATTCCCACCTGTAGTAAGTGAAAACAGTTTTTCAATATTATTGAAAGTATCCTCAACTGTTGCACCAATAATATATTCACCAACGATAGATGTTTTTAAATTAAACCCAGAAGTGCTTTGTGAAGCAGTATAAATTTCATCAATTGCTGTTTTAAAATCTGTACTTAACGGTAATGTAAGATTACTTAGATTCCAATTCGTTATTAAAGCATTTGCTAAATCATCAAGCGGTGTTGCTGCCGTTTCAAAATTTAACGCGGTAGTAGCAATGAGGCTTTTATCATTGAGATTAAACATCTGAAACGCCAGTTCAAGAAATTTTTCCGGAGAATATGAAAATGATTGAAGATTAAAATTTTTGAGATACTTTTTTATTCCCCAATGAGTCGTTAATGAAAAGGGTGTAGTTGTTGTCCCCGCATCTCCTCCCGGGTTTCATGAGAGGGTAAAGCCAGTCCCCGGAATATCTAGCTTCAATTCCCTGTTCACTAACATTATATCTAAGTCAAAGGGTCCTTCCCGCTCAATCTTACCTTGCTTTTTCAAGTTTGCAAGTTGCTTTTCTACTGCTCGTGTGCTTTTTGATACTTTTTCCGCTATCTCTGCTATGTTAATTTCGGGGTTATTTTCCAAAAGTTCGATTATTTTCTCCGAACTTTTCTCCGAACTTTATGGATAGTTTTCCCGGAACCATTGGAAGTTCATTTGATTATTTACCCGTCTTTAATTTTTGAATCT
>JALYQW010000036.1 GCA_030855635.1 Bacteroidota bacterium | reverse complement strand
TGAGTCGATTTGATGGAATTTCTTTTCAAAATTATACGCTTGCAAAATTAGGTCTAACCAGCTATATTTCTTCACTGACTACAACCGAAGATGGCAAAATAATTCTTGGTAGTGGTAGCAGTGGAATCTTTAGTTTTGATCCGGTATCGGAACAATTAATTCGCATTAACAAATCCCCGATCCTGAGAAGTAATCAAATTATTATAAAAAATGATTTGTTAGTTTCCTTACATGAAAACAGGGGATTTGATTTTTTATCAATGTCAACAGGAGAGATTCTTTTTGCTGATACCATTTTTTCAATTAATTCCAGCATAAAAGCATTATCAATGTTTCAATTGAATGACGGCACAATTCTTCTTGGGCGAAGTGACGGTCTTTATCAATTGAAAGGGATGAATCAGAAGCGGATTGAAATTTTCCGGCTGGGAAAAATGCCCATATATTCCATTTTTGAAAAAGAAAACAGTATTATGGTTGGGGGTGACGGAAAAATTCTTAAAATATTAAATAAACAGATAACGGATACGATTCATCTTTTTAGTGAAAAAAATAATATGATCCGAAATATCAATGAAGATTCCCGTGGAAATATCTGGTTCAATGTGTGGGGACAAAAAGATTTGTTCATGATTGCGGGAAATACTATTATTAATGTTTCAGAGAAGGCCCGGATTAATACCGGAACAATTACAGGAATTTACATGGAACCCTCAGGAACAATTTGGACTAGCGGGATCGGAAAGGGTATTCACCTGTTTACCAATAATCATTTATTAATTTATCCCGAATCCGAAAACCTGCCAAATTCCAATATTCTAAAAATTGTCAGAACTCCTAATGGAGGTTTTCTGATTGGAACCGACGATGGACTCGCCTACCTGAATCCGGATGGGAACAACATTAATGGTTTTAAACACATTCAAGGCGTAAAACAATATATTAAATCGATAACTTCATATGGAGGCAATCAATATCTTGTTGCAACAATTGACAATAATTTTTCAAATTCATTCTCATCCGCTTTTAGCTGTGCCTACGAAAATATCAATATAAGGTATTCCCATTGCAGTAGTATATTGATTGACTCACTTAAAGTTTTGACAGGCAACTGGGACAATAAAATTATGGAATTCCGTCTTCCGAAAATGCAATACAAACCATACATTGATTCTGTTTTTTATAGTACCAGCAATACACACCGGATCAATTGCATGATAACCGATCAATATGGCCGTTTATGGATCGGGAGTCAGAAAGGTTTGTGTCTGATTAATGCCAAAAGCGAGAAATTTTTTCCCGGAGGAAGCTTTCAAAGAGATGAAATTTCTTCTATAAGACAACTTCAGGGTGATTCCGTTTTTGTTGTTACCAATACGGGCTTTTATTATCTTAAAAATAGTACTGACGCTAAAAATATCACCATCATAAAAAAAACATCCATACAGGGAACAAATTGTGTAGCAATAACCGGTCAGAATGAATTTTTAATCGGGACCAGTTACGGATTGTTGTTTTGGTCCAACAATAAACAATCCTTGATGACCTTGCAGGATGGCATTCTTTCAGAAAACATAAATGAAATTTATTATGATGATTCAAAATCTGTTGCCTGGGTTGGAACTTCCGAAGGCTTGTTGCAGGTGGATATGCACGAACTCCGGCATGTGGTTCATGATCCGCTCACAATCAGGGAAATTAATTTTAGCAGGGGAAATGTTAAATGGCTTCCGGAAAATGAAAATATATTCAAGTACGATGCCAATACCTTCCGTTTAAAATTTCAGGCATTTCATTATAACAATCCTCATAAAATAAAATATCAATATAAAGTTGATGATGGAGAATGGCTGAATGCTCCTTCCAATGAAATTCAATTCGCTTCTTTGATTCACGGTGACCACCTGGTTTCACTTCGTGCCGGTTTAACGGGTAGCGCTTGGGGGCCTGCTAAATCCGTTAACATCATTGTGTTACCTCCTTTTTATTATACCTGGTGGTTTTACCTTGTTATTTTTGTTGCCGGAACCGGATTAATTTTTCTCATCGTAAAAAATCAGGTCCGTACATTTAAGAAAAGGCAACACGAAAAAATTACAACGCAACAAAAAATAGTAGAGTTTCAGCAAAAAGCTCTTGCCAGTAACCTTAATCCGCATTTCGTTTTTAATTCCCTCAATGCCATTCAGCATTTTATTAATTCCAAAAGTCCCGCTGAAGCAAATGAATATCTGGCAAAATTTGCGAGGCTGATGAGGATGCATTTAAATATGGCTGAAAAAAATTCTATTTTATTGCATGAAGAAATTCAACGGCTTGAATATTATCTAAGCCTCGAGCAAATGCGTTTTGATGATAAAATGGAGTGGGTTATTGAAGTGGATCCTGAACTGGATACCTACCATCTTGAAATCCCCAATATGATTATTCAACCTTTCGTTGAAAACGCCATTTGGCATGGAATAATGCCCTCCACCAGCAAGGGTAAAATAACCTTGTCAATTAAAAAAATATCAAACGGTCATCTTCAAATAATCATCACCGATAATGGCGTAGGTTTTAATCATCAGGCTAATAACGACAGGCCAGGGCATGAATCTAAAGGAACCCGCCTGATAAAAGAGCGTTTATTATTGTTAGACTCTTCTGTTGAAGAGGTGGTACATTTTACTCACCTCAACCCCGGAACCCGGGTTATCATTACCCTGACAGCAAAAATGCACCGGGATAAAGATGTTGAAGCGTCTGTTTCTCATTTATAAATTACGTTCCCTCAAAAAATACCACCGTTCCCTAATTTCTTGTTGTAGGAATGGTCCAACCATGCTTTATTTACATGTGTGTTTAATATCCGGCGCAGCACTTTTTACTTTGGCGCCGGTTTTTTTATGTCTCTTTGCCGGAAATAATCGTTTTTTTAGAGTCAAAAAGGGACCAGCTTGATCTCATTCCGTCGTATTTTTAACCTGCTGTAGCAGGGAGTTGAATCAAAAGACCCTATCCCTTTTTCCTTTCCCTCGAAAACAACTGACGATGCCTCAAAAACACACCTACGATCCTCATTGGCTGTTTTCTTTTTATAAAAACTACATTTTCTTTACATCATTCTTTTCAACATGGCGTCTATGCAGCAAGGGACTCCATACTTTTCGAAAAGCTTTTCAACCGCTCCTGGCTTCCCCCGGGGGCGGTTTAGCTTTTTACACTAAAATTGTCGAGGTTCCACTACAAAAAGAAGCCCCTTTTTATCTTTATTGATTTTTATTTGCCAGCTGACCACAAGCAGCATCAATGTCTTTTCCGCGTGACCGGCGAATGTTAACAATAATGTTCTTGCTTTCCAGAAAATCGCGAAAAGCATCAATTTTGTCTTCCCGTGCATTAGTAAATTCAGCACCATCAATTGGATTGTATTCAATAAGGTTTACTTTGCAAGGAACATTTTTACAAAATAATGCAAGTTCCCGTGCATCACTCAACTCATCGTTAAATCCATTAAAAACAATATACTCAAACGTTACCCTTGATCCTGTTTTACTGAAAAAATACCTCAGTGCGTCGGCCAGGGCTTCCAGTGAATTCGATTCATTGATAGGCATAATTTTACTTCGCTTTTCATCATTCGCCGCATGCAATGAAAGTGCGAGATTGAATTTCACGGCATCGTCTCCAAGCTTCCTGATCATCTTGGCTATGCCAGCTGTAGAAACCGTGATTCGCTTAGGTGCCATGCCTAAACCTTCCTGTGAAGTGATGTGTTCAATTGATTTTATGACGTTGGCATAATTCAACAACGGTTCACCCATTCCCATATAAACTATATTGGTTAGTGGAATGCCGTATTTTTCTTCTGATTGCTGTTTAATCATTGCCACCTGGTCATAAATTTCAGCTGCATCGAGGTTTCGAATCCTATCAAGTTTTCCGGTTGCACAAAATTTACAGGTCAAACTGCATCCTACCTGAGATGATACACAGGCTGTCATTCTGTCTTCAGTTGGTATTAATACTCCTTCTATTACAAACCCATCATACAAACGGAAACCGCTCTTTATTGTACGGTCACTGCTTACCTGGCTGGTGGCTATTGCAATGGCATTTAAAGAAAAGTGCTCTTTGAGCTTTTCTCGTAATGACTTGGAAAGATTCGTCATTTCATCAAAGGACCGGGCTGACTTTTCCCATAACCAGGAATACACCTGACGCGCCCGAAAACCCGGTTCGCCCATGTCTTTCAATTTTTCTGCAATCACCTCTTGTGAAAGGTTACGGATATCAGGTTTGCTTTCCATTTTATGATACAAAGGTACTAATAAAATCCATGCGGGCCTATAAAACGTTGAATAATAGATTCTTAACAAAATATTCGCATTGTATTTCCGTTCACCGGATGAGCGCAATATATTCTGTAAGGAATTAAGACCTTTGCGGGATGCGTAAATATTCAGCAGATTTTATTTTAAGTCCTGAAGGCCACCTCGTTCCCAATCATGTTGTGGTAGTAGATGCGCAGGGAAAGGTTATCAATTTTATGCAGGGAGCAACCGATGATGTCATTCATTATGAGGGCATCCTTTGTCCGGGATTTATTAATACCCATTGCCACCTGGAACTTTCACATCTTAAAGGAAAAATTGATCAAGGAACAAGGTTAACAGGTTTTATTAAGGATTTTGTTCAGGCTAGGCAAAGTATTAAATCAGGAATTGCTCCGCACATAGCTGAAGCAGATGCAGCCATGTGGAAGTCCGGTATCGAGGGTGTTGGTGATATTTGCAATACCGACCTTACTTTTGATATAAAAAAATCAAGTGCTATCCGGTATCACAGTTTTATTGAGGTGTTTAATTTGGATGCAACTGGTGCTCATGTATCTTTTGAAGAAGGGATTCATAAGTATATGGGTGCTTTAGCCATTCATAAATATGCTTCCGTTATTCCACATGCACCTTATTCAGTACCTCCCGAGTTATTTATAATGATTAAGCAGCATCAGGAACAATTAAAAACTCCGTGGTGCATTCACAACCAGGAAAGCGAAGCCGAAAACACCATGTTTTTATCGCGCTCCGGAGAGCTTTGGGATTTCCTTAATGGAGTTGTAACAATGGATTGGTTTAAATCTAAATGGTCAACTTCACTCAGGCATATCAGCAAATTTTTTCCGGAAAAAACCAACCTGTTATTGGTTCACAATACTTATACCTCTCAATCAGATATTGAATTCCTGAAGAAGAATGACAAGTTTAATCAAACCTGGTTCTGTTTATGTCCTAAAGCAAATAGGTATATTGAAAAAAGATTGCCTGATATAAAAATGTTTTTTGAATCCGGCTGTAAGCTAACTATAGGGACTGATAGCCTCGCATCAAATGATACATTATCAGTTTTAGAGGAACTAAAAAGTATTCACCATGCCTGTCCTGACATCCCTGTTGAAGATTTGCTAACATGGGCAACACGAAATGGAGCTGAATATTTAGGATGGAATGATTTGGGTTCCTTTAAAAAAAATTCTCAGCCCGGAATTATATTGATCACCAACGCAAATGCAAATCAAATAAAATCCGACTCGAAGGTTCAGCGAATTTTATAACACTGGATTAGTTTCATTGCACGAAGCGAGACAAGTATTTCATTTCCGGAACCATACATTTATCTGATTTACCAAACAACCTGTAACGGTTTTTTGCGATTAGATCATAAAAAAAATCGCTGATTGGTAAGGGTAAGTATCGGAGCCACCTGATCCATGACCAGGGTTGCTTCAAATGAGCAGCAATTTTAAATGCCGCTTCACTTTTTACATACGTCTTTTGATTCTCTATAAAAATTATGCTTGTCAAATCGCTTTTATAGAAAGCACTGTTTTTTAAGTAACTGCTCCCGGTAAATGATTGTAAAGAAGCAAATTGAATGGTGGGGTTACGTTCATGACGAAGAACAAAACGCACCATTCCGTTACATAAATTGCAAACGCCGTCGAACAAAAGTATTGTTTCAGTCATGACATTTTTTGCCAGTTTAAAATGACAAAGACCCGAATTCAGGATTAACTGCTTTGTTGATTAAAAATAAAAAAAGCAACGGGAAGAAACCTACCAATCAGTGGATTTCACTTTTGGCGGTTCAGCAATTTTATTTTTAAAATCAGCTATAACAGCCTTCAGGATTTCATCAGTCTGGGCCAGATAGTGATTATAAACCGGCTGATAAGATCCCGCCTCTGTATCTTTCCATCGTTCTATAGGGTAATAGGAAAGTTGTTGCCAGTTAATTTTCGTAATTTCATACTTGTATTTACCATCCTTGAAATTAAGTGTGAGAGAATACATGACATCACCAGCAGCGGTAACAACTCCTTTTTTATCGGGCTCATTACTGATACGAAACCGTGCCTTGATTAGAATTTTACCTTCCTGTGGATTTTTTTCACGAATTACATCCGCCGGGTTCTTATAGTACACGTTTGCCCATGCAAATGCCCGCTTATACAGCTCATCTTTTGAAGTTCCGGGAATTTCAATTACTTCGGTGTAAGAATAGAGTCCGGTGGCAGGATCAATCGGTAATTGAGGAATGGCAACCTCAGCATCTTTTTCTTTTTGGGCAAAGGCTGAATTTAAAAAAGACAACGTGCATAGGAACAAAACAACTAATTTCTTCATGAAGATGGGGTTTTTAAAACTTTGAAAAAACCAATTCAAAAACTATGCCTTAACTTTAATTTTAAGCTTGGTACCGGGCTTCAAACTTTTAGAGTTATAAATATTGTTAGTCCTCTTCAAATCATCAACCGATATACCATCATAACGCTGTGCGATACTCCACAGTGTATCTCCGGGTTGAACTACATGATATACATACTGATTAAGTTTTGTGTTGACTGGCTGTGCTGTTTTGGCAACAGGCGTTACAGGTTTCTTAGCGACAGTTTTTTGTGCAACAGGCTTTGAAATGGTTTTCATGGCAGTAATGTTATCTGCCTGGGGGGAGCTACCGCGCGGAGCCAGTGAATCTGATTCCACCCTCGTTTCTGCGACCGCAACTGTTCCTTCATTCGCATCCGTCACTGTTTCATCTTCATTTTCCAAAACATCAACATTTTTAACAGCCACTTTCTTAGGAACATTCACATACACCAAAAGCTTCTGACCCTTCAAAATTTTCGTGGATGTCAATTTATTCCATTTCCTGACCTGTTGATAATTGGTGTTGTATTTTGCGGCGATTTCAGATAGTGTTTCACCACTTTTGACCGTATGTGATTTACGTTGCTTTACCCAAACAGTTTTGTATGTAACATTACTATCAGATGCCGCGATCAGCTCATCACCCACCGGATCATGAACAAGACTTTTTTTAGCAACGGGACCGCCAGTTGAAGAAATCATAGGACCGCATCCAATGCGTTCATAATAATTATTCAACATTCCTGCTACAATTTCATTCCGTAGATAAGGGCCATCCACACCCAAAACGATACTGATTAACCGGTAGCCTTCTTTCTTAGAAGTGGCCGCCAGGCAGAATTTCGCACGTTTGGTATATCCCGTTTTCAAACCATCCACTTCGTTTTCGTAATTTATTACCAGGTGATTATGATTTCTGAAAACACCGGTACGTTTATCATTAGTTACTTCAGCATAACCAATTGAAGTAATCTTTAGAATTTCCTCATACTTGATCATCTCGAGTGAAAGTAAAAGCAAATCGTAAGGAGAGGCACTGTTATCCACTTCCTTTACAACTCCCGGTAAACCGGAGGGATTGGAATAAAAAGTATTCTTCATTCCCAGTGCAGTTGCTTTTTCATTCATTCTTTTCACAAATGCAGCAACGTCACCGCATAAATATTTTGCAATATCAGAACATGCCAGATTATTGGAAGGAATCATTGCAAGCTGTACTAACGATTCAAGAGTATACGTTTCTGTAGTTTTATATACCTGGCGACTTTTGCGGCTCTTGCTGTAAACCCGGTCAACTTTAACTTCATCGGTCCAGTCGACCATACCGGAACGTATATCCTCAACCGCTAGCAAAGCAACCATCATTTTGGTAAGCGAAGCAATCGGGTACGCATAAAACATATCCTTTTGCCAGACAATTTTCCTCGTTTCGGTATCATACAACAAACCCGCCCTGATATCGCTTTCGCGGCTTACCAGATCGGGAATGATATCATAGGTAATAGGAGGATTAACCGTTGTGATGTTTGCCATCGCCGACGGGGGTGTGACCACAAAAGTTTCCTGTGCTCGTAAGAACCCGGCCACAAATACAAGAAGTATCAGGGTCGGGATAAAGGTCTTAATTGTTGGTGAGGTGTTTCTTTTCATCATTTCGCATCCGCTTTTGCAAGATTAGTAAAAGAATTCCGCTATAAGGTACTGACACCTGGGTATTACTAACATTGTGGTGTTCAAATCACGGGAGTTCCTGTAATTTTACTTTACGTATGCAGGAGCAAAACGTTACCTGTTCAACAAAATTACTTCAACTATTAATATAAAGAGGTGAAAATTGCGTCATTATTACAAAATTGAACTTTTTAACAAGGCCTCTGCATATAAAATGTCTTCCCTGTAAGTGACTTTAATGTTATAAGTTTCACCTTCAACCAGGTAAACCGCTTCTCCTGAATTTTCCAAAACACTTGCGTCATCTGTAAAAATTCCTGACCCAATATTATGATACGCTTTCTTAATGAGCTGTAAATTAAAACATTGTGGGGTTTGGACGATAGCGTAATCAGTTCGGTTCACCGAATAATTACTATTTACATCCCTGAATCGTATCGATTCCGGCATAGCGATTACCGGCACTGCATTGCCCTTTTCAGTTGCAACCTGATAAAGTTGATTTAACAGTTGTTTAGAAACAAAAGGGCGAACCGCATCATGAATGGCAACAATCCCATTTCCATTAATAGCACTTAATCCATTCATAACGGACTGAGTCCGGCTATCACCCCCTGTGATAATTGTAACCGGAATTCTGAAACTTTCTTTGTCGCATAATTCCTTCCAATATTCCTGATGGGATTCGGGCAATACCAATATAATTTCATCCGCAATTCCATGAAACTTTTCAAGGGTATAGAATAAAATAGGCCGGCCATTAACAGATAAAAACTGCTTGGGAATAGCGGCTCCAAAACGAAGTCCCTGACCACCTGCAACTATAATGGCATATCGCTTCAAAAAAATAAATTTATGTGTAGGGTCTCTTTATAGAATCAACATCGCATCTCCATAACTGAAAAAGCGATATTTTTCTTTTATGGCTACTTTGTAGGCATGCATCATAAGATCGTAACCTCCAAATGCAGCAGTCATCATTAACAAGGTAGATTCAGGCATATGAAAATTAGTGATCATGCAGTTGGCAACACTAAAATCATAAGGTGGAAAAATAAATTTATTCGTCCATCCTGAAGCAGGCTTCAATTCGCCCATTGTTGAAACAGAGGATTCAACAGCGCGCATGCTGGTTGTACCGACTGCACAGATCCTTCGTTTTTTATTCCTGGCCTTATTTACAACATCTGAAGCCTCCTGAGTGATGATGAATTGTTCAGAATCCATTTTATGTTTGGTCAGATCTTCCACTTCTACCGGACGGAAAGTTCCAAGCCCGACATGCAAGGTGACTTCTGCAATATTCACTCCTTTCAACTCCAAACGTTTCAGCAATTCACGGCTAAAGTGCAAACCGGCAGTAGGTGCCGCTACAGCACCTTCATGCTTGGCGTAAACCGTTTGATAACGTTCCTTATCAGCAGGTTCAGCTTTACGTTTAATATATTTTGGTAAAGGAGTGTGTCCAAGACTCTCAATAGTAGAGCGGAATTCTTCAGGCGTGCCATCAAAAAGAAAACGTAAGGTACGTCCCCTTGATGTCGTATTGTCAATGACTTCGGCAACCAACATATCATTCTCGCCAAAATACAATTTATTGCCAATCCTGATTTTACGGGCAGGATCCACTAAAACATCCCAGAGTTTACTTTCCTTATTTAATTCACGAAGCAAAAACACCTCGATTTTAGCACCGGTTTTTTCCTTATTTCCATATAACCTTGCGGGAAAAACCCTGGTGTTATTCAGGATCAATACATCATCGTCATTAAAATATTCGATAATGTCTTTGAATACTTTATGTTCAATTTTACCGGTTTTACGGTCAATTACCATTAAACGGGATTCATCGCGACTTGCAGATGGATGGGTAGCAAGCAGATTTTCACTGATGCTGAACTTAAACTGGGAAAGTTTCATATGATTTAATAAAGATAATTTACGGATTTCTTTATATCGGGGTGCAAAGATAGTGCAAGAAAGACCCTTTTCGCTGTGGGAGGCTAAATATTTTGATTCTGAGTATTGGTTTATAGACTGTTAGAAGGTAATTTGCCAGGCACCTTCCTGAAAATTACGCAGGAATAATTCTGGTAAAACAATATATTTCAATCACTTGCATTTGTATTTAATTCCTTTACGGATGCTGAAAAGTCTTCCAGGGAAAGTGCATCCGCAAGCATAAATGAACCGATCCGGGTCCTGCAAAGCGACTGCAGACATGCTCCGGATTGTAAGTATTTTCCAAAATCATGTGCAAGTGACCGGATATAAGTTCCCTTGCTGCATACTACTTTGAAAGATACAACCGGCATTTGAATATCAGTAATTTCAAAAACAGTTATTGAAACCTCCCTTTGTTTCATAATAACTTCCTTCCCTTTACGAGCCAATTCATAGGCTTTCTTCCCTCCTATTTTTATGGCCGAATGGGGTGGAGGCGTTTGTTGGATGGTTCCAGTAAAAACTTTTGCTGCTGCATAAATTGCCTCTGAAGTTATATGGGCCGTTGGGAAAGTAGCATCTTCCGGTTGCTCGCGGTCATAGCACGGTGTGGTCACACCAAGAGTAAATGATCCGGTATATTCTTTTTCCTGGGCCTGGTAATCATCAATTTTCCGGGTCATTTTTCCGGTGCATAAAATAAGCAAACCCGTGGCAAGGGGATCCAGGGTACCGGCATGTCCAACTTTTTTAGCACGGCTAATTCCTTTTACCTTTTTCACAACATCAAATGATGTCCAGCGCAATGGTTTGTCGATGAGTAACAAAACCCCTTGTTCGAAATCCATGGGATCAGTCAACAATTTTCAAATCAACACCGTTTATCAATAATACGATAATGATAATCCCAACAATCACACGGTAATACCCATAGGCTTTAAGTCCGTATTTTGTAACTACCCCGATAAAAGAACGGATGGCGAGAATGGCAACGATAAAAGCAACCACGTTTCCGACAATTAACAAATTAATTTGTTCCTGCTGAACTACTACACCTGATTTATAAAATTCATAAAGTTTATAAACCGTTGCTGCGAACATAGTGGGAACTGCCAGGAAAAATGAAAATTCTGCAGCAGTTTTGCGTGACAAACCCTGGGTAAGTCCGCCAACAATGGTGGCAGCGGAGCGCGATACTCCGGGAATCATGGCGATGACCTGGAACAAACCGATTTTCAGAGCAGTTTTATACGATATCTCATCATCCGTCATATCTTTTTTTTCTTTGATGAAGTGATCCATGAAAATGAGAAAAATACCGCCCCCTAATAAAGAATAGGCCACTACGGCCACATTTCCCAAAAGGGCGTCGATATAATCATTCAGTAATTTACCAAAAATCACAGCTGGGAGGAAGGCTACAAATAACTTGTAGTAAAAATCCATAGATTGAAAAAATCTTTTCCAGTACAAGACAACTACTGATAAAATTGCACCGAATTGAATCGAAACAGTAAAAGTTTTTGTAAAACTGTCATCTGCAATTCCCATAAGGGAAGATGCGATAATCATATGCCCCGTTGAAGAGATGGGAAGAAACTCGGTGATCCCTTCAACAATGCCTAATATGATGGCCTCAATTAAGGTCATATCCGGAAATTAATCTTTGGGTTTTTTAACAATGGCATATATTTCAAGTACAAAGCCCGCCAATACCAGTAAAGGGGCAAGGGTAATTCTCACAGGACTGAAAATGTCTTCGCTGAAAACATTTGGATCTTCTGTTCCCCCTCCTGCCATAAGGAAAAATCCCAGAAGAATCAATCCGATTCCCGATAGCATCAGGGTATAATTGATTTTACCAAATGCAAAATCTGCTTTTTCTTTCTCTTTGGCCATAATTAAGTCGATGTCTTAAATATTAAGTTCAATACAATTCCTGGTTATTTCTGCTGAGATATTTATTTACTGCAAAATACGTACTTATTCCTGCAATAAAAATTCCTGCCACCACTACGCTGCCCATCAGGGTAAGTACCATTTGGAAATCCTGTATTTCCACAAGATCCGGAATCTCCTTTCGGGAAAAATACAACAATACCGCTAATAAGATATTGGCAATTATGGCACCTAAAAATCCCTGCATAATTCCACTCATCACAAAAGGTTTACGTATGAAAGCCCGGGTGGCTCCTACTAATTTCATGCTTTTAATAAGCAATCGTCTGGAATAAAGCGATAACCGGATCGTATTGTTAATCAATGCTGCTGCAATAAATAATAGAAGGGAGCTGAAACCAAGAATTACCAATCCCAGCGTTCTCATGTTCTTATTGATTGAATCGATCAATGATTGCTGGTAATTCACTTCCTTAACCGATGAAAAAGCGGCAATTTGTGATTTCAGGGTGTTCACACTTTCCATATCGGCATATTCGGCTTTTAGCCGTACATCAATGGATCCCAGCAGCGGATTGTAACCAATGAAGCCCACGAAATCCTCGCCAAGGTCTACTTTTAACTGCTCAGCAGCTTCTTCCTTAGTTATGTAGGTAGTTGATTTAACAAATTCCGACTTTTCGAGCGTTTTAATCAGTTTATCGATATCCTCTGTTTTTGAATCGGGTAATAACATAACAGAGAGCTGGATATTTTCTTTGACGTAATTGGATATTTTTCGCGCATGCAACACCAATACTCCCAGCGTTCCGATCATGAAAAGCACCAAAGAAATGCTCACAACAGTTGAAATATAGGAAGTCCGGAGGGTTTTCCGGGCCATTTTGTTGCCGTCGGCGCTCATTTTTTGGTAGTAAAGTCACAAAAGTAGGTTTTTTCAAACTTGATCCAAAGGGAATCAGGAGTCTTTATCTCCGTATTATTAACATTGAAAGGCTGGGAAAACAGGGCTTTTTTCTATCTTCGTACCCTTATTTTTCCCTCCTCCTGAATCATTGTTGATGCCTTGCATGGTGGTGATATTTGCCCCGTAAAAAGCAATATTTTGCCATCAGGAAAATGCATTATTGTTAACATTATGGAATATAATTTTACTGAAATAGAAAAAAACTGGCAACGGATCTGGAAGCAACAACAAACTTACCGTGTTGCCATTGATTCATCCCGGCCTAAATTTTATGTGCTGGATATGTTTCCTTATCCATCGGGTTCCGGTTTGCATGTAGGCCATCCACTGGGTTATATTGCTTCTGATATTTATTCCCGTTTTAAGAAACTAAAAGGATTTAATGTTTTACACCCCATGGGGTATGATGCATTTGGTTTACCTGCTGAGCAATACGCTATTCAAACAGGACAACATCCTGCAATTACTACTGCTAACAATATTAAACGTTACAGGGAACAACTCGACCGCCTTGGTTTGTCATACGACTGGAACCGCGAAGTTCAAACCTGTGATCCGTCCTATTACAAGTGGACGCAATGGATTTTTCTTCAATTGTTTGATTCCTGGTTTAACAACGCATCCGGGAAAGCCGAACGTATTGAGCGCCTTGTTAACGAATTCCGCAATCATGGCAACAATACAATTGATGCGGCCTGCAGCGAAACAGCATCCTTTACTGCGTTACAATGGAACGCATTTTCTGAAAAAGAACAGCAACTGGTATTATTAAATTACCGGCTTGCATTTCTGAGCAACACTATGGTTAACTGGTGCCCCGCCCTTGGAACAGTGCTGGCCAATGAAGAAGTAAAAGATGGTGTTTCGGAACGCGGAGGATATCCTGTTGAAAGAAAACTCATGAACCAATGGAGTCTTCGTATCAGCGCATATGCCGAGAGATTATTAAACGGACTGGATGGCATTGACTGGAGTGAATCACTTAAGGAAGCGCAGAGAAACTGGATCGGTAAATCAGAGGGGGCGCTGGTGCATTTTAAAGTAGCCTCACCCCGGCCCTCTCCAAAGGTTGATGAATTTGCCTCACCCCAGCCCTCTCCAAAGGAGAGGGAGGATGATGACGATGAACCTTCAAGTGTTGGAAAAGAAGATAAAATTTATCGATGGCAAACTGCTCAACCGGGCAAGTACCGTAGTATAAAAGATCACAGCCGCGATATGCGGAAAAACAACACCCCTGCTGAAAAATTGCTTTGGTCAAAACTTAGAAATAGTTTAACAGGTTTTAAGTTTAGAAGACAGCATGCTATAGGTCCATTCATTGCCGATTTTGTATGCCTTTCATGCAAATTGGTAATTGAATTGGACGGTAAAGTTCATGAAAATCAAAAAGAATATGATGAACGCAGGGATGAATATTTTGTAAACGAAGATTACCAAATCATCAGATTTAAAAATGAAGAGATTCTCGAAAATACCGAAGTTGTTGTTAATCAGATTCTGCATGTAATTCGGAATCAAAAAATCCTCTCCAAAGGAGAGGATTTAGGTGAGGCAAAACACAATGTACTTGACTCGCCGCTCACTATTCCCGTATTCACAACCCGGCCGGACACCATTTTCGGAGTATCTTTTATCACATTGGCTCCTGAACATGAACTGGTAAACGTTATAACGACCCGTGAATATGCGAAACAGGTGGATGCCTATATCACATTCGCAAAAAACCGTTCTGAAAGGGAACGCATGGCCGATGTTAAAAAAATCACCGGTCAGTTTACAGGTGCTTATGTAATGCACCCATTTACAGGGGAAGAAATTCCGGTGTGGATTGGGGATTATGTTTTAGCAGGATATGGAACCGGTGCAGTAATGGCGGTTCCTGCACACGACAGTCGTGATTATGCGTTTGCGAAATTTTTTAATCTTCCCATCAAAGAAGTTGTTGCAGGCGGCGATATTTCCAAAGAGGCATACGAAGTTAAAGATGGCTCCCTTATCAACAGTGATTTTCTAAACGGATTAACGCCTAAAAATGCCATTACAAAAGCTATTGACGCAATTACCCTCCAGGGTCATGGGGAAAAGCGAATTAATTACCGTTTGCGGGATGCCGTTTTCGGAAGGCAGCGATACTGGGGAGAACCTATTCCGGTTTATTACAAAGATGGCATTCCCTATCCTTTACCGGAAGAAGAACTTCCTCTAATATTACCGGAAGTAGACAAATTTCTTCCCACAGAAACGGGCGAACCTCCTTTGGGTAGAGCTAGGAATTGGAAATACAAAGGTGAATACGATTATGAATTGACTACCATGCCGGGGTGGGCAGGCTCTTCCTGGTATTTTCTCCGTTACATGGATGCTACGAATGAAAATGAATTCGCTTCCGCGGAAGCGTTGAAATACTGGAAAGAAGTAGATTTATATTTGGGCGGTTCCGAACATGCCACCGGCCACCTGTTGTATGTGCGTTTCTGGACGAAATTCCTGTTTGATCTGGGATACATTCCGGTTGATGAACCTGCAAAAAAATTGATTAACCAGGGAATGATACAGGGTATTTCCTGTTTTGCCTACCGGGTCAATGGAACACAAAAGTTTGTTTCTTTTGGTTTACGCGATAAATACGAAACCACCGCCATTCACGTTGATGTGAATATGGTCCATAATAGTGTTCTTGATATTGAAGCCTTTCGTCAATGGCGTGAGGAATTTGCTTCCGCAGAATTTATTACAGAAAACGGAAAATATATTTGTGGAACCGAAGTTGAAAAAATGTCAAAATCAAAATGGAACATAGTATCTCCTGATGCCATTATTGATCAGTATGGCACTGACTGCCTGCGCATGTATGAAATGTTCCTCGGACCAATAGAACAAAGCAAACCCTGGAATACAAATGGCATCACCGGAGTTTCCGGATTTCTGAAAAAATTCTGGAAATTATTTTTTAGAGGCGCAGATTTTGAAGTTGTAGATGCATCCGCTTCCCCGCAGGAACTGAAGATTCTTCATAAAACCATAAAAAAAGTAACTGAGGATATGGAACGGTTTTCGTTCAATACATCTGTGAGCACTTTTATGATTTGTGTAAATGAACTGACCGATTTAAAATGCAATAAACGGGAAATACTGGAACCCTTAACAATACTTATCGCACCTTTTGCACCACATCTATCAGAAGAACTGTGGAGCAGGATGGGTCATAAAAAGAGCATTGTAAATGCTACTTATCCCTTGTTCAATGAAAAGCATTTAATTGAGAATGAGTTTGAATACCCTGTTTCAATTAATGGAAAAACACGTTTTAAGATTACCCTTGCGCTGAATCTTTCAAAGGAAGAAGTAGAAAAAGAGGTTTTAAAAACCGGAGAAATGATTAAATACCTCAATGAGAATACTATTAAAAAAGTAATAGTAGTACCGGGAAGAATTGTTAATGTAGTTATTTGATAACATGAATCAGCTCCTTTAACCCAAAATAATATATCAGCATATAAAAAACAAAATCAAGCATTAACCAGAGTAATCATGAAACTATTAGCACAGCACGTTGAATCCTTAATCTTCACATCAGAACAGGCTATTTCTCCGGAAGAAATAATTGCATGTCTGAAAACAGTTTACGGATGGGAATTAAAAAAAGACGACATTACAATTGCAGTAAAGGAATTGCAAGAGCGGTACCAGGATGATTTTTATTCATTCGAACTGAATGAAATTGCAGGGGGCTACCAGTTCCTGAGTAAAAAAGATTATCATGGCGCTATCCATGTTATGCTTCAGTTAAAAGAGAAAAAACGACTTTCTACTGCAGCATTGGAAACTCTTGCTATCATTGCATACAAGCAGCCAATTACCAAACCCGAACTGGAACATATAAGGGGAGTGAGTTGTGATTACTCTATACAGAAGTTACTTGAAAAGGAGTTAATTGTTATAGCCGGTAAAAGTGATGGTCCGGGTAAACCGCTGCTATATGGTACCAGCAGAAATTTCATGGATCATTTTGGATTAAGATCAGTTAAAGATCTCCCAAAACTAAAAGACATTCAATCAATAGATGCCAATGAAATCGGAATTCCTTCTGATATGATGGACGATTCCAATGAATCGAATGAAGAAGATCTGGAATCTTCTGCAATGGAATCCGGTAGTGACACAGAATCAATACAACCGGAATTTAAAGAAACCATTATTGAGTTTGAAGATTCTGAATCAGAATTTGCCGATGATGAAGCGAACGGTGAACAAGAGAAAGATTAAACTTATATTATTTTGGAACACCCTTTGCTATAAGCAGTTTCTATGAAAGGTTTTAGGTTGGTTTTTGCATTGATACTGTATTCATTAACTGTAGTAGCCCAGTCGCCGCTCCGGAAAATAACCAACGACGCCTTTCAGGCAGGAGAAAAACTTGAATATCGCATTCATTACGGCTTCGTGGATGCAGGCATCGCTCACCTTGAAGTCAAGCATAAATTATCCACCATCAATAACCGTCCCTGTTTTCATATCGTTGGAATTGGTGAAACAAGAGGTGCTTTCGATTGGTTTTTCAAAGTCAGGGATCGTTACGAAACGTATATTGATACTGTATCCCTGATCCCTTGGATTTTTATCAGAAGAGTTGCTGAAGGGAGCTACAGCAAAATTCAAAATGTAACGTTCAATCATTTTAAGAATACTGCAACATCCGAAAAGGTAACCATCCCGGTACCGGAAAATGTACAAGATCTGGTCTCTGCTTTTTTTTATGCGCGTACGCTCGATTTCGCCAATGCCTCACCGGGTGATGTGTTTCCTATAAACGCTTACCTGGATGATGAGGTCTTTCAAATGAATATTAAGTATATCGGGAAAGAAAAAATCACCACCAAACTGGGCACTTTCAACTGCGTCAAATTTCGTCCTTTACTTTTAGAAGGTCGGGTTTTTAAGGAAGAAGAAGATATGACCGTATGGGTTACCGACGACAAAAACCGGATTGTTGTCAGAGCCGAGGCTAACATTCTTGTAGGATCTATAAAAATGGATTTGAAAGGCTATTCCGGTTTAACCAACCCGCTGACTTCAAAAATAAAGTAAGATCTTTTTTTTTAGTAGACCTGGTTTGCCCGGATGAGTCCGGCCTTAATTAAGTATTCAGCAATCTGTACCGCGTTTGTGGCCGCACCCTTTCGGAGATTATCGGCAACAACCCAAAGGTTTAATGTTTTAGGCTGGCTTTCATCGCGCCTTACGCGACCAACAAAAACATCATCTTTCCCTTCAGCTAATAGCGGCATAGGATAAACGTTATTGGCAGGATCATCACAGAAAGTGATTCCCTCACTTGATTTCAAAATACTTCTGACTGCTTCCAGGTCAAATTCATTTTCAAATTCAACATTTATGGCTTCCGAGTGGCCACCCTTTACGGGAACCCTGACGGTAGTGGCGGTAAGGCGAATGGAATTATCGCGTAAAATTTTCCGGGTTTCATTCACCATTTTCATCTCTTCCTTCGTATACCCGTTCTCGGTAAAAACGTCGCAATGGGGAATTACATTTCTGTGAATCGGATGATGATAAACTTTGTTTACTTCGTTACCAGCATTCTCATCCTCCAGTTGACGTAAAGCTTTTGCTCCTGTGCCGGTAACAGATTGATAAGTAGAAACCACAATACGTTTAATCTTATATTTTATATGTAGTGGTGCCAGTGCCATTACCATCTGAATAGTGGAGCAGTTGGGATTTGCAATAATTTTATCTTCCGCATTCAGCACATCAGCATTAATTTCCGGCACCACCAGTTTAATATTTTCATGCATCCTCCAGGCCGAAGAATTATCTATTACTGTTGATCCCGCCTCCGCAAATTTCGGAGCCCACTCTAATGAAGTGCTACCCCCTGCAGAAAACAAAGCTATTTCAGGTTGCCTGGCAATGGCATCTTGCATAAGTACAACGCGGAAAGATTTTCCTTTAAATATTATTTCTTTCCCCACCGACTTTTCTGTAGCAACAGGAATCAATTCATCAACCGGAAAATTCCGTTCTTCCAAAACTTTCAGCATAACTGTTCCTACCAAACCGGTTGCACCTACAATTGCAATTTTCATAAAACTTACTTTAAATTCTTCAAACAAAGGTAAAGATGTCTGATCAGAACAAACAACATTTATAACTTTTCGTCCGATTTCACTTTCAGATCTAACTGGGGCAAGGGCATGGAGATACCATTCTCATTAAATTTCCGATACACCGCCATGTTAATGTGACTTTTCATCATCCCCTGCCGCTGCAATAATTTAGACGTCCAGATAACCAGTTCAAAAACTATCGCACTCGGTGCAAATTCCTTTAACCGTATGGAGGGAGAGGGGTCTCTGGCTACATTCGTATCTTCCTGAGCAACTTCCATAAGTAATTTAAGAACTTTGTCCTGATCTATTCCATATGGAACGGGAACCGGAATTTTAAAACGCACCATCTTCCCCGTAAGGCTCCAGTTAGTAACCCGGGTTGACACCAGTTCCGCATTGGGGATTATCACACTAATGCCATCATTGGTTACCACAGTGGTGGCCCTGGCAGAAATTTTAACTACATCCCCTGTGGTACCTCCTACTTCAATGCGATCGCCCACCTTGACCGGCCTTTCCAGCAGAATTACTATCCCACTTACAAAATTATTGGTAATGTTTTGCAGGCCAAACCCGATACCAACACCGAGTGCTCCTCCAATCAGAGCCAATCCGCTAAGATCAATTCCACTGGCATGAATGACCACAAATAAACCGAGTACAAAAAAAATATACCGAACAATGGTACCTATGGCCTGGCGCACACCAATGTCATCATTGTACCGAACCAGTATCCGGTGTACCAGCACATTCCGGATCCGCTTTGACAACCAGCCCAGGACCAGGATGGCAATTACAAGCTTCAGCAGGTACCAAATAGAAAATTCAGTCGCTCCAAAAACAAATAAGGGATATTGAAGCAGTTCCAAGAATTGACGGAATATGTTAGAAATATTATCCATTGCAGGCAAGCCCCTTGATTAAATGCAAGGGTATTCTCACAAAGGTAAAATTCATAGGTGAAATAAAAAGGGCTGTTGTAATTTGCATGGAATTATTTATCTTTACCAATAGCATCTGTTTTTCATACATTTTTATTCATTGTTAACTTTTAAAATCGTTTTTCTCATGAACAAATTATCACTTTTTGCAGCACTTTGCCTGCCTGTATCACTTTACGGACAACATGTTCCCGGTAACAATGCATCCACTTTCAGCCTTGTGATCACTGAAATCATGGCTGATCCCGAGCCGCCGGTAGGAATGCCGGAAAAAGAATTTTGCGAACTATTAAATCGCAGTTCTGATACTATCAACTTAGCCGGCTGGATATTTTATGACGGTAGTAGCAAAGTGCTGCCCTCCGTTAATGTTGCCCCGGGTTCTTATGTTATTATCTGTGATGATGCCGATACAGCTTTATTTTCAGGGTATGGCGTATGTGCCCCGGTATCATCGATTTCGCTTACAAATTCCGGTGAAAAAATTTCAATCCGCGATGCTTTCGGTACTGCAATAGATTCAGTCACTTATAGTGATGCCTGGTTTGGAAATTCGTTCAAAAAAGATGGAGGCTGGTCATTAGAAAAGGTGGATGTGGATTTTACATGCCCTGTTAGTGCCAACTGGATGCCCTCTGAGTCGGGCTCCGGAGGAACTCCAGGCAATGTGAATAGTGTTATGGGTAATATTGCCGATACCGATCCCCCCGTGCTGTTAAGAAGTTTTGTGAGAGATTCTGCAAATATTGTATTGGTCTTTAATGAACCACTTGATCCGGATATGGCATTGGAGCTACAACAATTTTCTTTTTCAAATTCACTCATTCCGTTAGCTGCTGTTTTCGATGATGCAACTTTATTGCGTGTCCGGTTAACTCTTAATTCAGTTTTATCACCCGGGAAAATTTATGTTGCAACAGTTAACAATATACCCGATTGCTCGGGAAATTCAATTGATGCGGGAAGCACTGCAAGGTTCGGATTGAGTGATTCTTCTGCTGGCAAGTTAATTATCAATGAAATTTTGTTTAATCCTTATTCGGGAAATTATGACTTTGTGGAGTTATTTCATGCCGGTTCAGGAATTATAGATTTGAACCAGGTAAATATTGAATCTATCGATCTGGAAAGTGGACTTGTGGATGAGAGCGGTAAAATTGCTGAAGAAAACTGGTTACTGTTTCCGGGAGACTACCTGGTTCTCACAGAAAGTTCTTTATCGGTGGCCCATCAGTATCGTTCATCATATCCTTTTAATTTCCTGGAAACCGGTAACCTTCCTGCCATGAATGTTGATGAAGGGCATATCACGATTTCCAGGCAGTTATCTGTTTTAGATGCATTCCATTACTACGAAGATTATCACTTTGAATTGCTGGAAGATTATAAGGGTATTTCATTGGAAAAGATCAACCCGTTTTTTTCTTCAGCCAATCCCGACTCCTGGCATTCAGCAGCTGCTTCATCAGGATTTGCTACTCCCGGATTAAAGAATTCTCAATTTACGGAACTGAATCCTGAAAAGTATGAGGTCACCATTGAACCGGAAATTTTTTCCCCCGACAATGATGGATACAATGATTATTTAACCATTATTTTAAAGCCCGGAACTCCGGGATATATTTCTAATTTCCGGATATATAATTCCAGCGGACAAGTTATTTATGAAAATGTGGAAAATAACCTGTTAGCAACACGGGATTTATTTGTTTGGGATGGTATCACCGCAGAAGGAATCCGTGCTAATCCAGGTATTTATATCGCACTTGTAGAAGTATTCAATCTAGAAGGCAATGTAAAAAAACACAAGTTACCTTTTGTGCTTGCGGTAAAATTATGAGGCTGGTTGGTGCGGAACAAAAAAAATATATATCCATACCGTTAGTTGCATACCTTTTACTTTAGGGTAACTAATATATTTTTAGCTACGCTTTCGCTGATAAAAAGTTCTTTGCCCTGGTTGATGGTGATCCGGTGTGATTGATCAAATGGCTCAATGGAATGGATGGTTATTTTATCTCCCAAAGCAATTCCTGTCTTGTCAAGATACTGCAAAAAAGTCGTGCTGTTTTCAACAACCCCGGAAACCACTACGGTGGAACGGGGTTTGACATCCGAGAGCGGGATGGCACGGGTTTTTCCAAACACACCGTTTTTATCAGGAATTGGATCTCCGTGCGGATCACTTTTAGGAAATCCTAAAATTTCATCCAGGCGGTTGATCAGTTCATCCGACTGAATATGTTCAAGTTGTTCGGCAATTTCATGAACTTCATCCCAGCGAAACTTCATTTGCTTTACCAGGAAAAGTTCCCACAGCCGGTGCTTACGAATAATTTTCACCCCGATAGCGCGGCCTTTATCGGTTAGGTATAAACCTTTGTAGCGCTCATACCGGATTAATTTCTTGGCCGCCAACTTTTTAAGCATGTCAGTAACAGTGGCCGACCGGATATTGAGCATTGTCGCTATATCGGTTGTAGTCACCAGTTCATTACTTTCAGAAAGCTTATAAATAGCCTTCAGGTAATTTTCTTCGGTAAAGGAATTGCTCATGAGTAGCCGCAAAGCTAATAAAAGTGCAGTAAGATGAAAGGTTATGCACTCTTGTCCAACACCCGGTGAAGCCTGTTTGGGCGGCAGGTATTGAATACGGTAAAGTCAAGTAAATCTTTAAAAATCCTAATCGGCTGTTTCTGAATTGTATGACGCTTCTTTCCACTTAACCTACTGATTTTTAGATGAATGAATTGTTTAAAATGGAACATGCCCCTCTCCTGTGGCAGAAGTCAAAACCCTTTACAATTATCCTTCTGATGTTTACCCTATAAATATGGCTGTTTATCAAATTTTTCAGATCGCCCTTATTTTCCCCTTTACATTTGTATCATAAACAAAACAAGATGCTACTTTTTATTCTACCTGTTACACTGATCACAGTCGCCATTTTACTTTATCAAAAAAGAGTAGCTGAGCAACACAGCCCTCTAAAGTAAGATGCTCACAATACAATCCCCCATTCCCGGGCGATCGTTTTAAAGTTGGTTTTTGAACCCCGCAGCAATGCGGGGTTTTTTTATGACTCAAACCCGTCGTTTAAAAAACAATTCACTACCCCGGATGTCCCCACTATTGGAAGTAATATAAGGTTACCATGCCTACAGGGCAAGAGAAATTTAAATTGCTCAGGAATGATTTTTATTAGGTTGCATAATAAGGTAATAAGACACTCCTATTCCGATAAGTTCAAGCATAAATGAGAAGATTATCATAAACCCGGGTTCTTCTATAGATAAGAAAGCTCTACGGAATGGCCGATTATAACAGCTGTAATTTTCTTTTTCATTTGTTTTTAAGTTTACAATTATTGAACATTGGCAAAATTATTTCAGGATTGAAACTTTTATATGACTTAGATCATCTCAAGAAATATGATTTACAACAGGCATATGGAATGGTATCAAGAAAAATAAAACTCCTAAAATCTATGACTGACCCCAATTATCATTTGTTTCACCAAAAAGTCATAACAAACTGGTGTTGCCTGAGATAATTTGCTTTTATAAACGATATCAAAAACACAATTATGACAAAGCATATATCCATTAACGAATTCAATGAATTAAATCTTGATGAAAAAGCCTGGTACCTCTGGCATGGCGCAACTTTTTTGCATGTTTATGAAAAATCCATACACCGGGTAAACCTATTTCATCTCAACAATTATTACATTGAGTTATGGTATCATATTGAAGGAAACAAGGTGGATAATATACGGGCTTTTACCTCTATTGATTTTTTGGATCCCTTCCTGGAAAACATCCGAATTGAAAGTATTATGAAAGTATAAAAAGGGAGATTGATGAAAATTTTATTCCGGGTTCATTTTTAGGCACCCATTTTAAACGCATCCTTCCAAGATGCTTTTTTCTATTGATACTGTATCTGTTACATTAAACTTTTTTTCGGCACGAGAGTTGGAATGCAGCCATTATCTAAACTAAAAAAAGGAGGACCCTATTATGAAACGACTACTGATTTTGTCTGCAATCATCGTCGCCTCCGTGCAGCTAAATGCCTCGCACCTGGCGTCGGAACTAAACCTGAGACTTCAACATCAAGCCTGGTTTACTGTAACACTCGATCACCAGTTTTATGAAACACCGGTTAATTTTTTTCATACCGGCGCTCTTACTCCGGGACATCATTTCCTTCAGGTAACCCGACTCGATCATGGATATTATGGTCCTTACACCCAGCCAAGAGTTATATATAGCGGAAATATCACAATTCCGGCCCGTTCAAAGGTGCATGCCTTTATCGATAATCACGGACAGTTGCGCATTAATAAAATTACAGCTCTCGGTCCAGTATATGCTCCCGCCCCTGTAATTCATCCTTATGCACCTGCTCCGGTTCAATACGGAATGAGTATCTATGAATTTGATCAGTTAAAAAATACCATCAGTAACCTGAGCTTTGAAAGCAGCCGTTTACAGGTAGCAAAACAAGCGCTATCGGCTAACAATGTTACTTCATACCAGGTAGCAGAATTGGTCAGGATGATGACCTTTGAATCCAGTAAGCTTGATCTGGCTAAGTTCGCATTCCACAGAACAGTTGATAAACAAAACTATTATATACTCAATGATGCTTTCTCCTTTGAAAGCAGTATTATGGATCTGAATGATTTTATTTATCGCACCTAAATATTATGATTAGTTGATTACCGGCGGGCCTGTAAGCCCGCCTTTTCTTTGGCAACTATTTCAAAAAATCTATCCGTAGCTCCGTTGCACTTTTTATTAAATGCAGGTTATGCAAAAAAAGGCCGAAGCGCACGTTTTTTAACATACGCAGCTAACCTGTTGGTATCATCAATAAATTCGATGTCTTCCACTTCTTTCAACCGAACCACCACTTCCACATAGCGTCCGTATAATTCATACAACGCGCACGTTTTCCCGTGGTCTTTGCGCAAGGCAATAAAATTCCCTGACTCCAGCAGCACGCTTGCCCTGTCTTCAAGATCTTCGATCAGAAATCGCATTTTTTTCATCTTAACATTATACCCCTTTTACACTATCTGGTTTCAGTAAATTTCCTTCAAAACATTACAAAAGTCCTTACAAAACCCTAGTTTTGTATAAATAGCAATCCCGGGTAAAACCATTTTTCATCACTACTGATCTAAATCAAAAGCCTGATATGAATCTTAAATATCTTTATTGTGTTTGCTCGTTTTTGCTGGCCGGCCAGTCTCTTTCCGCTCAGCACACCAATATTATGATTAGTGATACTAATTTCCCAAATGAACCAGCAATAGTCATTAATCCAAAAAATACCAATCAGTTAATGGCGGGTTCGAATATCGATAACTATTACTTTTCTACCGATGCTGGCTTCACCTGGAACACGGGCACACTTACTTCTTCCTTTGGAGTATGGGGAGATCCTGTACTGGCATGCGATACAACAGGCAGTTTTTATTTTTTCCATCTTTCCAATCCCCCTTCCGGGAACTGGATTGACCGGATTGTTTGTCAAAGAACCCCATTTCCCGGAGCAGCGTGGAACAATGGATCATATACTGGTTTAAATGGTACCAAAGCCCAGGACAAACAATGGGTGGCTATCGACAGAGCCAACAATACAATTTACATGACCTGGACGGAATTTGATCAGTATGGCAGCAGTGATCCGGCCGATAGCAGCCGGATTCTGTTTTCAAAATCTTCTGACCAGGGACAAACATGGAGCAGCCCGTTAAAAATAAACCAGATTTCAGGTGATTGTGTTGATGAGGACAATACTACAGAGGGTGCGGTTCCCGCTATAGGACCTAACGGCGAGGTATACGTATCCTGGGCTGGTCCTGCAGGATTGGTGTTTGATAAATCGACAGATGGAGGCGCTACGTGGCTTTCGCAGGATATTTTTGTTTCATCGATTCCGGGTGGATGGGATTTTGGCATTCCGGGGATTTATCGTGCCAACGGTCTACCGGTAACCACATGCGATACAAGCGGAGGACCTAATAATGGAACCATTTATATAAACTGGAGTGACCAGCGTAATGGAACTTCCAATACAGATGTATGGCTGGTAAAGTCAACTGATGGGGGAAATACCTGGTCGTTGCCTTCAAAAATTAATGATGATATTTCCAATCGTCACCAGTTTTTTACGTGGATGACACTTGATCAGGTAACCGGGAATTTATGGTTTGTTTTTTATGACCGGAGAAACTATGCTGACACGCGAACCGATGTGTATATGGCACAATCAACAGACGGAGGCGCCACCTTTCAAAATTTCAAGATCAGCGATTCTCCATTTACTCCTGATCCGGGTGTTTTCTTTGGTGATTATACCAATGTTACCGCTCACAATGATATTATTCGACCTATGTGGACACGGCTGGAAAATAATCAACTATCTGTTTGGACCGCGTTAATCAATACTACCTGGTTGGGAATTAACAACGATGATTATACAACCCAGGTTCCTATGCTCCAACAAAATTTTCCCAACCCATTCTCAAATCAGACTTCATTCAGTTTCAAACTGCATCGTGAAGAAAGAATTTCATTAACAATTTTTGACTTTACAGGACGAAGTGTGACAACGTTAATTGATAATGAATTATATGGTTTCGGAAAGCATGTACTCACATATCCGCTTGGACTCGCGTCAGGCACCTATTTTTATGAGCTCACTGCAGGCGAAGATTTGTTAAGAAGGAAAATGATGGTGATTGATTAAGCACAAAACAATATTCTGCAATTAATTCATCCAGGAGCGCAAGTCTTCGATTGCCGGCATCGATGCATCAATTTTCAATTTCTTACGCATCCCACCCAAATCATTAAATAGTTTATTGGGATTAAGGGCCTTCAACTGATCTTTACTTGTGATCCCCATTTTCGTAAGCACTTCATTCCATGGCGCGGGAATACCATCGATCCCTTCTTCTGTATGAAGGCCGCCTACATTTACTTCAGGACGCATTTGTGGGAAGAATAATACATCCTGTATTGAAGGCGAATTAGTCATGATCATTGTCAACCGATCAATACCAATGCCTAATCCTGCTGTTGGTGGCATGCCATACTCAATAGCACGAAGAAAATCTTCGTCAAGCTGCATGGCTTCTTCATCACCTCTTTTGCCCAACTCCAGCTGTTCTTCAAACCGTTCACGCTGATCAATAGGATCATTTAATTCACTGAAAGCATTACATATTTCTTTCCCGTTACAAACGGCTTCAAAGCGCTCCACCAGTCCGGGCTTACTACGGTGTTTTTTTGCCAGGGGTGACATTTCAACCGGGTAATCGGTAATAAAAGTTGGTTGTATAAGTTTATGTTCACACATTTCGCCAAACAACTCATCAATTAATTTCCCGCGACCCATTGAAGCATCCGTTTTAATTCCGAGTTTTTCAGCAACACTTCGTATTTCCGGCTCACTCATCTCAGAAATATCAGTTCCGGTAAAGTGTTGGATCGCTTCATACATGCTATACCGTTTCCATGGCCGTTTAAAATCAATAACATGTTCTCCCACCTGCACCTTGGTGGTACTATGCAGATCCATTGCAATTTTTTCAACCATCTCTTCAACCAGATCCATCATCCAGGCATAATCCTTATATGCTACATACAATTCCATTTGTGTAAATTCAGGATTATGAAAACGACTCATCCCTTCATTACGGAAATCTTTTGAAAATTCATAAACACCGTCAAACCCTCCAACAATTAATCTTTTTAAATACAACTCATTTGCAATTCGCAAATAAAGCGTCATATCAAGAGTATTGTGATGGGTTTTAAAGGGACGAGCGGTAGCGCCTCCGTATAAAGGTTGCAAAATAGGAGTTTCCACTTCCAGGTAACCGCGATCATTGAGATAAGTCCTCATGGAATTGGTTAACTGTGTGCGTTTGATAAATGCGTCGCGAACCTTTGGATTCACAATCAGGTCGACGTACCGCTGGCGATACCTTTGTTCGGGATCAGAAAATGCATCGTAAACCACGCCATCTTTTTCTTTCACTACTGGAAGTGGCCGAAGTGATTTTGTTAATATGCGAAAACCGGAAACATGTACACTCACTTCACCCATCTGTGTTTTAAAAGCATAACCTGTAACACCTATGATGTCACCTATGTCGAGCAACTTTTTGAATACCGTATTATAAAGTGTTTTATCTTCCCCAGGACAAATATCATCGCGTTTAAAATAAAGCTGAATTCTTCCCTTCGAATCCTGCAATTCCGCAAAGGAAGCATTACCCATTATTCTCCGGCTCATAATCCTTCCGGCAAGCGTAAGATTTACCAATTCCGCACCCTTGTTTTCAAAATTATCTAGTATGAATTGAGAATCGGCGTTTATCTCAAAAAGGTCGGCAGGATAGGGATCAATACCTAAGGCATAGAGTTCCTGCAATGCATTGCGACGTAGTAGTTCCTGATCGTTAAGTTCCATAGGGCAAAGATAGAAATTGGGAAGGATTTTTCTTAATAACTGATTATCAATAATATAAATATTTTAATTGGGATTATGCCGGGTTTTCAGTTAATCTTTTAGAGTTTCAAATTTCAATACAAAAAAATCAATTTGAGGGTTTTCCATTATTTAAAACCTAAATGTCAATGTGGTAGGTTTTGTGGGTATTTTTAGGAAGATTTTTGAAAGGCGACTGGGGTGAGGATTGAGATTGAGATTCAAAAATAGTTTCGTAATTAATAAATATGATCTTATTCAATAATCAATATGCCAGTTGACTTTTCAAAATTGATTTTAGGAATTAAATACACTCGCCCCCAATTAGCGATTATTTGGAATTATAATAAGCATCAAGGATTTTCTAAAGGCGTTTTTACTCCATCGGGCCAAAATGTTATTGTGATCTTTGTTACAAGAATAAAACAAGAATCATTAACTCAATACAACGACTATATTAGTGGAGATGTTCTTCATTGGGAAGGAGAAACGGAACATAGAAACGATAATAGAATTGCAAATGCTCATTTGAATGGTGATGAAATACATTTATTTTATCGCGAAATTCATCATACTCCTTTTGAATATAGAGGTAAAATTCGAATATTAAATTTTATTGAAAAAATATATGAGCCAAGCAGTTTTAATTTCCAATTAAATAATGATTTAGGAATATCTGATGATATTCAAACGCATAAAATGGAGTTTGAATTTCTAACTCCGACGGAGAGGCAAGCAATAGTTCAAGCAAGGATTGGACAAGGGAGATTTAGAGAATCCTTACTCGATATTTGGAAGGGTTGTGCCGTTACCGGGGTAAATCACCCAGGCTTATTAAAAGCTTCACACATTAAACCTTGGCGATACTGCTCGAATGACGAAAGAACGAATCCAGAAAATGGACTTCCATTATTAGCTCAGTATGATCATTTATTCGATAAAGGATTTATATCATTTCAAAATAATGGCAAAATATTGATATCTAAAGTGCTTGAATTTTTTCCTTCAGAAAAAATTGGTATTTCCGAAAGCGATAAATTGAAGAATAATATAAACACAGATTTTCTGGAATACCATCGGCAAGAAATATTTATAAATAAATGAAATTTTATTTAAAATACTACATACATATTCGAAATCAAAAATAGCTTGAACATTCATCTTCTCGACCCGAACAGCCCACTACCTGTCCCCTTTTGCGGTGCCCGAACTAACTTCGAAGAAGTTCTAAATTTAACACCTCCTTCGCAAAATCATGCTTGTCTCAATTTGTCCTGCAAATACCGTTTTTATAGGAAAGTTTGATCCGGATGAATTGCTGCAAATAAAAATAATTTAATAATGATGTAATTCCTTATACATAATGTTACCCTGTGAATATCAATCGTATGACGAATAAAAAATTTATAAAATCAACTAAATCGGATCCATCAAAAATATCCGAATCAAAAGATTCAGCAAAATTTACGGATATCAAAGAAGAAAATTGGTTCGTAAAATAATTGCCAGAGTATCCATTAATGCCCGCAAACGGGCAGCCTATCATGGTGCACCATATACCATAATTAAAGCTGGAATAATTATTAAAAGATCCGCTTCCGGCCGTATTATAAAATTGGGGAAGGTGACAAAACGCAAAAGACTTGTCAATATAAGTAAAACTGTAAAAATAAGATAACGTCACAAAAAAGGTTGCGAATTTTCTCTTAGCCCCATACGGACCTATACAAATTTAACAACCACAGGAACAGGAGAACGATACAGAAAATAGCCGATGAAAAACAGCCGGGGAACCACCCCCGGCTGCGACCTCAATGAAACCGAAACCTAAACATGCTGAGATTCGGATTTTCTTACTAACTTTTTTAAAATGTTTACCAGCCAACGAGACGTATTCCCAGTGTGAGAGGGTGCAGTTCGGGACCCCGGTTATCTTTGAACAATTCCGCGAGGCTGTAACTGGCAAACACAGTGGCATTGCGATAACCCAACCTCACTGTGGCATCATACCGGAACGGATTCAGGTTGAAATCGTCGAACACTTTGCTTTTAGCTTCGTTTCCATTTACTTTTTTTACCATTTTTAAGTGAGTACCTAATCGCAGACCGCCAATAATTCCAAAAGCAAAATGCACTGTTTTATCAGGGTTCTGACTGGTATTGAATTCGAGTAACAGGGGGATATTTAAATAACTTGCAACAAGTTTGTTTTTCTTAAGTGTACTCGCAGGGTCATCAAATGCGACAACTAAATCCTTTTGAGGCAACAGGTAGGCATCGGAATTAAACCGATAATTATTGAATGAAAAACCAAGACCTGTTATGAGCATGATGTTTTTCCGGTACAGGTTTAATTCATAATCTGCCAGGTTGAAATGCAGCGCAATTGATTTCTCAACTTTTTGATCAAGGAAACCATATCCCTCCGGTGTTTCATTTTTAAAATCGTCATTCATGAGCATGGTTACTCCCATTTCAAAACCTGCCCAATGACCTTTGACCTTAGGCTGAGAGTAAACGGTATCCTTAAATCCGATACGTACATTTTTTCCTTCGCTATCAATAATCAGCACTTTCTTTTTCCCAAGTGTTATTCTTGTAGTATCCCGTTCAACAGAATTGGCATCTGCAATTTTACCAAGGCCCGTGATATTATTATTAATCTTAGATGGCCTGGTCACATAATAAATACTCCCGTTCCCTGTGATGTTCGCAGTAAGTTCATCGGTAACATCCACCAGACATTTACCGTTGCCAGTAATGGTAGCGGTACAAGTTTTGACTTTGAAATTTTCTCCATCCACTTTTCCTGCCCCACTAATAACAACATTCAGGTCATCTGCTTTTCCCTCCAGTTCAATTTTACCGGAACCGGTTATCACACCTTTAACTTTTTGTGCTTCCAGGTTTATTTCCATTTTCCCTGCACCGGTAACATGAAGTTCTATATCATCTGCTTTAAAAACTCCATCAGACTCTAGTTTTCCTGCTCCGCTTATGTCAATTTTTGTTAGCGAGGTGGCTGTAACTATAATATCATCGGCTGGTCCATTTATGACCAGCCACCCATCCTCGGTGGTACTGGCAAAATTCCTGATATTATTGGATCCGTCAGAGTCATTAGTGATGATCGACGCGACATCTCCTTGCTTTAACACCACAGATGCAGGCCCGGTGACCCGGATCTTATCAAATTTTAAAGGTTCCTGTGCCTGGGCGGTAAGAGCGAGCATCAGGCTTGAAATAATTAGCGTTGCGATTTTTATGGTTTTCATAGAAGCTATTTTTCTGAATTATTTGTGGGTATGACGCGCAGGTTATGGGGAATGTTACAAGTGGTGTTTATTTTTTTAAATTTAAATTATGCGATGATACCAATTCCTGCAAACAATAATATAGCTCCTCGTTAGCAAGGAGCAGTTGATAAGATATAGGAAGTTTTACCTGCGTTCGATTTTAAAATTACCGGCAGAAAAACTGAATCGTCTATTTTCTTTATCGGTATCGAGTTTAATTTTCTCGTTGGATACTTTTTCAATTCCTTTGCTTACTACAGCTACCAAAGTTGGTTTTGATTCGGCGGCATCGTCTGCGTAAGCAAGAACGGCTTCATCATCTGCTACAAATTTCTTAAGGCTTTTTTCAGAAGTTTGACGAATTGCTTCCCAAACAGTCATGTATTTTTCTCCTGAATTTGATACTATTTGTTCATTAGTTGCTTTCAAAGGATCGGATTTAGTGACTACAGAAGCACTATCCTGATTACTGGGTAAAGGTTGGGACGGTACTGCTTCCGCTAATTGTACAGTTGTTTCGTTTGCAGGAGCAACAGGATTTTTCGGAGTTACCGCTTGGGGACCTGAAGATTTTAAAACAGGATTGGTTTTATCGGCAGTCAGTACTTTTGAGTCAGGAATCAAATTTTCGGCAGGGAAATGTGTTTCGTTACCGGGAGTTTGTTTTGATTTTTTGTTAGCTGCCGGAGGAACTTCCAGAGGTGACACTGCAGGCGTTTCTTCTGCAACCTGAATAACTTTTTTATCCATGGTGCGGTTAAAAACAATTACAGTTCCTGCTATGAATGCCAGTAACAGAATTGCCGCAATTCCATACCTTATCTCGTTACGATAGGCAACGAAAAAAGGAAGTGGTTTTTTTAAAGATTTCTTATCAGGGTACACAATAGAAAAATCAGGAACCGAAATGGTTGCCTTATATATTTCCCGGTCTTTGTTGTAAGAAGGATTGGATTTGACAAATTTTTCGAGTGCATTTTTTTCTTCAACAGTACTATCGCCTTCCAATGCAGCGATTAAATGGTGATCAACATTGGCAGAATTTATCTCACCCTTTTTTAAAGAATCGCGGTAAGGGAATTTAACCTCAGGAATTTCCAGTTTGATGTCAGAAAATGAATTAAAGGCTTCCTGAAGTTCGGAATGAGATTCGAGAAATAAAAATAACTCCGCTGTTTGTTCAGCAGTCAAATTTCCATCGTGATAATCGATGAAGAATATTTCGTAGTTATTTATATCAATATTCATTTCCGTGTTCCTGTTACTTCATATGTTCTATAAAACGTTTTCCATTTTACCAATATATTCCTTCAAAAAAGTTCTCGCTCTGTAAATGTAAACTTTTACCTGTGATTCATTCAGGTTGGTAATCTCCCCAATTTCCTGATAACTGTATCCTTCGTAATCACGAAGCATGATTACTGATTTTTGAATTTCCGGTAATTTTGTCAGCGCCTCGTTCAGCACGTGTTTTACATCGGAATAGTGTCTTTCAGTTGACAGCATAGCATGATGACTGTCTTCCATGCGTGTTGATTTTTTACCTCTTCTTATTTTATCTACCATAGTTCGGTATGCAGTGGTAAAGATGTAGGATTTTGCTTTTTCGAAATTAACGTTAGCATGAGTGATCCACAATTTTTCGAAAGTGTCCTGAACAATATCCTTAGCATCATCTTTATCCCGGATGTTGTGCAGAATAAAACGATACGCCCCGTCAGAGAAATTATCTACGCATGTATTATATTCTGAAGCGGTCATAACTGGTTGAGGCCTGACTACAATTTTATTGTTTTCTGAAAATGAGACGGGCACCTGTAACCAAATGTTACAGATGCCCGTGAAAATTATACTTTTTTATGTATTTAATTGACAATCACAATTATGCAAGAGTTCTCTTCACTGCAACTTGCTCATATCCTTCCACAATATCGCCTATCTGGATATCATTGAAATTGTGAATACTCAGTCCGCATTCATAGCCGGAAGCAACTTCTTTCACATCGTCTTTAAAGCGTTTTAAAGAAGAAAGCTCACCGGAGTAGGTTACAATACCATCGCGGACCAGTCGGATCTTAGTGTTCCTGGTAATTTTACCATCGAGCACCATACATCCTGCAATAGTTCCTGCTTTAGGAATTTTAAATACTTCACGGACTTCGAGATTACAAATAATTTTCTCCTGGAATTCAGGGGCAAGCATACCTTCCATGGCATCCTTCACTTCATTGATCGCATCATAGATGATAGAATAGAGGCGGATATCGATCTGTTCCTGTTCAGCCAGCTTACGTGCGCTCATGGCAGGCCGAACCTGGAAGCCGATGATGATCGCATTAGAAGCTGATGCAAGTAATACATCTGATTCTGTAATTGCTCCAACTGATTTATGAATTACGTTCACCTGGATTTCAGCAGTAGAAAGTTTCAGTAATGAATCGGCGAGCGCTTCCACGGAACCATCCACATCACCTTTAACAATAATATTAAGTTCTTTAAAGTTTCCGATTGCAAGACGACGGCCAATCTCATCAAGTGTAATATGTTTATGGGTACGAATACCTTGCTCACGCTGTAACTGAAGTCGTTTGTTTGCAATCTCACGTGCTTCACGTTCATCATCCATCACATTAAACTGATCACCTGCCTGTACTGCACCCGACATACCGAGCATAATTACAGGCTGAGCCGGACCTGCTTTATCAAGTTTAGCACCGCGTTCGTTCGACAATGCTTTAACACGTCCTGCGAACTGACCTGCCAATACGATATCGCCCACTTCCAGGGTTCCATTCTGAACCAGGATAGTAGTAACAAAACCTCTGCCTTTATCGAGTGTGGATTCAATTACAGTTCCCACAGCATTTTTATTTGGATTGGCTTTCAGCTCCAGAAGTTCTGCTTCAAGCAAAACTTTCTCCAGGAGACTGGAAACATTTAATCCCTGCTTTGCGGAGATTTCCTGACACTGGTATTTACCACCCCAATCTTCGACCAGGATATTCATTTTAGACAATTGTTCTTTAATCCGCTCGGGACTAGCGCCGGCCTTATCAATTTTATTGATGGCAAATACAATAGGCACATTAGCAGCCTGGGCATGATTAATAGCCTCAATAGTTTGCGGCATCACGCTATCATCGGCAGCAATTACAATAATGGCTACGTCGGTAACTTTAGCACCCCTTGCACGCATGGCAGTAAATGCCTCGTGACCGGGAGTATCGAGAAAAGTAATTTTACGTCCATCATCGAGTGACACTTCATAAGCTCCGATATGTTGCGTGATACCTCCGGCTTCCCCTGCAATTACATTCGCTTTACGTATATAGTCAAGGAGTGATGTTTTACCATGATCAACGTGACCCATTACTGTTACAATGGGAGCACGTGGAAGAAGATCTTCAGGCTCATCAGGTTTTTCCTGGATAGCTTCCTGAACATCCACGGAAACAAATTCCACTTTAAATCCGAATTCTTCGGCAACAACAGATAAAGTTTCAGCATCAAGACGCTGATTAATAGAAACAATAATACCAAGGCTCATACAAGCAGCGATAATATCAGTCACCGGCACACCAATCAGTTTAGCAAGTTCATTTGCAGAAACGAATTCAGTTACCTGAATCGTTTTTGATTGTGTAGCTTCTTCTGCGGCAACTTCTTCGGCTTTATGGTATGCTTCGCGTTTTTCTTTACGGTATTTTGAAGATTTCGATTTCCCCACACCACTCAAACGAGCAAGTGTTGCTTTGATCTGGTCCTGGATTTCTTTTTCGGTAGGTTCTACTTTAGGACCTGTTGTGGGTTGGAATTTTCTTCCCTTGTTTCCGGGACCACTGGCAGGACCGCCGGGGCGCTTCCACGGTTCTGTACGGATTTCTGTTGGACGTGCCGGCAAATTACTATCGGGAGCATTAACTTTTTTCTCGGTGCGTTTGCGTTTTTTCTTTCTCTTGTCTTCATCAATTGTTGATGAAGAAGCTACCGGTTTCTTTTTAGGCGGATCAACCGGTAAGTTTATTTTTCCAAGAATAGTAGGGCCCGCCAATTTATCGCGGTCCATGCGGAAAGGCATATTCAACTCCGGGGAAACCGATGTTGCCGGTTCAGGAGTAATCACATGGGCATCGGGTGCTAAATCCTGCGGTGTTGCTTCGGGGATGATATCAGCAACGGGAGCTGCGGATACAGGTTCACTGATTTCCTCAACCTTTGGTTTAACTTTCCCTTTTGCTTTCTCAGCAGCTATAACCTGATCTTCTTCTTCTTCCTTTTCCTTTTCTTTTTCTTTCTCTTTCTCTTTTGTTTTTTCTGCGACCTTTGTTTTAGAAGCAGGCTTTGCATTTTCAATCGCTATTGCTTCATCATCCGCTTTTTTCTTTGCGGCTTTTTTGGCTTTTGGCGTTTCGAGTGCGGCCAGGTCTATTTTATCAATAATGCGAGGTTGATTTTTCTCAACTTTAGCTTTAATAACTTCGGGTTCCGGAGCAGGAACAGGAGCAGCGGCAACAGGCTCCTCAGGCATTTTAATTTTCTTTGGAACCACTTGTGGTGCTTCCTTCTCGGCGGCGTCTTTCTTGATCTTAATCAGATCCTGAGCAAGACTATCATCGCCCTCATTTTCTAATTCCCTAACGGATTCTGTTACCGTACGGGCTTCAATCACCACATTATCTTTTTTAAGTTTCTGGTTGGTGATTTCTTCAGCCGTTTTTTTAATCTGTTTATCGGTCTGAAATTCTTTCTGCAACAGCTCATACGCCTCAACAGAGATCTTTGCATTTGGGTTTTTATCAACCTTAAATCCTTTTTTATCAAGAAAATCAAGGGCATGGTCGATCCCGATGCTGAATTCCTTCAGTACCTTACTAAGTCTTATTGTTGAAGCTTCTGACATTATTTTGTTTTTCCTTTCTGCTTTTTCAGCAACAATTCACATTGCTGCCGCATTGATTATTCAAACTCTGAACGAAGGATTCGCATCACTTCTTTAATGGTTTCTTCTTCCAGGTCGGTACGTTTTACGAGATCTTCCACGGTAAGATCAAGAACACTTTTAGCAGTATCGCAACCGATACCTTTAAGCGCTTCTATGATCCAGTCTTCAATTTCATCTGAAAATTCATCCAGATCCACATCTTCTTCCGCTTCATCGGAATCACGGTATACATCAATCTCATACCCTGTGAGTTTTCCCGCAAGGCGAATATTGTGACCTCCTTTTCCAATAGCGAGCGAAACCTGGTCAGGCTTCATGTAAACGGCTGCGCGTTTAGTATCATCATCGAGTTTAATCGAAGAAATTTTTGCAGGTGATAATGCACGGGTAATATAAAGTGAAACATTATTGGTGTAATTAATCACATCAATATTTTCATTTTTTAATTCACGCACGATACCATGGATACGACTTCCTTTCATTCCTACACAGGCTCCTACAGGATCAATGCGGTCATCATAAGATTCAACCGCGACTTTAGCACGCTCACCCGGTTCACGAATAATATTTTTAATAGTAATCAATCCATCAAATACTTCAGGCACTTCCTGTTCGAACAAACGCTCCAGGAAGACTGGCGAGGTACGTGATAAAATAATTTTAGGTGTACCGTTAACCATTTCAACACGTAATACAACCGCTCTTACCGAATCTCCTTTACGGAAGAAATCGGAAGGGATCTGTTCCGTCTTTGGAAGCAGCAATTCGTTTCCTTCATCATCAAGAACCAATGCTTCCTTTTTCCAAACCTGGTAAACTTCACCGGTAATTATTTCTCCAACGCGATCTTTATATTTTTTATAAATAGCGTCTTTTTCAAGCTCCATAATCCTGGCCTGAAGATTTTGACGGGCAGCCAAAACCGCACGCCGTCCAAATGCTTCCAGTTTGATGGCTTCAGTAACTTCCTCACCAATTTCAAAATCGGGCTCTATTTTAATGGCTTCAGAATACGGTATCTGAAGATTCTCATCCTCCACCGTTCCATCTTCAACGATGGTACGGTTTCGCCAGACTTCAAGGTCACCTTTATCGATGTTGATAATTACATCCAGGTTATCGGCCGATCCATATTTTTTGCGAAGCATATTCTTGAAGACATCTTCAAGAATACTCATCATAGTTGCACGGTCAATACTTTTAAATTCCTTGAACTCCGAGAAGGATTCAATCAGGATTGAATGATCCATTACTGTTAATTTTTAAATGATAGTAATAATTTTGTTTCTTTAATTTTCGAATATAGAAGCTGATGTTTAATTTCTGAAACCACCTTTTTTTTGTCTACTTTACGTGATATGGTTTCCAGTAATTCAAATCCATTTTCATCTGCTGCTTCCAGCCGGCCTTTATAAACGTGACCATCCAGCGTGATCACCCTGATTTCCCTTCCGATCCGGCGAAGGTATTGCTGATACACTTTAAACGGCTGATCCATTCCGGGCGAACCCACTTCCAGTTCGTTTGTTTCCCACACCATTTCCGGATCAAGAGTGTCGGTAATAAATCTGTTCAGGCTGCTACATTCTTCAATGGTTACTCCTGCAGGCTTATCTATAGAAATAGCAATACGTCCGGGAGCAGTTTTTACATCCACCAGAAAGCATTCTGTGGACTTAATCCACTCATTTACAATTTTTTCTATTCTTTCTTTGGTCACCATTATGTATTAAAAAAGGGGACATCGTCCCCTCTCTCTATCATATACGGATGCAAATATAGCTAAATTTTGATATTCAGTGAATTTTTATTTTCCAGGAAACTGGATTTCGCTGCACATTTTTTGCATCACCAGGTGCCCTACAGGGTGGCAATAACTTTGAGTTCTATAGCAATGGGTGTTGGAAGGCAGTTGATTTCGACCGTGGTGCGGCAGGGCTGGGCTTCTTTAAAATATTCAGCATATATACGATTATACGCAGCAAAATCGTCTTTCATATTCGTCAAAAAGACAGTGACATCGATCATTTTATCCCATGAAGATCCTGCTTCTTCGAGGATGGCACGAACATTTTTAAATACGGAATGGCATTGGGCCTCTATGTCATAACTGATTATTTTACCCGTGGCATCTGTTTCAACGCCGGGAATTTTTTTGGTGCCTCGTTCACGGGGACCAACTCCCGATAAAAAAAGCAGGTTTCCAACTATTCGGGCATGTGGATAAGCACCTACCGGTTCCGGTGCACGGGAGGAATTAACAGAAGGGTTTTCGGAGGCCATGACGAAATGATTTTAATACAAAAATAAACATAAGTTAACTTGTGGGAATTATCCCGGAAAGGTATCTGACAACTTTATCACTTCTTCTACCACTGCAATGTCTGCAGGAGTCCAGTCTAACGACAGCAGTTCTTCCGGCAACAGCCATGCATAATTCATATGTTCAGACAGCGTTATAGTTCCGGCACCAATTCTTCCGGTGAACGGAACCAGTGTAATTGTAAAACTTTCATATTCATGCACACATTCTTTCAGTCTACCGGTAATAATAAATTCAACAGAGAGTTCTTCTTTCAATTCCCGGATGATGGATGCTTCATCGGATTCACCTTCTTCAATTTTACCACCGGGAAATTCCCATTTATAAGGATGCCTCATTGCAGGTCCGCGTTGAGTGACCAGGATAGCATTATCCCTGTAAAGTATAGCACAGGCAACCCGTATCATGCTGATGAATAGTTTTTATTCCTGTTGAACAGTCCATTCCACTTCCACTTCCCAGTTAGAACGTACGGTAATAGGATCTGCATTGTAAAGGATTTTCTCCGGCAAGAGTTTGTTCCTGATATCGCCGGCATCCCATCGTCCGTTATTGTTGGAATCATAAACGACCCGCAAGCGATAACTACCTGGGTCGACTTGTTCGAATAATCCATTGAACGGACCAGAGGTGTTTCGCTGCCGTACTATTTCATCCTTCTCATTTACAAGTTGCAATAACAGGGGCTGAGGAGAAGCAGGATTGAAAACAACAGAAATACTTCCTCCTGAACGTTCACCCGGTACGGTAAATGAAAACCGTATGGAATCGTTCAGTCTGCCGTAACGATCTTCTGCCGTTCCGGGAGGAATTTCAACACTATAACTCCCCTCTTTCCAGGATCCGATAAAATTTGTTTTAAGTTGCAATGAGTCGAAAAAAGAACCGGTTACCAGAAGAGCGACAGAATCTTTTAGAATGATAACTTTAGTGAAATCAAATGTTTTCAAGGGTGATGACCAATAAACATACGGCACTGTTTCGGGCAATAAAGGACCACCGGCCGGAGGATAAACCGAACCGGAAAGTTTTTTTTCAATTTTTATTTTTGACCGTATTTCCGAGCGGTCATTGCGGTAAACAACTGTATCTGTAAAATCATTATTTTCTGTCCATATCACAACGGCTGAATCTTCAACAGCGGGCAAACCATATAATATAACTGTATCCCTATACGAACTAAATTCCGCTATTACTTCCGTTGGTATTGCAGTGAGAAATTCCCACTTGAGAGATTGAACCGGGCGTGCAAAAACGGTAACCAGTTTTCCCGGAGCTTCGCGCAAACTGCTTTTAACTTTTTGTTTCAAAGCTTGCTGCATCGATAAATACAATCGTACAAAAACAGAATCTTTGAGATCAACAATTTCCGAGTTGGAGCCGATTGATTCTTCTGCAAAATCGACAGTCAGGTTATTGTTTTTATCGGCAAGTCCTACTAACCGGTAAGTACCCTGACGCACATTGCGGATGGTGAACAGACCAAATTCATTAGCACGTGCATAATAAACAGGTGGAATGATACCAAGCACCGAGTCGGGCGTGGCAGCTTCATAAACCATAGCCAATGCTTCCTTCATAGGTTTCATTGTAGGAGCATCGATGAGTGTGCCGGAAATGATGAGTGAATCAAGAATGCTGCCGGTTGAAAATACATACTGAAATCCGGGCAACGAATTTCCTTCCGTAAAGTCAGAAAGTGCATTGCCAAAATTAATAGTATAAGTAGTGTTCGGCCGGAGTGAATCACCGGGAGTAATTACCACACTCTTTTTCCGCAATTCTATTACAGGAGCCGGACTTATGGGTGGTGAAATAATTACCTGCTTCTGAATATCTTTAAGCTGCACGTACTCATTAAACGTTAGAGTAACTTTTTTCGACACAAAGTTAGTCTGGAAATTCGGGGGTGATGCTGAAAGCAAAATGGGTGGCTCCAGGTCCTTTGGTCCACCGGTAGGTGCTACCCGGTTGGCACACGAATGCAGGAGCAGTAATGCAAAAATATACCATGCAGCAACCCGGATCTGTTTCAAAGGCGTTCAATAATTTTGATAACCTCACCAAGAAATTTTTCATCTGTTGCATCAAATGCGCCAGGCTTTTCACTATCCGCATCCAAAACCAAAAACACTTCATTGTTTCTCAGTGCAGGAAGCACAATTTCCGACCGGGAGAGGGAACTGCAAGCAATATGCCCCGGAAAATTATCCACATCATCCACCACAATGGTTTTTTTTTCTTTCCAGGCGGTACCACACACCCCTTTTCCAAAGGCTATTCGGGTACAGGCAACGGGTCCCTGGAACGGGCCAAGAACTAATTCATTTTCTTTCACCAGGTAAATCCCGATCCAGAAAAAATGCATCGTTTCTTTAAGTGCGGCTACCAGATTGGATACATTGGCAATAAAATCGGGCTCCCCTTCCACCAGAGCACGGAGCTTAGGCAACAGGGCTTCGTACCGTTCTTTTTTGATGGTCAACTCAACCGGAATAAATACAGATTCTGCCATTTTGGGAAATTCACATTGTTGCAAAAATACATTTTTTAAAGCCTTGCGTAAGCGATGGTTGCAATACTCACGCGGGCCCCGGGAATTTCAAGGAGCGCTCCGGCACATGCAGTAAGCGTAGATCCGGTGGTAATAACATCATCCACAAGCAAAAAGTGGCAGGGTCGCGGCTCCAGTTCTTTATTGATTACGAATAGCCGGTTTACATTTTCAAACCTTTCAAATCGGCTTTTATGGGTTTGAGTGGCAGTAGCTTTCTCGCGGACCAGGTAATCTGCTGTAAACGGGATTTTCATTGCTTCCGATAATCCTATTCCAAAAAAATCGGCCTGGTTAAATCCTCGGGATCGCAACTTGCTGCTGTGGAGAGGAACAGGAACTACCTGATTAACAGCAGAAAACCGATCACAACCTTTCAATTCGTTTCCCAACATTCGGCCGGTAAATACACCCACTTCTTTTTCTCCATGGTATTTTAAACGGTGTATTAATTGCTGCACCCGGGCACCTTTATTGAAATAATATAAAGCTGTTCCGGAATGCAATGGAATTTTGCCCCAGAATTGTTTTTCAACTTGATTGCCTTCCATTTTATGAAAGCCGGTTTTGGGCAAATGGAAGAGGCATTGGGTGCAAATTGTAGTTTCTCCTTTAAAAAGGCCATTATTACAGGCGGCACACACCTGGGGATAAAACAGGTTGACGAGGTCAGGAATCCAGGAAATCATAAAAAAGTGTTGAAAAGATAATTAATAAGAAAAAAGACACTCAAAAATAGGTCAATTTGGTCAAAATGATGCTGTTTCAACAAATAATTGAATGCAATTCATTATTATATTAACTTCGTAGCCTGTTTAAAAAGCAGATTCCTCACTGAACTGAAGTCTACCCTGCCCTGTTATGGACCAGAACACTATGCAACAAAACGATTTCGACAAAAAAGAACAAGACTCCAAAAAAGTCATAGTAATTGTTGTCATCTCTATATTATTAGGTGTAAACGGATTGTTGCTATGGCAGTTCTTTGATAAGAAGACGCAATTGGATGAGGTGAGCATCACCCTGGAAAGTACCTTGTCGGAAAAAGAATCGCTTTCCGCGGAACTGCAACGCATGAAGGTGGAGTATGAAAAAATTAACCAGGAAAATTCTTCACTGCAAACACAGTTGTCGACCAAAGATGAGGAGATCAAATCAAAGATGGCTCAGATTCAGAAGCTCATCAATTCAGGAGATGCTGCTCAATTGCGCCAGGCCCGCGAGGAACTGACCGCATTGCGTTTTATGAATGAAAATTATATTGCTCAACTGGATTCGTTAAAGCTCGTCAACGATGAATTAAATGCCCAGAATACTAATCTGAACAGCAGCCTGCTATCTGAAAGAGGGAGAATTGAAAATCTCACTCAACAAAACTCCATGCTTGCCAATAAAGTAGCCATTGGAAGCGTATTAAAAACACTCAACTTAAAAGCAACAGGAGTTAAATATAAAACCAGCGGGAAAGAAACAGAAACTAACAAAGCATCTGCTGTTTCTAAAATTCGCATATGCTTCACCGTTCTTGAAAATCTGATCGTCGACAAAGGCACCAAAGATGCTTACATCCGTGTTCTGAGTCCTGATGGCGCTGTGATGTCAACAAGTTCTGAAACTTTTCAGTTCAACAACCAGGCTACGCTTTACACAACACGTGAGTCCTTTGAATATGACAATAAGCAAACTGATTTGTGTTTGTACTGGACTAAAGGAAGCCAGTACACGAAAGGAAAATATACCATTGAAGTATATGTGGAAGGCAGCCTGATTGGTGCCACCAACCTGAATCTCAAATAATTTTTCAGAAAAAAGCTCTCGCCTGAACACCACCTGTGTGAATCATATTGGTTCCTTCCGGCTTTCTTCCTTCATAATTGAGATTTACCTGGATGCTGTTTGAAAGTGTTCGTTGTATTGAAATACCCCAGGTATAATTCCGGCCTTTTTTAAGTCCTTCCAGAATCTCATACGAAATTGGCGTATTTTCGGAACCGTTAAAATCAATTTGAATCAGGTTAAACTTTGCAGTAAAAATACCCCTCTTAACCGAGCTATATTTTAATTCGATACCTGCAGTATTCTGATCAGATTGCTCTCCGGACTCACCCAAAATATTTTCTTTAAACAGGTATTCATAAATAAGCGTAGTGCGAAAAGAAATTCCAGGTTGCACACTAACTTTAGGTTCGACGCTATAAAACCGGATATTATAATCACGGTTGGAAAAGAACTCCGACCTATTGGTCTTAGCACCATTTTCAGCACTGGTGCTGATGCTGTAGACACGTGTTATGTTCCACCTGAAATTGTAAAGGATACTTTGTAATTCACGTGATTCATAGCCATTGGTCAGAATGGATTTATTTCGATTCTCCTGCCATGTCAGATCCATGCCGAAAACCGTGCTGCTCCTGTTGAAGGAGAAAGTATTCCGGAGTGCAGAATTAGTTGCCAGCAACTGGTCATCGGCAACATCTGTTCTGAATGGATTCAGCGATTTCACCAGGTCATCATCCAGTGTTTTATTATCGATGCGAAAGGATGTTTGGTTGTTGAACCGGCCTACCAGTTTTTGCCAGCCTTCCTGTTTTTGAAACCATGCAGCCGGACTGATTGCCAAAACCTGGTTGAACTGGTTGGTACGGGTTTTCACATATTCAGTGGTAGGGGTGAAGACTTTTATAAAATTGGCCTGATCTACAAATGCTGCTACTTCAAATTCATCGAGATCTTTAACACCGTTATTGTTATAATCACCTGCGTAGGTATAAACCCCGGTTCCGGGTGCTACCTCCACAAACGCATATTCTTTTTTGAGTTCCTGTCCTGACCCTACTTCGTAAAAAGTTGATGAGGTAATAAAACCTTTTAAAATTACGGCATTATATTCCACTCTGTTCAACAGGGTTTGTTCCGGTTTCTGAAACGACAGCAACGAGTCTTCAATTTCAAGACTTCGGTATAAAGATGTTATAGCAAGGCGGCTTTTAGGGTTCCCAACAAATTCAAGAAGTCCTGAAATTTCATCTGCCGAAGTAGATTTAATATAATGATTTTGTCGTGGCGCATAATCATACCTTCGCGATACATCCAGTCGGAATCTTATTTTCGCCGTATCAGCAGAAGTGACATAAATTTTTCCTGCATCAAAAGAAAAACTATTCAATTGCAATGAATCTGAATTTGAATTTTCAATCCTGTTGCGTTCCTGTTCATACCGGCCACCAACAATAAAAATGCCGAGTGATCTTGACAAATCAGTAGCGGACCTGATAAATTCCGTGTTGGTTAACAAGCTATTGCTGTTCAGATAACTTAAATCGGAAGCTAACCGGAACTTTGCTACAGCGACCCTGCTATTAAGAGAATTCATATATCCTTTGTAATCGGATCCTTTTAGAAATGTTTTAAAGTTGTAGGTGATAATATGTCCGGGTTTCAGCAAAGAAAGTGTCACACCCCCGGTATTTTCATCTCCATCATAAAGTGCATTTCCTAAATTCCAATCACGGTTAAATTCTATATTACGGAAAGTCTCAATGGGTTTGAACAATTCATTAACATGTTCCAGCCGGATTGCGGATAGCAGTTTCCAGCCTTTCACCGTGTCAGAAGATAATGGATTCAAACGCTCAAAACCTCCTGCAAAGGCATAACCTCCGTCATTTGATTTATCGCTGCTTGAAAAAAGGTTAACATCATAATTTGAATATGCAGCTTCCAAAAAGGCCTTACTGTTCTGTGAAATTTTATAATCGGCTCCCAGTGTGAAGAGTTGTTGTTTCTTGGGGGCTACCAGTAGCAATACAGGTTCATACGAACCCTGCGGAACTCCTGCCAAAGGAGCCACCCACTGAAAAACCCGGCCGTTGGCGCTGGATGAAATGGGTATATAATTTCCATTATTAGCACCAACAAAGCTAAACCCCAACCGAAAAAATGCTTTTGTAGAATCGGTGGAATATTCATAAAACTGAAAGCCGCCAGAAACACTTTTAGCATACAACACTTCCGACGAATTAAATGGAATACTGTCAATATTAGGATAAAAAGCCTGTTGCACACTATCACCCACTGAAGCTAGCAAAAGCTTTTGTTCGTTTTCAAGGTCCTGGAGTAAAGGTTGATTTTTTGAATCCTGTTCTGAATAAATATTGGCCTTAACTTTCCATCGTGGATCTTCATATTCCTGGTTCAGGAAAACAAGGGTTCGGGAATAATTTTTATCGGAATACTGGAATTCAACAACAATCCTTTTATCCTTGGTAATCGGACGCCGGGTGGTAAACCTGATTTCAGCTGTATTATAATCAATGATGTAATCAAACTGTTCGCCACGCACCATTTGAACACCATCAATAAAAACCTTTTCAGTACCTGATAGCACAACTATAAAAGTTTCATTTTCGGCACCTGTGAGGCGATAAGGTCCCTGGTTAGCTTCCAGACCATTGATAACATTCCGGGCAAACTTTCCTTTTGAAATAGCCCCACTAACGGTAGTGCGCATCTGCTGATCCTTTCTAACACCGGGTTGATAAGCAGTTGATAAAACACCTCCCTGTGCTTTTTTAAAAAAATTCATAAAATAACTTTCAGGTCTACGCAATTCAAAATCACCCACCAGCAATTTTGTTTTATTGCGCGAAAGCTGGATAAATACTTTGTCAAAGTCCTGGATTTGCTGGGTATTCCCTTCCGGTTGAACCGGGATGTTGTTGTCGGTTATTGCTGCAAGGATTTCCACATCATCGTTAAGTTTACCCGAAAGCTGGAGGTTAAAACTCGAGTTCACCACTACATCCTGATTATTTCCGAAACTGATACCACGTGAAATATTTCCATTCCGCTGCAGTCCCTCCATTTTAAAGATGTTGTTGTCGGTATTGCCTTCCCCATAACTATAAGGATTATACAAACCGGAATAACTTTTTTCAATTACACTACGATCCTTATTGCGATAAGTAGTGGAAAATAACAATGGGAAAACTTTGTATACAACCAGTAACGAATCGGTGACGCCGCTGTCGGGAGGCGCTATAACAATTAAAGAACCCGGCTCATCAATTTTCCAGTTAGAAGGAATTGCATAGGAAGCGCCATCCGGTGTAAAGAAGCCCACCGATCCGGGAATGATGCTAAGGGTGTCAAGGCGGATGGTATCATTGCTGATGGAAATATACTTCTGTCTTGCATTTCCCTTTAACTGAGCCTGTGCTTCAGTTATGAAAAAAATGATAAGGAGGATCGGTAATATGGAAAACTTGTAGTTCAAGCCAGGTTTTGTATACGGGAATGCTATATAACCCCGTAAAATTCCGGAAATTATTAAGAAGGTGAAAATAATTAAAAAAAGCTCGCAAAAACGGGCCTCGGACTCTCATCCCCTTGTATAGCATGATGGTATAGGTGGTTTTTAAACGCAAAAGCCGGCTGAGAACAGGTTATAAATCTTCAACTTTTAGAACCCGCAGCCACATACTTGACCAGGGTTCGTCTTGCCATAGGCAAAAGTGTTTCCTGGAGAGGCACCTGTAGTTCCGATTCAATAACATAAGTTGCGGGGTTGGGCAATTTATGATGGTAGCGGATCAGATCCTGCTTGATATTTTCAAAGGAATTTTGAATGGATTTGGAATAGGAACATAAAAAATTGGTTGAAATACCCCGGTATCGTTCATCCGGATTCTCGAATATAGTTATCTGATATTCATAAACCAAAGTATCGCCTTCCGGTGAGTATTTCAGCAAGAGATAGCCCTCATCGGCATTCAGCGGCATAATACCAACAGGGAAAATATTGATCCGGGACTCAATAAAATCATAAATTGCCTTCCCTTCGGTAATAAACTGTTCAAATTTGGGAATCGAAAAATCGATTATGCTCTCAATTTCACTCATAACCTGGTCGTCATTCAATAATTTCTCATACATGAGATTAAAGCCTTTCAGATCGGTTCCGGTGAGCCTTTCGGGAAAACTGTTGAACAGATCTTTTTTCTTATCCCGTAAGGCCACCACATTCCTGTAATGGCTAACTAATTCACTAAGAGATGGGTACAATTTCGATTCCGTAAAATTTTCACTGACTTTCTGAAGATAACCCAGTAACATGTACTTTTTGTATTCGAAGTCGATATGTTTTTCGGTAATCCAATTAGAACTCAATTGTGCCATATACGAGGTGTTTTATATAGGAGGTTAACTATTTAACGTTAGAAACGACCGATTCGTTTCCCCAGGCATTCGAATTTAATACTAAGTAATAAAGAGCATCTCAAAAAAAGTACCAGAAACGAATTAAAAAATCAGCAATTGGTTGTTAATTACTTTTGTTTAGAATGGGCTTTAATTTTTCGGCCAGTAAGGTGGTAAATAAATCGGCTCCTGCAGTGTTTAAATGAGTTTCATCAAACGAATACCCGGCAAAATAAAGTTGAGGATATTTTCGTCCGTCAGAAATTTCAATGCGGTGTTCCGGATGAATAGTATTAAAAAGCGGGATGAGTTCATTGTATTGATTATGGTCAATCCGAGGAGTCAACAGGAACACCAGGTGGATGCCCTTGAGTTTAGCTTGAGAGATCCTGTCATTTAACGCTTCGGCATATACGCGATTGTAACGGTTCAACAGATCCGGGTTTTCTTCAAATTTCCGGAATTGATTAACACTGGTAGTATACCGCCTCGTGACAACGGACGTATCCTGAAGAAATTTCCGATGGCGGTCATTTACATTTTCTTCAACAGTAACTGCATTGGATACACTCAAGGGCAGATAGCCGTTGTTGCCAATTTCTTCAGGTGTTTCAATCGAATTTTTTGTAGCCGTTCTGAAATGGAATGCTTCTGTAAGATACCCCAGGTTGATGAGCTGATCCACATAACTCACTGTATGTGCCAAAATGGTGGCGATTCGTTCATGAAAAGCAAAATTGGAGGAGGCTACCGCTCTGAGTGTGAAAACAAAATTTGAAAAATTATACCAATACTTGGTTCTTGCAGTGTGCAGGTTGGAATAATCAATGGAGCGAATTTTTGATAACTCAATTATAACACATTTAAGAGGCACACTATCCGTACTAACCAATTGATCCATTACATAGAACGATTCAGGGGCGAACAGCCAGTTAACTCCCATGTTATAAGTATTCAACGGGCTATCAATTAATGAATCAAGTAAAGCCGGATTAACCTGCCTGTAAACACGACTTGATCCGATTATAAGACAATTGAATTTCTCCTGAGATTCTACAACCTGTTGCCTCTTAAATTGCAACAAATCAGATCCCCATGTCCACGGCGTTACGGATAATGAAGGATAAAATACCAGGTGCAGCACCAGGCTCATCAAAAATATGACTAATGTTATCTGAAGAAACCGGATGGAAAATTTTTTCATCAGAACTGGAAATAAATAAAATTACTACCGCCGAACACACCCAGGTTTAAAATCAATAACACTAGTAACGAATATAACCCCCAGCGTATGTACGCAGGCCGTGTGATGATGTACTTGTGAATTTTCCTCCCACGCATAGTCCATTCTGCAACGAGCAAAAACAATATGAGTCCGATTCCCGCAAGGAATTCAAAATAATTTTTACCAAAAAGTTCCAGGCTGAATTGATCTGCTTCGATATGCATTGCATTATTTATGAGCAATACGGCATCTTCAACGGAAGCTGCCCGGAAAAATACCCATGCAAAACTCACTAATCCAAATACAAGCGCGGCCTGAAACCATTGATGAATTTTTTTATGTGCCGAAAGTCCGGTTATCGTATTGATATGATTGCGCCAGTTCTGAGTAACCAGGGCAACTACCAGGTAAAGTCCATGCAAGGCACCCCATATGATATAAGTCCAGTCGGCGCCGTGCCACAATCCACTGATCATAAAGGTTATAAAAAGATTAAAGTACCATCGTGAACGAACTACTTTATTACCGCCAAGGGGAATGTACAGGTAATCTTTAAACCAGGTAGAGAGCGAAATGTGCCACCGTTTCCAGAACTCTGAGATTGTTTTAGCAAAATATGGGCGGTTAAAATTTGTCATCAGTTTAAATCCCATCACGCGAGCGGCACCAATAGCCATATCGGAATATCCTGAAAAATCACAATAGATCTGGAAGGCAAAGAAAACAGTTGCAATAATCACTGCCATTCCATAATGACTGGAAGGATCATTATAAACTGTATCAACCATAACTGCAAGCCGGTCGGCTATCACCACTTTTTTAAACAATCCCCAGGTCATTAGTTTCAGACCATCAACAACCCTGTTGAACTCAAAGTAATGCTTTTCACGAAACTGGTGCAACAGGTTTTGAGGCCGTTCAATAGGTCCGGCTACCAACTGGGGATAGAACATCACGTATAGGGCATAAATACCAAAATGCCGTTCGGCCTTTTGATTTCCTCTGTACACTTCAATAGTATAACTCATTGCCTGGAAAGTATGAAAAGAGAGTCCGATAGGTAAAATAATATTCAGATAAGGTATGGGATTTTGATTGCCGGTCCACGAAAAGATTTCAGTAAAATTATCGTTGAGAAAATTATAATATTTAAAAATTGCCAGCACACCAATATTTGCAACCAGACTCAGCCATAAGAATTGTTTTC
>JALYQW010000003.1 GCA_030855635.1 Bacteroidota bacterium | reverse complement strand
TACTTGAAATTGATTTGCAACAACAACTTTCTCCAACGAATGGATTAATCAGGATTTCCACGCAGTCATTAGCGGCAGGAGTTTATTTGGCAGGCACTACCGTTGGCCGGATGCAAAAAATTGTGATCCGGAAATAATTTTAATGAACAAATTTCCGGAATTTGTGTAAATACATTTTGCTATCGCAGCAATACATTACAAAGGGTTGCTGCTTTTTAATTAGTAAGTTTTTTTTGCTTATGGTCATATAGCGTAACAACGTTTTGTAAATCGTCGAAACATTTTAGTCAGCAATAATCTTCGCCAAATGATGTAGAGACGCCTTGCTATGCGTCTCTACATCACTTAATAATGAAGAAAATTTTCTGAACAACAAATAACTAAACCCAAAAAAATCAAATCACAAAACTAATGAATATCCCCGCCGCAGCAGCGGGGTATTCATTATGCAATATTTTAACTATTCGCCTCAAGGAGAGGGAACTATTTCTGTAACACCAGTTTTCGGGTTGCATTCAAATCAGGTGATGACACAACTACCTGGTAAACGCCTGCATCATATTTGCTAAGATCTATCAGTTCATTTTTATTTCCGGGATGCTGCATCGATTTCTTTTCATAAACCAATTGCCCAAGGGAATTTGAAATACGGATCGTGTATTCAGCCTGGATTTCCGCAAAATATGTAAGCGTAAAAGAACCATTCGCCGGATTAGGATTGATTTCAATATAATTGCCAGCATCAGGATCGTTTATTCCAAGAGCACAAGTGTCGGCACCAGTAACGGACGACCGGCCAGTATTGCATGTTACTTCTGTATAAACCCAATTATAGAAGAAATAATAATATCCCGGGGAACCGGCATTACTTCCCGTGATATTGACCAGCGAACTTACATAAGGATACAAAGCACCCGAAGAATTTCTAAACAAATCCACATTCCCCCTGCATTTAATAAAGTAATCTGTTCCGGGATAAATAACCAGATTCAGATTTACTGTTAAGGGTGTGTTCGGACTGGCAGGCATAAAAATGGTGGTGTCTACGGCAGTGTTTCCTTGCGAATCAATAATTTCAATAGTCCTGTTGCCCGCTGAATTTGAATACACATCCACCGAATTAAGAATCACAGGTTGTAAGACATCGAAATACAAACCGCGGATATCATTGGCTGTAAAAAATGCGCCTGCTCCAACGGCATTTGAAAATTCACCGGTAAAATCACTACTCCCGTTTGGAAAATCCTCATCAACATAATAGGTGGTCGTAGTATTTATAAAAGGCGAATACGTACTGCCAACTGACAACAGATTTCCACCTCCAGGTGCATCCCACCATCTTAAATTTCCCTGTCCGGAACCCTGTGCTGTTAGTGAAACCACACCGGGACCGCAACGGTTGGCACCGGTTGTAGCAGGCGGATTGGATGGACTTCCTGTGATAGTGATAAAATCAGTTTGGGTAACCGTACTTGTTCCATTCGCGTTGGTCGACGTGAGTATAACTTCATATATGCCAGCATTGTTATACACTACCAAAGGATTCTGAAGTGTTGAATTGGAGGGGTTACCGCCATTGAATGTCCAGTTCCATGATGTAGGTGAACCGGTAGAATAATCAGTAAACTGCAAAGCATTTCCGGGACAAACAATTCTTTTATTAACTGTGAATGCAGATGCAGGAGGATAACTTCCGGGAACAAATAAGTCAGATTCCCACAATCCTCTTCCATAAGTAGAAGCCCTGATTTTTCCTGTGGGATAATAAATTTCAAGTTGCGTTACAATCACATTTGGTAAACCATTAAAAAAAGGCTCCCATACATTTAATCCGGCATCCTTATAAAAAACACCCAGATCCGTACCAATATATAATCCGTCATTAGAGTTGTTAAGGTAAGTAATGCAATTAACCGGAATATTTGGGATTGATGCAGATATGTTTATCCACGTAACACCAAGATCATTAGTCTGCAACACTTTATTGGTGTTGGAGTAACCACTGTAAGTGATCCAGGCTTTATTAGGATCGGTATTACTGCATGTAATTCCGGTGATTGTTCCGGAAGGAACATTTGTAAAATTAGTCCAGTTGGTTCCGCCGTTTGAAGTCATGTACAAGCCTGTTGCCTTTGCCGCCCAAATAACCTGATTGTTTGCAGGCGACACTGCAATCGTATTGATATTTTGGTTACTGGAAAACTGGCTGATTTTTGTCCATGATACTCCACCGTTAGTACTTTTCCATACATTAATAAATCCTGCATAAAGAGTACTTGCCGAAACAGGATCCTGTATCCAGGGAGTCACCCAGGCACCCGCTTCATTAATCCCGATGGTAGCATTTGAAAAATTTCCACCACCATTTGTAGAACGTATTAAACCACCGTTTTGAGTGGATGCCCAGATGTTCTGGTCATTTGTTCTGTCGATAAAACACAGCATACCGTCGCCACCATATATATGAGCCCAGCTAAAACCGTTGAAGCGGTTGGTGCCGTTATCCTGCCATCCCTGCACCAGCAGGTTTGCATTCGATGTGGATTGGCCAAAACCATACATCTGGGCTATGGCAAGACCATTGCTAATATCATCCCAGCTGCTTCCGTTATTATATGAAACGTATATGCCTCCATCGTTAGCCATATAACACGTGCTGCTATTTGCATAAATTACATCGTGGTAATCTACGTGAGTATTTCCTCCGCTATTAAACCAACCATTTCCTCCGTTAGTTGATTTCAAAAACTCCGTTTGTCCACCCATTAAAATTTCGTCCTTGTTTGTAGGGGATACTGCAATACACAGGTCATACCATTGCTGGTTGCCTAACCCCGGGGTGGATGGATTTGTGAAACTTGTTCCGCTGTTGGTTGATTTATAAAAGCCTTCGGTACCATAATTAGGAGCCGGCAATCCTACAATCATATATACATAGTCCGGATCATCGGGAGTAACTGCGATAGCCATGCGGCTCACATTTGCTACCGGGGGCAGGCCATTCGTGATTTTAACCCAGGACTGTCCTGCATCGGTGGATTTATAAAATTCACCGCCTGCTACATACACCGTATTGGGATCACCAGGCTTGAATTCCATATCTTTAAAAGATCCGGTTTGCGCTTGAGTAAACGTGGCTGCCGCATCAGAGCTGATATAAACTCCTGCACTGGTAGCAACTAAAATGCTATTTGTATTAGCGGGATTGACAAGGATTTTACTCATTTGCCTGTAATTGGCTGTGAAAAATGAAAGTCCTGTGGGATTCCAGGTTTGACCGCCATCAGTAGTTTTCAGTACACCAACAGTATAAGTATCGCCTGCATCCCCATCGCCCGTTGCCAGGTACATGATATCTGGATTGTTGGGATCAATCGCTAAATCGGTACAACCAATTACTTGTGCAAGCTGATCGGTATTTGTTGACCAGCTTAAACCGCCATCATCGGACCGCCACAACCCTCCCGCAGGAGAACCGGTGAAAATAATATCAGTATTGGTTGGGTGAATGCGAACAAAATTTAATCGCCCCGAACCATTCCCGGAAGGTGGACTGGTAGGTCCTATCAATGTCCAGTTTCCTGAATTAAATGTTGAAATCTGCTTACGATATTGTACACTTTCATTCCATGCCCGCGCCGGATTATATCGGCTTCCGTCAGTACCTACCCTCGGTGCAACAATCCACTCCCAGCGTTTAAATATTTTATACCCTGGTACTTTAGCCGGTGCATTTCCATTCTGCTGGCGGTAAGTGGAAACATAATTATCATAATAATCATTGAAAGCATCACGAACCTCAAAATAGTTAGTGTTCGGGTCATGCATTTTATTTACCCAATCCTGACCATTCAGGAGCATTGGAAACAAAACTGTTAATACTAGCAAAAGCCGGCGATAAAATTGTGATTTCATTGGATTTTTTTAAGTTAACTTGAATATGTGTAATCGTTCGGTCAAATGTAAGAAAGAAATTCCGAATCAAGAAATCAGGTGCTTTTCAAGAGGAGCATCGTTCGTCAAAACTTGGAGAATCTTGTGTTCCAACTGCTCAATTGGCTAATTTTATATTTTTAATAAAATTTGGATTTTACTAACCTTCCTTTTAATTTGGCATCGGATAAATATTCAAAAAAACGAATCAATATGAACCACATGAAAATATTCGTTCTATTAATCATAGCCTCTTCATTAATTTTCACATCCTGTTCCAAAGACGAAATGAATGTTTCGGATGAAGCTACTTCTGCCAACCACCCAGGTAACAGACATTGCGCCACCATGGAAGTTCTTGAAAAACAATTACAGGAAGATCCTTCACTAAGTGCACGGATGAATGAAATCGAAGCGTTCACCAACTTTGTGCAGGCACAACGTTTATTACCTGATGGAACCATTGAAATTCCTGTAGTAGTAAATGTGTTATATAAAACTAGCGCGCAAAATATTTCACTTTCTCAAATTCAATCACAGATTAATGTATTGAATGCTGATTTCGCTGCTACAAATGCTGATTATAACAATACGCCCTCTATATTTCAAAATGTTCGTTCGGGGAATATCGGAATAACCTTCGTTTTAGACCAGGTCGTACGGAAAGCTACCACAAAATCATCCTGGAATACCAACGATGCAATGAAAAAATCCTCACAGGGTGGCATTAATCCTACCAGTGCATCCACAAAATTAAACATGTGGGTTTGTAATATGGGTGGAGGCATTTTAGGATACGCACAGTTTCCGGGAGGTTCCTTATCAACCGATGGAGTTGTTGTTGACGACAATGCTTTTGGAAATACCGGCACTGTGACTTCGCCTTATCACAAGGGACGTACTGCAACACATGAAGTTGGACATTGGATGAATCTGCGTCACATTTGGGGAGATGCAACGTGCGGTAGTGATCAGGTGTCCGATACCCCTACTCACAATACAGCCAATTATGGTTGTCCGGGCTACCCGCATTATTCAACCTGCAGCGGAAGCCCTGTTGAAATGACGATGAATTACATGGATTACACCTACGATATCTGTATGTATATGTTCTCTGCAGGCCAGAAAACAAGAATGAAAGCGGTATTCGCTCCCGGCGGACCAAGAAATTCATTCGC
>JALYQW010000004.1 GCA_030855635.1 Bacteroidota bacterium | reverse complement strand
TTGCCAGTAAAACAACAGGGAAGCTGGGCGTCCCTTCCCTAATAATTTTTCTGGCTGTTGGAATGCTTGCCGGTTCCGACGGACTTGGGGGAATTCATTTTGATGATGCCAACATTGCCCAATTCTTAGGAGTCATCGCATTAACGTTCATCCTGTTTTCAGGAGGATTAGAAACCAAATGGGAGAGTGTCAAGCCCGTGTTGTGGCAGGGAGTTGTGCTCTCTACCATAGGTGTTTTGCTTACGGCAGGATTAATAGGAGCTTTTATTTTTACAGTTACTGATTTCACGTTTATCGAAGGACTTTTAATCGGCGCCATTGTATCTTCTACCGACGCTGCTGCTGTATTTTCCATACTCCGGTCAAAGAGTATAGGACTTAAAGGAAATATGCGCCCCTTGTTAGAACTTGAATCAGGGAGCAACGATCCCATGGGATATTTTCTTACTATTGGAATAACAGGTTTAATAACCAACCAGGATGCATCATGGACTTCATTGATTCCGCTTTTCTTTCAACAAATGATTATCGGTACCATCACGGGATTGGTGATGGGAAATGCGATGTTTTGGATCCTCAACAAAATCAAACTGGATTTCGACGGATTGTATCCGGTGCTGATTTTATCACTTGTATTTTTAACATACAGTATTGCAGCATTTTTTGATGGTAATGGATTTTTAGCTGTATATCTGTCGGCTCTTATTTTGGGCAATAAAAATTTTGTGCACAAAAAAAGTATGATGCGCTTTTATGACGGGCAGGCCTGGCTGATGCAGATCGTGATGTTTATCACGCTCGGGCTCCTGGTGTTTCCCAAACAAATGCTGCCCTTAATTGGCACCGGACTCATCATCGCGTTGTTCCTCATGTTCGTAGCCCGACCCGTAGCAGTATTCATATGTCTGGCATTTTTCAAAATGAAAAATCGCGAAAGGCTGCTCATCTCCTGGGTCGGCTTACGAGGTGCTGTGCCCATTGTTTTTGCCACTTACCCAATGATAAACGGAGTTGAAAATTCAGGAATGATTTTTAACATCGTATTTTTCATCGTGCTTGCTTCTGTAATCCTTCAGGGTACAACTATTCCCTTGGTAGCAAAATGGCTATACCTTTTTAAACCGGTGAAATTCCAAACACGCTATCCACTCGAACTCGAATTATCCGACAACTTTAAAAACGAACTCTTCGAAGTGGAAATTGATACGGGCTCTAACGCCATCGGTAAACAAATTCTTCAATTACGTTTTCCAAAAACAGCCCTTATCGTTTTAGTAAACCGCCACGAAAAATATCTCACCCCCACCGGAACTACTACACTCATTGAAGGGGACAAGCTTTTAATCATGTCGGACAAGAAAGACGATAAAGAACTTATTCGTTCATCTCTTAAAACAAATGACATGTAAGTTTGTCGTGCAAGTAGCTAAGTCAACTTTCAACTTTCCGTTCAATGCTTCTTTTGCAACAGTTTTGATAACAATCCACCGGTTTTCGAAAACCCACGTCCGCCGCTGAGCATTCCCACAAGGGAGGTTAAGCCGGCTGTTCCCACCATTACGCCTAACGCACTTTTAGCGCCACCCATAAGTCCGCCTTTACGGGAACCAAAAAGTTTCGCCAGCAACATAGGAGCTGCAATAGCCAATAATCCTTTAGCAAATCCCGACATAGAGATACCCGCTTTACTGAACATATTTCCCATGCCCAATGAATCCAGGAAACCGGGTTTATTGGTTTCTCCGGCGTCACCCGATTTGGTGACAAACTCATCGAGCACAGCATACTGCTCGTTGTTGATCCCAAGATGTGTCGAAATTTCCTCAATTTTCTTTCTCTCCTGACTGGAATATTGTCCATCGGTTCGGGCAAAACTAATCAGCTCGGCAATCAGCGAAAAGCGAAGTTCACTGTGTTTCAATGTTGCCATCCAACTATCAAAATCGGCATCTTCCAAACCTTTTGCAGTCTTTAAAACCCGTTCTTTTTCAAGACCAGTTATTCCGGCCACTTCTATCAGTGTACTAACTATTTCAATTTCTTCCGTAGTAGCCACATTATCTGCAATAGCAAGAGAAGCCACAGTGCCGATGTAGGCAATTTTTTCTTTTTCGGTATAATCTTTCAAAAATGAATGTTCCATTGTGGGTAGGTTTTAATTGTTGTAAACAGCAAAATGCAAAAAACACGCCAACCCATGAAGGTAGTTCTGCAAAGGATGAGAACGAGCTTTATTTAATTGCCAATGTGAGCAACACCTGCTAAGGATGGTAGTCGACCCCTCCAACCTATTTTCTTACAATACAATTTTACAAAGGATAAAGTGTATTCAGCCTTTTCCGCATTTCTTCCGCCACTTTACTACTATCTCCACCCTGCACTTCCAATTTCTCAATAATATTCAAAAAACTTTGTTTATCGCGATTCTGACTTAGCTTAAAAACATTTTCCATAGCAGTCACTTCAATTTCAAAAGCAACAATTGCTTTCATAAGGTGGAGGGTGTATTCCGGCGACAAATTATCGTATATGGTAGTTGATTGGGGGTTATTATTTTCAAAATACAGCGTTACCTTTCTCAGCACGTTCACCAGCTCCTCATCGCCCAGGAACCGGATGGTTCCTCTCACATGTACGCTCATGTAATTCCATGTAGATGCCTGGTGCGGATCGCTGTACCAGGTCGCGCTAACATAAGCATGCGGGCCGGTGAAGACAACCAGCAACTCACGGTTGTGGATAAACGCTTTATGATGATCGGTATTCTTCATCATATGACCGCGCAAAATCAACCGGCTGCCATCTTCTTCCAAAAAAACGGGCAATTGCGTAGCAACAGGCCGGTTATTCGCATCACAACCGGTCACGAATGCAAAAGGGTGCTTATCAATAAACTCCCTGACGACTTTTTCATCAGGCTCTTTGAAGTATGGGAGGCTGTACATGCAACAAAAATAATAAGAAAAATGATATGTTTACCCGTCCCGGAGAGGTAGGCGATAAGTTCCAGAAATGCATAGGTTAGCCGTACTATCTCCCCGAGTCAGGTAAATAATCTCGACCTTCTATGCGGTTGCGATTGGGAAAGGAACAACAATTCGAATTTTCTTTTCTTTCCAAAACAAAATAATTTGTGCGATTGAATTTACTACCCTTAATACTATTTCAACAGCAATTTTTACAACAATTCTTACGACGGCTTTTACAACTCTCACAACTTTTTTTACAGCTTTTTGATTGATGACCACCAGCCCATTATTTTTTAATTCAAGAATGAGTGTCTACTCTATACAGTTTTCGACTTCCCTGTTTAAATTTATATAGTTGAAAGTGGTTAAAATATTACCCAACGGTTTCGTAGTTGCCGCAGGTCGGCCCTTGTGGCACACCACGTGTTATTCGCCGTACATTTTGTCTGTCACTATTGTTTCAAAGCATTCAATAAATGCCTTGATACCAATCAAAATAATTCCCTTAGTTTGACTGTTCATTTCAATTAGGCCGGACCGACTATTTAATCGATATAAAATAGCAGTCATTAATGCTTTCGATTTCAGATTTTGTAATTCTTGTTTGTATACAATTGTCTGTTGATCCGAATCCTCGCTGTCAATATACCTAAGCATTTGAATATTTCTATTATGATAATCTTCAAATAATTGCTCCGTTAATTTTTTTGTTTGAATGTTTTTATTATCCTTGAAGTATTCCCAAATGAGAAAGTAAATTTTCATTAATTCTTCTAACTCAAGCGGGGTCACGTCATTATGATAACCTAAGAGAATAGATAGAAGAAAAGGTTGTTTTTTATATATGTCATCCGAAACAGTGTTTACATAGGTTGCGTTTATGTTATCTATTTTTTTTGTAAGTTTAGCCAAAGTATCTATTTCGTCGAAATCTTGTTGAGTAAATTTCATTGTCTAATTGTTTTCTATGTGTTTAATTGTCTGTCTACTTTATTACCGCACATACCCTACCCCCATCACCCCTCTTAAAAACCTGTCGCACCCCCGCGCACTAAATTAAATTAAGAAAAATATTGAACATCAAACTTAAAACTAACTTATTTCTCCCAGCAAATTCTCAAGATCAAGACTACGGTGAACATGATGAGGGAGCCGTCGGGAGTTTTGGGCCATTGGTCGTATGGGAGATCCCAGTAAAGCTCTACGGCATTTTTTCACTATTCCTGTGATGCGTTAAATTAAAACTTATATATGAAAAGATACACAAACTTTACATAAACCTACTTATAAATCACAGCAGTTCCCGATACCGATACCATCAACATGCCTTCGCGGATGGCTTCGAAGTCGAAATCGATTCCGATAACCGCATTTGCTCCCAGTTGTTTCGCGCGCTCAGTAAGTTCGCTGAACGCCGTAGCTCTGGCTTCAGCCAACACGCGTTCATACGCTGTTGAACGGCCCCCAACAATATCGGTGATGGAAGCCAGTAAATCCTTAAAAATATTGGCACCAATTATTGTATCACCGTACACTATGCCCAGGTAACCGGTTATGGTGTGATTTTCGATAGTTGCTGTTGTGGTAAGAATCATATATTTAAATTTTTATTTTTTAACCGGAAGATCTAGTGCCGGCATTTCTGCTTTTGGATTTCCTGATTTAAGGTACGTATCAAACCATTGCATCATGCGGATGTTAAAATCATACCTCGAACCGGAGCGTGTGTTGCCATGTCCTTCACCTGGGTAATAAATGAGTCGCACCGGCAATTCAGGTTTACGTATTTTTAAGTGGCGGTACAGTTCCTGTGACTGTCCGGGGTGAACACGCGGATCATTAGCTCCGTGCATGATTAGGATAGGAGTCTGTGCGCGGTCAACATAATAAACCGGGCTGCGCTCGAGCGCGAATTGCCAATCATCCCAAATATATTTCCTGAAATGCACATGAAACATTTCCTGCGGGATGTCGCTGGTTCCCCACAAGGAAAGATTGTTACTGATACCGACAAACATAACGGTTGCGGCAAAACGCTCTGAGTAAAATGTACTCATCCACGCTGATGCATATCCGCCATAAGATCCTCCTGTAACCCCGACCCTGCTCTTGTCAACAATTCCTTTCCCGATAAGGAAATCAATACCATCAATAATGTCATCAAACTCTTTACCTCCCGGATCGCCCTGGCTGGTGTAAATAAAATCAATTCCGCGGCCGGTGCTTCCCCGGTAATTAGGATAAAAAACTGCATAACCATTCGACGCAGCTAATTGTCCCGGAGAAGAGTATCCGGTCAACCAGCCGTTACTATAATGTGCCTCCGGGCCACCATGCACCACAGTGATCAGCGGAACTGTTGTGCCGGCCTGGTAATTAACAGGATAAATTAGTATGCCTTCTATTTCATATTTCTTATCACGTGCAGCGTATCGGATAACTTCCTGCTTTCCCAGCTTAACTTCACTTAGCCACGGATTGCTGTCAGTGCGTTTAACCGGCATTGCATTTTTTGTAGCTGCAATAGTAAAGAGCTCGCCGGGGTGAGAAGGAGTGCTGGCCACAAACGAAATGGCTCCGTTACCTGCGCGCGAAAAATTGGTAATAGCATGATCAGCCGATTTAAAAATAACCTGCTTGCCCGTGCCATCCGGCTTAATAGCGCCTAACATCGATCCGGTGCCTTCACTTGCGTGGAAATGAATAATGCCTGCGTCGGTCCATGAAATGTGATCATATTGTCCAAGAAAATTTTCATCAATAATGGCAGGTTTTGTTCCTTCGGCAGGAACAATTAAGATACGGCCATCGGCAGGATCATTAATATCTTTGGCAGCTTTTAATGCCAGCTGTTTTCCGTCAGGCGACCATGTAATTTGACCCAGCTTGCCTTTGTTCTCAATGGTCCGTATTACATTTCCATTTTTAGCATCGACAATCAACACCTGCTGTTTCATATAAGAATCATCAACCGATAATGTAGGTGTAACCGACACGGCAATTTTGGATCCGTCATTGCTCCACGTCATCAGGTACACTGAGCCGGGAACGTTTAACACACGTGATTCTTTTTTTGAAGAACTCAAATCGACGATGTAACCTTTTTGTGTTCCAAATTCCTCTTCATAAAAATCTGGCTTGTAGGAAAGTGGTGTTTGCGGAATTTTAGCTGCTTCTTTCACTGAATACACTACCTGGTTGCCATCCTTACTCCAGGCATAATTTACGATTGAAGATAAAGTAGAAAATATCTTTGATGCTTCACCTCCGTTGATGTTAATCTCGTAAATGGCATTTGTGGCATCATCGGCTGCTTTGCTTAAAAAAGTAATGGTGCCATTGGCAGGACGAAATGCTACCGCCCCTACACTTGCCGAAGTAAAATAAGGTGTTGTAGTCCCGGAAGTTGTATTCAACACGTGTAAGAAATTTTTGGGAGCTACATTTTCTTTGAAAGCATCACCCGGAACACTCAACGTATAGGCAACGTATTTACCATCCGTTGAAATAACACTGCTGCTCACGAATTTAGTTTTCGCGTTGTGCTCGGCTGTCATGTTTTGCGCAACAGCTACCGTTGTGACCGCTATTACAAAGGCTACAACAAGGAATGACTTGAAGACTCTAGAGATAATACGAAGTTTGTGCATAAAGTGTTTAAATATGAGAGTGTGATCTTAATTAGCTACAAAAAGGGCTGTAAGATAGTAAAAATTGGAAAATAGCTATTGCCATATGTAAAAACACAAATAAAGGGTGATCAAAGAAGGTCAACTCATTTCGTGGGCTGACATTTCACGGGTTAGCTTGGTAAACCCAATCACTTCTCCCGAGTCATTGTGAAGGGCGGTGATCAGGATGCCTCCCCAAAAAATAGTACCATCCTTACGAAGGCGCCTGCCTATGTGCCTGGCCCTGCCTTCCTTAATTGCCAAACTAATCAACTGTTCCGGCAGCAGCTCCTTGCGATCTAGTGGAAGGTAAAAAAGCCGGAAATTTTGTCCAAGAATTTCCTCCTCCTTGTAGCCCTTAATTTTTTCTGCACCGATGTTCCAGGTTAATATAGTGCCATCCAGATCTAAAAGTATAATAGCGAAATCCTGAATTTCAGCTATCATTTTTCTATGTAATACTTCCAGAATCTCCTTTTTATCCATAATAGTGTGTTATCCTTAGGGCGAAAATAGTCATTAGCAAGGGTGCGATGGTACCTAGCGCGGCTTTATTATTGTAATATAACCATGTGGGGAAAATATGTTGCAAACTGAAACTATAATCGGGTTAATTGCGAGTTCGGCTACTGCCGCTTCTCTGATCCCTCAATTGATAAAAATTGTTCGCGAAAAAAAAGCGGAGGATGTTTCGTTATTGATGCTGGCCATTCTATTAGTAGGACTTAGTTGTTGGGTATGGTACGGTATCCTGAAAAATGATTGGATTATTATAATTTCAAATTCATTCTCGGTTTTATTCAACGTTTGTGTTGTTATTATGACAGTTCGGTATCAATCGAAATAACTTCTTTTGCATAACAAATCGATTAAGTGAACAACCTGACATTTCGAATGCCTTATCCTTGATTTCCTCTATTACTGCGTTGCAAACTTTTTTCCCGCAAAGGCACAAAAAATTCTCCCACAAAGGCACAAAAAATTTTTCCCGCAAAGGCTCGAAGGTAAAGAACTAAGGGGCGAAGTACTCAAATATAACAAATGAATTTTTATAATGGCAAACGAAAAGGAAAAAGGAAAAAGATTGTGAAAGCTAAAAAAAGCAACAGCAATTTCGTGTATTGCTGTTGCTTTGTTAATGCTTAGAATTTACTTTTAATGAAATCTACAAGCTTATCATCACTCATTTTATTCGAAGTTGATTCAACCGTTTTGCTGTTTTTAAATTGCGGACTATCGGCCAGGAAATGAATAAATTGTTCCTGCACCTGTCCAGTTCCTGTAACGTGAATATGGGTTGCATTCACCATGTGTGATGCTATTTCTTTGAAAAATTTTCCCTGCAGGGTTTTGACCTGGTTGTTTGAAGCATTTTCACTGGAATTGGATGAAGTTGCTTCTCCTTTAACATGCGCTATGATTTTCATCGAGTCGCTTTCTTCGTTTTCACTGCCTACTACCGCTGCATGGTGGTTATCCATCCATACGCCGAATTGTTTTTGATTGTTCATATCATTGATTTAGTATCCTGATTTTAAGCAATAACCAGGCCGCGAACCCTTCAACACAGAGTTAAATTCTTTTATTTTAGGCCACACTACTCCCATAAATACCCTTCATGGTGTGAAACGAAGGAAGCATCAGGTTAATTAGGGTAAACTATAAAATGTCAATTCACGAAATTGCGGCCGCACGAGATGAGGATTTTCAGGATGAAATGACAGAACGGAGATGAACAGTGTGGAGGGCAGCATTTGCCTGGCGAGATAGTTATAATATCCGTAAAAAGCGTTACCCCGAAACAGCACTCATCCAAGTACAATGGCACTATTTTAGCAATTAAACGCTCAAAATAAAATAGCATGCCCGCAGCTTCCATAACAAATAAAAAATTATCCGGATTAGAATCACTGGCCAAGCTAATGGACTCCAGGTTTCGAATTCCCGGCACCAATGTACGGTTCGGACTGGATTCGCTAATTGGACTTATTCCGGGTGCAGGCGACTTCGGGACTTTCCTTGTTTCGGGATATATGCTAACGGTGTTGTCGAAAAACGGGGCAAGTGGCTTTGTCCTGGCCAGGATGACTTTGAACATTCTGATCGATTCACTAATCGGCGCTATTCCCGTGCTGGGAGATGTGTTTGATATTTTTTATAAAGCCAACCAGCGAAACATGCAGTTGATGCGTGAACACTATGTGGAAGGCCGTCACCGGGGAAGTGCGTGGAAGCTAATAATTCCTCTTTTACTTATACTCTTCCTTTTTCTTGCAGGCATTGCATGGTTAAGCTATAAATTTATTGTGTGGTTGTTTTAAGTGAACACCAGCAGATAAACAATTGTTGCATTATTATTTTTTGAGAATTAATTCCACAACGTTCCATCAAGTCCTAAAACGGATCCCATCCACAATCCGATTATAAAAATTATGATACTGAGTACAACTGCAACTGATTTGTTTAATTTTCCCTGGTTACTTAATTGATTGAGGAAATAAAAAACCGCACCACCTGCAGCTCCGGCTAACGACACCATAATCATGGGTCGAACCACCCAGAATTTCCCCCAGGCCGCATCGGGATCATTCACTCCGTAAAGAAATAAGGAAATAAGTGCAAGCCCGATTCCGGCTCCAATTAACATGGGCCGAGACATGCGGGAAGGCTGAATGAAAGATGTTTGAGAACTTTGTTTCATTGTCATAGTAAATGAATTATTAGATTTATATTGAATTGAAATTAGTTTAACGATGTTTGTTAGTTCCTGACTTTTTCGTTTTTATCCGGTTATAGAAAATTAAAATTCCTGCGAGCAAAATCGCCTCACCGGTAATAAACAGTGGCCAGTTAAATTCAACGGGAACATATTCTTTTAATTCAATTAAGAGATGTTCCTGATTGATGAGTAATTGTGTTTTTGTGGAAGCATTGGTTGTATACCTGAGATAATCCCATACAAATGAAAGAATAACAACCAGGCTGCCGGTTATCAGAAATAGCCATTCCTTTAAATCAATCCGTGAATTCAGTTTCTTTCTTTGGAAATGAATGATGAGAGATGCAAGCAACAACATGGTAAGTGAAATTATACAGGGAGCCATAACGGGTCCTACCCATGGAATGGGAATTAAAAAGAGAATGTCCCAGGTAAATAATGATTGAGGCCAGCTAAGAAAAACCCACAAGAAGAAGTAATAAAACAGATCCCAGATTGCAAAACAAAAAAGAAAAAAAGCAAACTTCAGTGATGCAGTGCCAGCTGCAAGGATACCTACACCTACTAACATGATAATGGTGGCCGCCTCACGGAATATTTCTACCAATCCTGTGCCGGCATCCAGCGACACCAATGGAAATTGAAATCCATCCGGGTAAAAGATCTTCCTTAAATAAATTACAACAGCTGCTTCCATATATCCCATGGCGATGCTGAATAAGATCAGCCAAAGGATGGTAGTTAGGGCAGGTAGTTTTTTCTCGGCTTGTATCATGATTACAATTTCATTAAGGATTATTTAAAACTGAAGAAGAAGGGAAAAATAAATATTACGATGAGGGTCCATATTGTATAAACCGGTAAATAGGTTGCGATGCTCTGTTCAACGTTTTCCATTTCACTTCCCTGTTTCACCGATTGAAACAACTTCCGTGTAACCAGCAACAGGTTAAAAAGGATTATTAAATTTCCTCCTAAAACCGCAAGCCGATTGGGTGTAATTCCCCATTCTGATATGCGAAAGAGTATGGCGGATAGTGCAATTCCGTTTACGATAACTGTTACAACAGATACGGCCAGAAGTAATAAGGTGCCCATTTTACTTTCCGTACTTTGTGATAATTCAGCAATTGAAAATACTATAATGGCCAAAACACCAATGAGCAATAAATTAAATATCAATAAAAACTCCCGGTCGTTGTAGGGATCTTTACCGGTGTAAATAACGGCACCGAGATAAATCAGGAGTGTTACCAATACGAGTGGTGTAAATATTCGGGCTATTACCGGTGAAACTTTGCTGACTAGTTGCGGATTGGATTGCACCAGGAAAGTTCCAATAATGGGAGCTGCTGCAAGTCCCCAGATTGCAACGTTTTTAAAATAAAATTCTACAATCTTAATTTCAATAAGCTCAAAGAGACCAAAAGTGATCACCGTTAATAACACTCCTGAAATTAAAATGATGGTGGTCATCACCACGAGGTCACCATTATAACGTAAATATTCCATTCGTCGCTGAAGGTTACTGAACTGATTGCCTGCAAATGAAAATCCGAGTACAGCCCACAAAAAAACCGGCATGTGCAGGCATGCTAAGGTTAATGTGTCGCTATTCGGGTTATCCGGAAGCAGGTTCATGTAAAGCATTGCTATGAGAAATATTATGGCTACTACAATTAATTTTTTCAATGGCAATTGAAGTTTCCATGAGAAATACGCAGTTAGTGCCGGAAAAATTACGAAGGCGAAGTTACGCGGGTAAAAAAATTCCGGATCGATGGTAAAAAGATTAGGAATTTTTGCAATCACACCTGCGATGAAGGAAATCACAATCACAACTAACAACTCTTTCTTTGTGCCCCACGAAATTTCTTCCGTTTCGAAATGCAGCCGTTCATTCCACATTTGTGCGGTGATGTGTTCCCGGATGTCGGGAAACATACTTGTAAAAGTTCTTTTGAATGCGGATTTGTTTTCGCGATACAACTTTTCAAGTTGACCCGGATTGTCCAGATACATTTGGATTTGCTCTCTCATGATGCTTTTAATTTAGAGGTGATGTGCATTTCGTTTACTTTTTTATTTTTTATTAGAAGTACTTTGAATTTCAAAGTGAATATTTAAAAAAAATCAGGAAGATTTATTGATTAACTTTTCAAGCGCGTTCAGGTGTTCGTTGAATGCTTTTTTTCCGGTTTTGGAGACAGCATAAGAGGTATTGGGTTTTTTACCAACAAACTGTTTTTTAATTTCAACATATTTTAATTTTTCCAATGCGCTGATATGACTTGCAAGGTTACCATCGGTGATTTGAAGTTGTTCTTTGATGGCACCGAAATCAACAAAGTCATTCACCATGAGGATGGACATAATACCTAACCTTACCCTGCTTTCAAAAGCCTTATTTAAATCCGCTATGTAATTCTTCACTTCTCGTATTTAAAGTACATTGCTATACCATATACTATATGTGCCACTCCAAATCCAAATGCCCAGAACAACAGTCCGTACTCAATTTCAAATGTTGCTATGAGTCCGGTAACAATTTCAACTATACCGAGATACCGTACATCATTCAATGTGTATCTACTCGCGTTTAAAAGTGACAATCCGTAAAATATTAGTGTAACAGGAGCAATCAATGCGATGTAATTATGATAAAGCAGGATGAGACAAAACACTGCTCCTGTAATAAGCGGAATTAAAATATTTACAAGAAGGCGTTTGGCGATTGCATCCCACACGGGTCGCTCCTGTTGCTTGGCTTTTTGCCGGGTTAATACAGTAGCTGCAATCAGAGAAACCAAAAAGACGATAAAAATATCAATTACAAAAAAATTGTAAACCGTCTCATTCAATGTTCCATCGTTATTAATGGCATGTTTATAATAGCCTGGATCATCGATACCCATATCCAGGAAAATATACGCCGCCACTACTCCCAGTAATGCAACTATTCCTGCAATTACTCCGGAAAGTCCGCTCAGCGAAATAAATCTTGTGGAGTGCTCCATCAGTGACCGGATTTCCCGCAGCGTTTCCAATTGTTCCTGTTGCTTGTCCATTTAGTTGGAATTAAAAGTACTTTGAACTACAAAGTTAATGTATTATTTAAGTGTTCCGACACTGGTTAATGAAATATTATTTAGTTGATTATCATTTGTTTATATATGAAAAGCATCTTATCAAAAAAATAGGGAAGCAGTTCGGACCTATAAAACGGATTCTAACTTATTTCAAGGTGGGATGGCTAACAATCTCGCTAAAGGACTAATGGGACAACGCTATTAACTTCGCGATAAATGGTAAAAATGACCTAAATATTGATACTGAAATAGGAAAAGAAGATTGCAAATAATAATTGACGAATTACTGACCGACCCTTCTTGTTTGTTCCAATTCTTTAATCCTTTCTGCCGCTGCAAGAGATTTCAACATGATAACAGGAAATTCGGCGCTCCATTTCGCTCCTGCGGAAGTTTTATAAAATTTAACAAGTTGTTTGAGTTCGCTACGGGTAAAATGTTGCCGATAAATCCATATGATGGCATTATCCAGTTTCTCCCGGCCTGCTCCATGTTTGAAAAATTCAGAAAGCTGGTCCAATTCTTCAGCAGTCATCTCGCCTTTCTGCCGGTCTTCTTCGATTTTAAATTCAATGGCCTCATTGATGTTAAAACCTCCTCTCAAGGTTCTTAACTCAAGTATTGTTCGTGTAGTTTTATCATCCGGAACAGCGGAAGTATCTAATTTGAACGCTTTAAGTTCATTGGTAATGCGCTGGAAGATATCGGAACTTTTAGAAACAGTTAACGAATCCTTCTGACAATAGCATTCTATTGAAAGTAAACCAAGAAATAATACTAATTTGAATCGTAATTTCATCTAATTATGTTATAAATTCAGGATGCACAAAAAAATAACATCCCATTTTGTTTCTAAATATCGGGGACACAAATCATCTCCACGTTTCCCGTGTCAGGAACTTACAACGTTGACCAGTGGGTCATGGGGCTGACTGACAGGATTAAAATCAGACCCGCAACGATCCGCGAAATCCTCTTGATGCATAATACGATTCTGCACCGTTGTGGTAGACAAATATGGTATCGTAACGCCAATCGCCAAAGATGGCACCTCCCAATTTCCTGATTGCCTCAGGCGTTTGAAGCCAGCTCGAAGTTTTTGTATCAAAGTTTCCCAACTTTTGAAGTTCCCGGTATTCGGCTTCTGATAACATTTCAATTCCCATGTCGGATGCCAAATCCATGGCACTGTTAGCAGGCTTGTGCTCTTTTCTTGCATCCAATGCCTTACGATCATAACAAATGCTGCGTCGACCTTTGGGAGTTTCAGGGCAACAATCATAAAAAATAAATTCCCCCGACTTTTTATCATAACCTACTACATCCGGTTCACCGCCAGTATTCTCCATTTCATTCAACGTCCACAACTTTCCGGGATTTACTTCCAACCTTGCCTGAACGTTTGACCACGCAAGGTCTTTGTGACGGTTCCTATTTTTTTCGAACCGGGATTTCAACGCGCTTATTAATTCCTCCCGTTGTTTGGATGTCAGCTCCTTTTTATTCTTCTTCATAGTGTTTCATTTTTAATATTTAAGGAGGTGGCAATATACTGATTTACTAAATTAAAATTTATCAAAACTTGTTTCAAAAATATTCACAGCTTGCTTATTGATGTTTTAATCATTTGTTGGAGCACTTTAAGATCGACATCCTCAAGTTTATTGATATAGAGACATCCAACACCAGTCTTATGTTTACCGAGTTTTTTGAGCGCAGCTGCATGTTCTTCGATGCCCACACTAATATACAGTGAAAAGTTCGCTTTGCGCGGAGAAAATCCGATGCGAATCCAAATCAATTTCGCATACCCAACACTTTCCCTTCCCGAAAAGAAATTCTTCGCAATCTTTGTCGGTGACTAAAGAAGGATCAGATAAAGTATTTTCTTTCACGGAATTTCTGACAACTTGAATTTGGTGTATGTCTTCTTCCTTTGCTTCCCTGATGTTCATGATCATGATTTCTCTCTAACTAAGATGTATATCGACTCACGTCGTTCAATAATAATTTTTCCTGTTGCCGAATACATCCCAAACTTGTTCCTTCCGGAAAAATTACTCACAATTTCCGAAATTTGAATTCACCTGAAAACAGGTAACTGCAACAATAATATTATAAAAATCTGAAAAATTATCCAAAAGAGGCGAAAAAAATAAACTATTTCCTTACATGCCAGTGAGTATACAGGCAAGTTTTTCCTTACAAAAATACAGCCATGTGAAACAATGACTCTTTGGTCAATGACACTGTCCTTTACTCATTGACTGCTCCTAAATGACCTGACCAGGTAAAATATTATGGGAATAAAAAGAAGCCCTGCCGTAACAGGAAAAAACCAGGTACCGAGGCCATCTGCTTTGCCTTGAGCACTTTTAATTGTCATAAGTGCAAGGA
>JALYQW010000141.1 GCA_030855635.1 Bacteroidota bacterium | reverse complement strand
CTTAGATCCTGCACGGCGGAAAAAGTCTGGAAATCAATCAAGGGGATTGCAAATCCCCACATTTAATCGTGCAGGATGACAGCCCGACTTCGTCGCGCTTAGCTCCTGCACGGCGTAAAGGGGATTGCAAATCCCTACATTTAATCATGCAGGATGACACCCCGACTTCGTCGTGCTTAGATCCTGCACGGCGAACAACTCGACTTCGTAGTGCATAGATCCTGCTCGGAGAAATGGCGGTTAGTATAATTGTCGGACTTTGATGGTTGCGTTTACTTTTTGAAGTTCGCTTAATGCTTTTGAAGAAGTTTTTCGATCGACATCTAAAACCACATAGCCGATGTCGTTATTGGTTTTAAGGTATTGGCCCAGGATATTGACTTGAAGCCGTGATAAAATTCCATTGATTTCCGATAAGACACCCGGAACATTTTTGTGAATGTGAAGCAGTCGGTGCGCATCCTGTTGTACGGGAAGGTTGAGCGGTGGCACTGATAATGATCCGTTGCTGGAGCCGCTTTCAAGAAAACTTATGAGTTTCGTGGCAACATCAATCCCGATATTTTCCTGAGCTTCCATTGTAGAACCACCAATGTGAGGCGTGAGCAAAACATTGGGCAATCCCTGTAATATTGATACAAAACGGTCTTTATTACTTTCCGGTTCCTTATCAAAAACATCAATACCGGCTCCACCTATATGTTTTGATAAAATCGCATCCCGCAAGGCTTTTACATCCAGTACGTCCCCCCTGCTCAAATTAATGAGCACCGATCCCGTTTTCATTTTCTTTAATGTTGAAGCATCCATCATATTTTTTGTATGAATGTTCCCCGGTACATGCAATGTAACGATATCAGAAATTTTCAATAACTCATCAATCCCGGAAATTCGGGAAGCATTGCCAAGACTCAATTTTGGTTCCACATCATAAAAAACGACTTTCATACCTAAGCTTTCAGCCAGAACAGATACCTGAGAACCTATATGTCCGTAACCTATAATTCCAATTGTTTTGCCTCTTATTTCATTACAACCATCGCTGCTTTTATCCCAGATTCCTTTATGAGCCGCGCTATCTTTTTCAGGAATTCTTCTCATTAAATTTATTGACAACCCAATAACCATTTCAGCTACAGAACGTGTATTCGAATAAGGAGAATTAAAAATGGCAACGCCCGACATGTTTGCAGCCTTGATATCGACCTGATTTGTTCCTATGCAAAATGCACCTGCAGCTATCAGCTTCTCAGCTTTCTGAAATATTTTAGCAGTTAAATGTGTTTTTGAACGGATGCCCAATAAATGAACATTTTTGATTTTATTCAATATCTCAGCTTCCGACATTGCCGGTTTTAATGCCGATACCGAAGTATAACCATGGTCTTTAAAAAGACTTATGGCATTGGGATGAATACCCTCCAGCAGCAGAATATTAATTTTTTCCTTTGGGTAAGAGGTTATGATATCGATGGCAGTCATGAGTTATTGAGGAAATGGATGAATTAAGAAATGGTTTGTTCAAGGTGTTTTTAAGTGCAGCGCCATTAAAAAATCGTCGTTCACTTCTTTTCCGATGATGAATTGTTTTACACCAATAATATTAAAGTCGCGGTTTTTATAAAAATTTATTGCCCTCTCATTTTGCTGCCACACACCGAGCCAAAGATATTCACAACTTTCCGATTGAGCTGTCTTAATACACTCCAGCATTAATGCATTCCCTATTTTTTTTCCGATAAATTCCTGAAGCGCGTATATACGTTCTAACTGCATGCACCTGGAATTTTTTAGTTCTTTTGGCGCAGAAGCTCTTTTCATTTTAGCATATCCAACAGGTTCTTCAAAGAAAGACGCAATAAAATAAATTACATCAGGATCATTTAATTGCTCATGAATAATTTCAGGATTAAATGCCGTGTCAAGATACGCCTGCATATCATCCGCATTGTTGTATTGCCCGAATGCCTCGCTAAAAGCCATCCGTCCCAATGTGGCGAGCAATTCAAAATCATCACCACTTGCTATCCTGGTTGAAATCATACCCGAATGTTAATGTATGCAGCTGATTGCATGCCGGTTTATTGCTTTATAAATTTTCCGGTAAAATACTGATTCCCGCTTTTGAACCGGATGAAATAAACTCCCGGTGTAAAATCAGTAATAGCTACTTTGAAAGGAGATATTCCGCTGTATATGATATCCCTGATCAAGCGGCCTTTGGTATCAAAAATTCTTAAATTGCCGGATCCTTCAATTGAAGTTTCAAAATAAACGACATCAACCGCAGGTACCGGGTAGATTGCTGAAACAGGCTTTCCGGGAATAACCGGAACACCGGTTGCAAGCAAAATAGAATCCACTGAATAAGTCATCATGGACCTGGCGTGAGTACCTGCGATTAATTTATTTGCCTGAGAGTCGTGCTCAAGGTCGTACACGGCAATTACGGGCATATTACTTCCAACCCTTTCCCAATACTGGCCGCCGTTTATTGTTGCATAAACACCGCCGTCGGTTGCCACAAAAAACACCGAATCATTTCCCGGATAAATTACAATATCATTCACAGCAATTTGCGGAAGGTTTCCGGAAATATCCATCCATGTGGTGCCATTGTTTTGTGATTTAAAAACATGCGGAATAAATTCATTATACTTATATCCGGAAACTGTTACAAACAAATTATTCTGGTCATTGGGAGACGCTTTAACAGAAGTGATATACCGGTCCGGCAGTGTCCCTGTAATATTATCCCATGTGCCTCCACCGTTAAGACTTCTCCACACATTTCCATCGCTGGTTCCGGCAAATAAATAATCTTCATTGAGCGGTGATTCGGCTACTGTTGAAATGGTATGAAAGCGTGGAGTGAAAATTATTCCATCTGTAAGATCCGGGCTGATCGGGTTCCAGTTGTCGACTGGCCCTGAATTATTTTTATAAATGCGGTAGGTTCCGGTGTACAACACATTGGAATTATGAGCACTTAGAATATATTGCATATCCCAATTCCTTCGATCACTGAAATCAATAGTACCCGATATGTAATCGATGAAGGTGCCCCCATCGGAAGTAGCCCATATATCACCGTTTTGCGTTTCAACATAAAAAATATTGGGATCAAGCGGATCATAAATGATGGTAAACCCGTCACCACCAAAAATTCTTTGCCATCCATTTATTGATGAAGCACTTCCTGAAACGGTACCATTGTCCTGTGTGCCACCGGCATATTCACCCGGGATAAATGGATTGGACGTGACCCGATAAAATTGTGTATTAGGAATATTCTCAAAATCAATCCAGCTAGCTCCTCCGTTATTGGTTTTATAAATGCCGCCATCGGTAGCGAGCAAAACTTCATTACTATTCAGAAAAAATACATCGTGTTTATCGGCATGAGTATCAAAATTAGGATCAGCCTGTGTAAAATTATTTCCTCCGTCAGCGGATTTATAAATATCAATACCACAAACATATATTTCATTGTCGTTTGCCGGATTCACTTCCATCCTGCCAAAGTACCAACCAAAACCACCCATAAAAAAAGGATCAATACCATTACTGTTTTGCAGGTTCCAGTTTTGGCCGCCATCGGTGGTTTTATAGATGCCACCAAATTCAAGATCGGTATCTACATAAACCGCATATAAAATGTCTGGGTTGTTTTTTGAAATTGTCAGGCCGATCCTCGACATATCACTCTGTGGCAGGTCGGAAATCATGATATTCCAGGTAGCACCTCCATCGGTGGTCTTATAAATTTTTGCCGCCTGTCCTATAATAACCGACTCTTCATTATTACGAATCCGGTTCCATCCCGCAGCATACAAAATCTGAGAGTTGTCCTGGTTCATCACAAGGTCAATAATGCCCGACTCATTGTCAATAAACAAAACCTGATTCCACGTCAAACCACCATCGGATGATTTATACAATCCCCTTTCGTTATTCCTTTCAAATGGCAACCCCATGGTGCCGGCATAAATCACGTTGGTATTAAAAGGGTCAATTACGATTTTTGAAATGATTCGCTGGTCGGTTAAACCGATGTTGCTCCACGCATTACCTCCATCGGTACTTTTCCAGATGCCATCTCCAATAAAAGGAAAACCTGAAATATTCGGATCACCGGTTCCAGCATAAATGGTTGTTGGATTCCCCGGCTCAAATGCCAGGCAACCTATGGCAAGAAATGGCTGTGTGTCAAATATTGGTTCCCAGGAGGCACCACCATCGTAGGTTCTGAATATTCCCCCCGTCGCACTTCCGGCAAAAATGGTATCGGGCTGGGTTGGATGCACGAGGATAACATTGATCCTGCCGCCTATATTCCCGGGACCTTCCAGAGTCCAGATTCCGCCAAACCCTGGCAACGTGCCCGATTGTTTCGAAGTTGCAGTTTTGATACCCAGAATGGCCTGTTCATAGGAACGAAAGTCGATTTTTTGATCAGGCCAGGATCGCTGGATAAAAAAATTATCGGCAGGTTCATATAATTTGGCGCCCTTGTCGGGAAGGGTGAGAATTGCTGGAACTTTGTATATAAACAAGCCCATCAAACAGGCCGTTGCCATCAAACAAGTGATTAAAACGAAGTTAGATTGCTTCATTAATTTATAATAATTTAATATTTTTACCGGCTCAGGCCGGAAAATGACTATTTTGCAAATATAGGAATTTCGCCCAAGGTAATTGAGCTAAGTATCAAGCTTGTAAGAGATCAAGCCGACGGTGATTCCTGATTTTTCTTCAACATGGTGGGTGTCGAAAACTTTTAACATTCCCCACCTAATAACAACTAACAGGAAGTACTTTTGTTGAAGCGGCTTCCCTTTTTAATTTTGAAAGCAAGACAATGAAAAAAAAGTGGGTAATTAAAGACAGGGCGGATAAGGAGCAGGTTGCAGATCTGGCAAAACAACTTAACATAAATCCCATCCTGGCCAATCTGTTAATTCAGCGGGGCCATGATACTTTTGAAAAAGCCAGGGAGTTTTTCCGGCCTTCACTAGCCATGTTGCATGATCCTTTCCTGATGAAGGATATGGATAAGGCCATAACAAGGGTTAATGCTGCCATTGAGAAAAATGAAAAAATTCTTGTTTTTGGTGATTATGATGTGGATGGTACAACTGCCGTGGCATTGGTGTATACGTATTTGAAAAAGCGATACGATGCTGTTGATTTTTATATACCCGACCGTTATAAAGAAGGTTATGGAATATCCAACAAAGGCATTGATTTCGCCGCGGAAAATAATTTCACATTGATCATTGCACTGGATTGCGGCATTAAGTCAATCGATAAAATTGAATATGCAAAATCAAAAGGTGTAGATTTTATCATTTGTGATCACCATCGTCCCGGTCTCACAATTCCTGATGCCTGTGCCGTTCTGGATCCAAAGCGCCCGGATTGTAATTACCCTTTTAAAGAACTATCGGGTTGTGGGGTTGGCTTTAAGCTGATTCAAGGATATTCAGTGAGTCATAATTTACCTGCAGAAGAACTAGATGATTATCTTGATCTTGTGGCAATCAGCATTGCAGCAGATATTGTTCCCATCATAGGTGAAAACAGGATATTGACCTATTATGGATTGAAGCAACTGAACAGTTGTCCGAGGCCAGGCATTAAAGCCATATTGGACCTTAGCGGATCAAAAGGCGGACTTACTGTGAATGATGTTGTGTTTACTATCGCTCCGCGTATAAACGCAGCCGGCCGCATTGAAAGTGGTAACCAGGCAGTGGAATTACTGATATCCGAATGTCATGACGATGCTAAATTCCAGGGTGAAGAAATCAATAAGAAAAACACAACCCGGAAAGGACTGAATGAATCGATCACACGGGAGGCGTTATTGCTGATTGAAGGGGATTCGGATTTTAAGAACCGTAAATCAACCGTGCTTTACAATCCCGACTGGCACAAAGGAGTAATCGGAATTGTGGCTTCTAAGCTTACTGATGAATTTTACCGACCTACCATAATTCTTACACGTTCTAACGGTGTGGCATCAGGTTCGGCCCGATCGGTAAAGGATTTTGACATTTACAATGCCATTGAATCGTGCAGTGATTTGCTTGATCAGTTTGGCGGGCATATGTACGCAGCAGGGCTTACGATGAAGGAAGAAAACATTGCAGCATTTAAAGACCGGTTCGAGGAAATTGTTTCATCTACTATTGAAGACCGTATGCTGATTCGTGAAATTGAAATTGATGATGTAATCTCACTGGATGATATTAATAACTCCTTTTTTAATATTCTCAAACAATTTGCACCATTCGGACCCGGTAATATGGCACCGGTTTTTAAATCTGAAGAAGTATATGACCGTGGCGATGTACGTGTTGTGGGAAACAATCATCTTAAACTTTCATTGATCCAAAAAAATCATTCCAGGAAAGTAGTTGACAGTATTGCTTTTCAACTGGGTGCCCACTATAACCGCATTTCAGTTAATGAACCCTTTCATGTGTGCTATCACGTTGAAGAAAATAATTTTAACGGTCGGGTAAACCTGCAGCTGAATATTAAGGATATAAACTTCGGTTGATTTAATTTCCTGTAAAAACATTTTTAAAACGTATACGGTAAGCCAGTCCTGTTTTGAAAATAAAACCATCATTGCTGATGTGTGGAAATCCGGCTCCGTTACGACCTTTGATATAACGGAAAATGGTGTGTCCTGCTTCAAGATTCCAGACCAGTTTTTTACCCAGGCTGATATCAGCGTATGTACAGAGATGGTTATCAGAAATTTTATAATAACCGCCATCAATCACCGATCGGTAGGAATTATTAATGGCCTTAAAGGAAAATCCGCCAAATATTTTTTCCGTTACACGATACTCAAACCGGAGATTGTTGTTAACCAGTCCGAATAAATTCATCCTTGAATTTATTTTCCAGTCGATCCCCACCAGGTACATAAAAAAATCGCCATAAAATTCTTTGCTCAGATAAACGCCGGTTTTTAAAGTAAGTGTTGGGGTTACCTTGTAATTTACCATCACCGCTCCTGCAACCTGGAAAACATCCCCATTGAAACGGAATTGCGTGCTGTTGGAACGAAACGCGGCAAAAGCCAGGAATGACCATGCAGAATCATTCGGCTGGTACAACCAGGCAACAGGCAGTGTGGTGCTCTTCAATGTAACGTTGCGGTTACTTTCAGTTTCCAGCATACGTGTTTCATAAAAAGGCGATACAATCAATTTGTTTTTCCTGTTGACATCGAAGGGAAAAGAAATAAAAAAATATCCTTCTGTTTCAGATATCCCGTCTCCGTTAAGGTTTTGGGGCATATGCCATCCGGATACCCCCGCCGCATCAAAATAAGGCTGGGCCAAAACTGTTCCGGAGGCAAAACAGTTTACTATGAATAAGATCAACCACAGTATTTTCAGCATTCCCATAACATTCAAAAGACGGCAAAATAAACTGATTATAAAAGTCTTTATCCTGCCAAGGGTACGAAAATTGAGTTTATGAAAAATTATGAATAATTTAGACCTTTCAAAACCCTTCATATGAAAATTAAAAAAGTTGTTTTAATTGTTTTACTAGGAATTTTTTCAGCCTTTGCGGCAACGGCTCAGGATTTAAGTTTTAATCTCTCTGTAACCACTCCCAAGAGCACGGAACCAATGAGGATGAAAGTTTTTGTGAGCGGAATGAAGGTTGCCATGCAGCCTGAGAACATGGGCACACCGGGTGCGATGACCATATTGGTTGACAATTCCGCGGGCAAACAATATGTTCTTATGAATGCCAACGGTCAAAAAATGGCGATGGCCGTCAATCTGAATGATGTACAAAAATCAACCGATATTGCCAAAGAACCGAAAGTGACACTTACCAAGGAAACCAGGGTGATTGATGGTTATAAATGTACCCGTGTTATCACTGAAACCGATGATCAAAAAACCGATCTTTGGATCACCCAGGATGTGGGTATGCAATATGCCGATTTTTATAAAATGTTTAATGCTTCAAAAGGTCCGCAGGGAGCTATGATGAAAATTCCGGAATTGAAAAATGTGAAAGGGTTTCCAGTTGAAATTGTTTCAACCGACAAGAAAAAGGGAGAAACCTTAACATTAAAAATTCAAAATATCAGCAAAGCCAAGGTAGATCAAAAACTCTTCAGTCTTGAGGGTTATACCCTGATGGATGCAGGAAAGATGACCCGCTGATTATCAATTACATGAATAATAATTCGAGGGTTTTTAGCGAACGGCATCAACACCCTCCGCGTGCAACCGGAATGTTCCTTTCTTTTATCTTTGCAGGGAAATAATCACTTAATGGCTTTAGATTTAATCATTACCCTGATATTATTGTTTTTAAATGGCTTTTTTGTTGCAGCTGAATTTGCCATCGTAAAAGTCAGGGCAGCTCAGGTAGATCTGCAGATCAGCAAAGGAAACCGAATTGCAGGCATTGCTAAACACATCGTTGAACATCTTGATTCCTATCTTTCTGCCAACCAGTTGGGGATCACCATGACCAGCCTGGCCCTGGGGTGGTTTGGTGAGGAAGTTTTTTCATCATTAATACTCCGGTTATTTGACCTGGTAGGTTTTCAGGTGGATCCGGCATCAGCACATAAAGTTGCGTTTCCGGCGGCCTTCGGACTTCTTACCGTACTGCATATCGTTCTTGGAGAACTGGCTCCGAAAACTATTGCCATCCGGCATCCTTTGTCGACCACCATGGCCATATCGGTGCCTTTGCGGATTTTTTATATCATTTTCAGTCCGCTGATCTGGGTGTTGAATAATTGTGCTAACCTGTTGGTGCGTATGATAGGAATCAAACCTACCATTGGTCATGACATTCATACCGAGGAAGAATTGAGAATATTGCTTACTGAAAGTGAAGAAGGTGGTGCAATTCGTCAATCAGAACATGAACTCATCCAGAATGTTTTTGAATTTGATGATCGCGTGGTGAGGCAAATACTTGTTCCGAGAACAAAAGTCAGTGCTATTGATGTTGATTCCAAAAACGAAGAAATCCTGAACAAGGTGATCGACGATCAGTTTTCACGTTTCCCGGTCTATAAAGATAATCTCGATAATATCATCGGCATCATCCACACCCGCGACTTGTTAAAAATTTTACGGTCGAACAATTTTGTGGGCATTAATTCAATTATCCGCCCTGCTTATTTCATACCGCTCACAAAACGCATTAATGAACTGCTCAGAGAAATGCAGACACAGCATATTCAAATGGCCATTGTTACCAATGAATTTGGAGGTACCGCTGGTATTGTAACCATGGAAGATATTATTGAAGAACTGGTAGGTGAAATTCAGGATGAGTATGATGAGGAAAAACCTTCTGTTGAAAAGAAAAGTGAATGGGAATTTATTGTAAATGCACAAACTTCCATCAGTGATGTGAATGACTTGTTACCCATTGCCATTCCCGAAGAACCGGAATATGATACTATTTCAGGCCTGATGAATTATATATTCGGCCGTATCCCGGCGGTGAATGAAAAACGTGTTTTTGGTGGTTATGAATTTACTATCCTGAAACGCTTTAAGCACAGTGTTGAAAGCGTGCAATTAAAGGTGGTTGAAGAATTGGGTGAAGAGGAATAGGGGATGAGTGATAAGTCATAGGGAAAAAGTCAAAGGTTATAGGGAAGAGGATTATTTTATTTCGATACTGCTACTGATTTCTTCCATAACCTTATTCGCTTGTGCAACGGTTCTGATTCCTGAAATAGAAATGGATAATTTGCTGTTTTTTTCCGTCATGCGGATGCGGGTTGGATTCGCCTGGATGTAAGCTATTATGCTTGGAAATAACGCGGAACGATAAAATGCGGAGTCGGGGTTGGAAACAAAATAACTTTTTAGTATTCCGCCTTTGAGCATAATTTTTTCGAAACCTAACGCTTTGCCTTTCCATCGCAGGCGGATAGCATTCATCAACTCATTTACTTCAACCGGAACGGGACCAAATCGATCACGTAGATTTTTTAAATACGTTTCCAGCTGGTCTTCGCGAGTAAGATCATCAATTTCCTTATAAATATTTAACCGCTCGGTGATATTGCTGATGTAATCGGAAGGAATTAATATTTCCAGGTCGGTATCGATTTGACAATCGTTCACAAATTCATGGTTTTCATCTGCCGGGAAAATATCTTTGAATTCTGTTTCTTTTAATTCACGAATGGCTTCATCAAGTATCCTGTGATACATTTCATAACCGATTTCAGAAATAAACCCGCTTTGTTCTCCACCGAGCATATTACCCGCACCCCGAATATCCAGGTCACGCATGGCAACATTAAAACCACTTCCCAGGTCAGAAAATTCTTCAATGGCTTTCAACCTTCGTTTAGCCTCGGGAGTAAGTATGCTGAATGGTGGTGCCAGCAAATAACAGAATGCCTTTTTGTTGGATCGGCCCACGCGGCCGCGCATCTGGTGAAGATCGCTCAACCCGAAATGATGTGCCTGGTTGATGATGATGGTATTGGCGTTAGAAATATCAATGCCCGATTCAATAATAGTTGTTGCCACAAGCACATCAGTATCACCTTCGATGAAATCCAAAAGAACTTTTTCAAGCTGCTCGCCTTCCATTTGACCATGCCCTACTCCCACCGACACACCAGGGCATAATTTTTTTACCAGCGCCGAAATGTCATGAATATCCTGGACGCGATTGTGAATGAAAAATACCTGTCCGCCCCGTGCAATCTCATAGTTGATAGCCTCACGTATCAATTTCTCGTTGAAAACATGTACTTCGGTAGTTACCGGGTAGCGATTCGGAGGAGGTGTATTAATCACCGACAGGTCACGGGCTCCCATAAGTGAAAACTGAAGCGTTCTGGGTATAGGGGTAGCCGTTAGTGTAAGCGTATCCACGTTTAAACGGATCGCCTTTAATTTTTCCTTTGATGCCACTCCAAATTTTTGTTCCTCATCAATAATTAGTAATCCGAGGTCTTTAAATTTTATATCCTTACTCAGTAACCGGTGCGTGCCGATGATGATATCAATTTTACCATTTTTAAGTTTATCAACGGTGACTGATTGCTGGGCCGCCGATTTAAACCGGTTGAGATAATCCACTGTGCAGGGA
>JALYQW010000136.1 GCA_030855635.1 Bacteroidota bacterium | reverse complement strand
AATGGAAAATGGCTGCTTGAAAAGTTGAGTTCGCTATACTTGATCTAATACCTTCAAAATTTTTGGAGAGGCGCTGTGAAAGCTGGTGGCAGGAAAAACGGAGTTTTTTCACAGCCTGACGTTTTGCCGGTTGCCGCCGGCCGACTCCAGCCAAATTTAAATCACTTACAGAAAGGGTCGGCTGGCGGCACCTTGCTGTTATGGGTTGGCCGATTGCCGGAATATTGTATAAATATTTTCAGTTTTTTTATTGGACGAAAACAGCAAAACAAATTAATAAATTACTATTTTTCCAAATCGCCCTTCGTTCTTTATATTTCGTACTTCATAAAAATACATGGCGGGTGCTATTTGGTCAATATTTATTGTTGAACTATGGTCGCTCAATGAATACTTTCCAATTGTTTTCCCTGAAATATCATAAATAATAAATTCTGAAGCAGCAAAATTAACCGGTGATGAAATGGTAATGGTTCCGGTTGAAGGATTAGGGAAAATTGAAATCTGTCCACCATTTTCTCCATTTTCTTCTCCGTCGTAATAAACAGCCACTGATGTAACGAATTACGAATGCGCCTCCGGTGTACGAATGCACGAATATACGAATTCGGACTTCGTGCCAAAGCCTTGGTGCGAGCATGAATGCGCCTCCGGTATACGAATGCACGAATATACAAATTACGTCTGCCTGCTAAAGTAGTGCGAGCATGAATGCGCCTACGGCGTACGAATGCACGAATGTACGAATTAGGTCTTCCTGCCAAAGCCTTGGAGCAAGCATGAATGCGCATACGATGTACGAATGAATATACGAATTAGGACTTCCTGTCAAAGCCTTAGTGCATGCATGAATGCCCATAGAGCGACGAATGCACGAATAGACGAATATAAGGGTGGTAAAATAAATTTGGGTTTACATGAAAAGAACCGGGAAACAGGGGTTTGGAGGCTGAATTTATGCGGGTGAGTGCTGAGATTGCCGAAGCATCTTACCCAAGTTTCTTTAGTCCACGCATTGGCAACCTATCAACCAGATTCTTTTAAAACTTACTGGGTTGCTGTTTCCACCGGTGCACTTTCAGAATATTCGTAGCTCATTTATGTTATTAAATAATTTCGCTTTGTGTTATACATCAGCAAATACCCTCTTTTGTTAGCATCACTTAAAAACGAATGGCTGACCAGGGTTTCCATAAAGGGTTGCTTTTCTAAAAATGGATTCAATAATTTTTCAACTCTGCTATCAGTTACTCCTATTCTTTTGCCAAATTCTGTTAAGTCACTTTTTGAAATGTGACCGTTTATTTTGTGTTGCTCACTTTTAAAACCATCTGCAAATAATCCTTTATCCAATGCAAAATCTGTGTCGTCGGCATGCAGTTTTGTGTTTACCAAATCATAAGCAGGGCTTAGCAGGTAATCTCCTTTTGTAGATTCAAGGAGCGAAAAGTTTTTTAAATGTGCATCGCCATTTGAAAACAGGAAATTGAAAACCACCAACGAAAAATATTTTTCTATTTCTACCCGCCATGCCGGAACATATTTTTGTATCAGTATTCCAACTTCTTCATAACTGTATTCGTATTTTTCATTTGATTGTAAAGTTGTTTTGCCGGCCAACGATGCAAAATCTTCCTGACCCCACTTCAATTTTTCTTTTACATCTTTCACATCGAACCGTTTTGTGATATACGCAGGTTCGCCACCTTTAAAAAATATCAAAGCGTTTTCTGCTGCATTTATTCCATAAACCTGATTTGCAATTTGCATGGTCAGGTGTTCATTGGCGGGAACTTCATCTCTCTTTTTTAGTAATGATGGAATTGGTTTTAATATGTGTGTGCCTTGTTCTCCCTCATTTGTCAGCCGCAATACATTTTTATCCAACACCATACTAATCTTGGTTTGAAAACCTGATACCGATATTCTTTTCATGTTTTCCAAAAACTCTGCAAGTGTATCTTCATCTTTTTGTGGCGAAGGCATAGTAAGCACATGACTTACCGATTTGCCATAAAATAACCTCCGAAGGCAGGAAGGACTATATGTTTTAAAGCCTGCTGCCAAGGTGCCGGGACAATATTTTATTATAGGTAGACTCATTTGCTATCTATTTTCCTCACTGTTATGTTTCCAATTGTATCGGCAGTGGCAGTTGACATCAGCAGTCCAAACTGATCGTTTTCATCTATTTTCAAAAGGCGGCTTTGTAATTTTTTGTTTTCCCCTTCTGCTATCATATTGCTGAAAAACGGGAAAAAAAAATCGCTGCTGTACTGCTTTTGAGTTTTAGGAAGTGTTAAACTTATGGCAGGTTTGGTTACATCGTTGAAATAAATGTCGTCATACCTGAACACAAAATGCCGACGGTTTTCTTCTGTCAGTATTCCTGCTAATGTTCCGTTGCGATATATTTCCATTGCTCTCATTTATTCATGTTTCTTTTTACTTCAATGGTCAGTTCCATCCCCAATACTTCAGTTAGTTTATTCAAAACTTCCAATGAAGGATTGCCTTGACCCCGTTCCAGTTTATACAAAGTGTTGGTGCTCACTTTTGCTAATTCAGCCAGGTGTGGTTGAGTAATGCTCAATTCCTTTCTTCTGATTTTTATGATTTCTCCAAGCTCTTTGACTAACATTATAAAGTGATTTAAAAGGCAAAAATAGCCTTATTTTCCTAAAAAGCAAATGAAATCACATTATAATATGATTTATGAAGTAATTTGTTAAGGGTAGATGAGAAAATATTCGCAAATCACGTTTTAGTGTGTTGACCAGGGAATTTGTGCAAGATCAGTATAGGAATGAAATTGCATTTAGGGTCGCAAATGTTTATTTGAAATTTACTTCCCGAAAAGGATACGTGTGTCCGTCGCCCTCGGTTTTCAAACCCTTATTAACAAAATGAAAGAGGTCTTTATCATTTTTGTAACATGCCGGCAAATGGTGATTTATAAAAGCTAAAAAAAACCATCTGTTGTAATACACCGAGAAGCCAATTAGTGCGGAAAATATTTAATGATGCATTTTTAACTTGTGTTGTGCAAAGGTTGCGCACTATTGGCGTGCAGTTGATTTATATTGGCACTAATAATTTTATCGTTTAAATATTTTACTGCTTTGAAAATTTTGGATGATTCCATATTTATTTTAATTTGTTATTGCTGCCAACGGCAGTATACCTGCAAAATCAATTCGTCAATACTCAACCCAAAGAGATATTCGACAAATAAAATAATCCGTTCGTAAATATATAAAAAGTAAATTACAATTAAAAAAGCATTAATTACTTAAGAAGCACATATGTTTCACTACGGAAAAATGTTTGCTACAAAACTCTTCAGACTGCCTTTTGCAAAACCGTTGATAAAGCCAATAATCTCACCTTGCTTAGCAGGTTCCTTTGATTTGTCATAGCTGTCAACGGTCTTTAACAGAGAATCCGCATATTTAAATATGTCATCCAGCGTTGAGATTTCATTTTTAGTTTCTTTTCGCCGGTCGTCTAAGATGCCGATACATTTTTTTACACCTAAATACAGTCGGCAAATTGTTTTACGATTATTGTCGTCAAGCAGAATTGCAAAATAGGATTGAGCATCTCTATGAGTTACTCTACTTGCTTTAATTTTTTGTCGCAAAATTGTTTTTACAATCATAAAAGCTTCAAGTTCATCTTCTGTAGTTACAACCTTGCTTGCTTCTGCTTTCAATTGATCAGCAGCAGCTTGATTAGCCTCTTGTTCTTTAGTAGCAGCATCTTCTTTTGTCAAAGTAGTTTTTAGTCGTTCTGTAATAAGGTCGCTTATATTTTGTTGAAGTGACTTTTTTGTCAAGGCGGTAAACTGCTCCAAAACCTTTGCTGTAATTACGCTTGGATAAACTTGTCGGGCGAAATGCTTAACAAAATCAGGACTTGGGTTTGTAAACTCCAAATTAAGTAAAATCTTAAGTTCATTAGTATATTTAAGATCACTGGCAGTATTTACAATATTATCGAAGTCATAATATGCCTTATGGAATTTTTTGAGCTCTTCAATTTGATTATCCTTAATATCTGTAATGTTAAACACAAAAAATGGCTTTTCATCCATTTTATTTGGTTCAACCAAGTCGGTATAAAAACGATACTCAATTCCGTTTGTAAGAATAGAAAATTTTGCTTTAGTAGTATGAAAATATCTGAACAGTTGGGATGCATTATGAACATTCAATGGAGCGCCAATGCGCCTCCGGCGTACGAATGCACGAATGTACGAATTAGGTCTTCCTGCCAAAGCCTTGGTGCGAGCATGAATGCCCATACGATGTACGAATGAATATACGAATTAGGACTTCCTGTCAAAGCCTTAGTGCATGCATGAATGCGCATAAAGCGACGAATGCACGAATAGACGAATATACGGGTGGTAAAATAAATTTGGGTTTGCATGTAGAACGCAAAGGACTGAAAGCGATTAGGTATGCTGATGACTGTGCGCCATGAACAATTTCTTGTAAAGGAAATTGATGCTATGAAAATGATGGAGGAAGGCCCTCCGAAATCGGTTTGCAGGAACTGATTTCAAACCACTGTATGCTGCTATATTTAAGAGGTATGGTGGTGAGCGATACAGAAAAGGTAGAGCTAACTCTATCAGGTGGCTTAACAGGTGATGACCGCAAGGGAACCATTGAAGAAATGTCGAAAGCATAGGAATGATGTCAAAACCGGGGGGAAGTCGTTAATCCGGGATAAGCTTAGAGGACACCTGATCTACTGTCTAAGCGGCATCCGGCACAAAGATGGCATGACCTGTTGAGAGGCATTATCATGGAACTTGGGAACCTGTCGCATTGGTGTTAAGGGAGAAAACTAAGCAGAGAACCTGTGAAGTTCAGAGTACCAATACAAAGCACAGGGACAGAGTATCTCGTAGTAGTGATTGAAAGTCTTTGTAAAGAAGACCTAGCGAAGGAGATACATTATTCGGCTGAAATGAATTAACCAACTGAAATTAATTTTAGGATGAAATTAAATCAAGCAGCAAAGTCATTTAACATTCCCAAACAATTAGTTTGGCAGGCGTACCAAAAGGTAAAAAGTAATCAGGGTGCTGGTGGCATTGATAACATAACAATCGAAGCATTTGACAAAGAGGTTGGAAACAACTTGTACAAACTTTGGAACAGAATGTCCTCAGGGAGTTACATGCCTAAAGCAGTAAAACTGGTTACCATACCCAAAGGGAATGGAGAAACAAGACCGTTAGGGATACCAACGGTGAGTGATCGAGTAGCACAAATGTGTGCAGTAATGTTATTAGAGCCTTCAATTGACCCTGTATTCCACGAAGACTCCTATGCATATCGGCCCAAACGATCGGCCCATCAAGCAATAGCAATCACCCGAAAGCGATGCTGGAAATATGACTGGGTACTTGATCTTGATATTCGAAAATTTTTCGATACGATAGATCATCACCTTCTGATGAAGGCAGTCAAAATACACACATCGGAACCATGGGTATTGCTTTATATTCAAAGGTGGCTGAGAGTGCCGTATCAGACAACGGAAGGGGTGCAGATAGCAAGAGAAAGTGGAGTCCCACAGGGTTCAGTAATTGGCCCCCTATTAGCAAATCTGTTTATGCATTATGCCTTTGATGAATGGATGAAAAGGAATTATCCTTACATTCCATTTGCAAGGTACGCTGACGATACCATTTGCCATTGCAGAACAAAGGAGGAATCAGAACAACTAAAACTGGCGATCACTGACAGACTGGCACAGTGCAAGCTCTCATTAAATGAAGCAAAAACAAAGATAGTTTATTGCAAAGATGATGACAGAAGAGCGCGGCATGAAGATGAGAAGTTTGATTTTCTTGGATTCACATTTATGGCAAGAAGATCGAAGAACCGATGGGGTAAATGCTTCATAAATTTCAGCCCCGCCATAAGTACGAAAGCCAAAAAGAAGATCAGTGAAGAAATCAGAAGTTGGAACTTGCAACTACGATCGGATAAAAACCTTACAGATTTGGCGATCATGTTCAACGCTAAATTGCAAGGATATATCAATTACTATAGCAAGTTTTATAAATCTGCGATGTACCCATTGTTTCAGCGACTAAACGAAAGGTTAGCCCATTGGGCGGAGAGGAAGTTTAAGCGGTGCAGACGACACAAAACTAAGTCAATGTTATGGTTAGGAAAAATGTATCAACAAAATCCTACATTATTTGCACATTGGAAATTTGGTGTTGCACCGCCTGTTGTTAGTAATAACAAAAGTGGCCGGATAATAGGAGCCGTATGATGCGTGAGTATCACGTACGGATCTGTGAGAGACTCAGGGGGAGGTTCCCTGGGTCTACTCGATTTAGCATTTACACTAAAAGCAAAGCAACTGCCCGCAAAGTGGGAAACAGTATTTATTTATTCTTAAAGAATAAACTAAAGCTACCCATCAATCGGGAGAAAAGCGGCATTCGCAAACCTGTTCAGT
>JALYQW010000035.1 GCA_030855635.1 Bacteroidota bacterium | reverse complement strand
CCAAAGACTGCTGTGCGAAATACAAATTTCAGAAGAAGACAACGAGTTGCATGATCTGATACAGTCACAAGGCTGTTGAAATATTAAACTACGGGTCCGGAAGTCATTCCGGGCCTTTTTTTATGTCCGGGAACTTTTGATCGGATTAAATAATTGGATTAACATCCAATCATTTATAAATTATTTTTGATTTACTGTCGCTTTTACGTATCTTTATCGTAATATTGCAATATTAAAATACAGCAAAAATGGGCGCTACTAAAACTGATTATTTTACCAGTGAGCAAAATGAGCTGGCATCGTTAACAAAGGCAATGGGTCATCCTGCAAGAGTAGCGATTCTTCAGCATTTGTTAAAAGTGCAATCGTGTGTTTGCGGTGACATTGTAAACGAATTACCTCTGGCACAGCCTACGGTATCGCAGCACCTTAAAGAATTGAAAAACGCAGGTCTCATTAAAGGCATCATTGAAGGAAATGCAATTTGTTATTGTATTGATGCGGATACCTGGAACCGTTATCATAAAATTCTAGAAAACTTATTTGGTTCCTATAAACCTAAAAATACTTGTTGTTAAAAAATAAAAAAACATGCAAAATCCAAAACAAAATTTGAATGATGAAGCAACTGAAAAGGCTTCTCAAACAATAAAAGAAATGGTAAAGGAAAAATATGCCAGCATTGCCAACCAGGAAAAATCGGTGAATGCCTCCTCATGTTGTGGCGCAACCTCCTCCTGTGGCGATGTGTATACGATTATGTCGGATGAATATAAAGATATGGAGGGGTATCATCCTGATGCAGATCTTGGCTTGGGATGTGGATTACCTACTCAATTCGCTAAAATTAAAAAAGGCGATGTGGTGATTGACCTGGGTTCAGGTGCGGGAAATGATTGTTTCGTGGCGCGTTCTGAAACCGGTGAAACCGGGAAGGTGATTGGGATCGACATGACAGAAGCGATGATTGAAAAAGCGAGGATCAATGCTGAAAAACTAAATTATCAAAACGTCGAATTCCGGTTGGGCGATATTGAAAAAATGCCTGTCACGGCTAATACAGCGGATGTGATCGTTAGCAATTGCGTTTTAAATCTTGTTCCTGATAAAGCAAAAGCATTTTGTGAAATCAGCAGGGTGTTAAAACCAAGTGGTCACTTTAGTATTTCAGATATCGTACTCAGCGGGCCCCTTCCTCCTGCTATTCAGCAGGCCGCAGAAATGTACGCCGGATGCGTGTCGGGAGCAATTCAAAAAGAAGCTTACCTGGACCTGATCAAAAATTATGGCTTTGTGAATGTGATAATTCAAAAGGAAAAAATAATTACTATTCCCGATGCGATTTTGTTGAACTATATGTCAGCGGATGAAGTGGATGATTTCAAAAAAAGTGGAACCGGTATTTCGAGTATTACTGTGTATGCTGAAAAAGCAGGAGACTGCAAACCGGGCGGCGGTTGCTGTTAATTTAATAATGATCATGAGATGGTGTTACGTGTGGTTTTTCCCGATTGTTGTGTCATGATCAATCATATTACACTATCATTTGTATGAAGCCAATTAAAGTACTCTTTATTTGCATCCACAACAGTGCCCGCAGCCAGATGGCGGAAGCATTCTTAAAACATTTAGGCGGAGAACGTTATGCTGCCTTCAGTGCAGGACTTGAACCGGGTAAACTGAATGCCTATGCCATTCGGGTTATGCAGGAATCGGGCATTGATATTTCACAAAATCCAACCAAAGATGTTTTTGAATTGCACCGAAACGGACAATCATTTGATTTTGTGATTACAGTATGTGATGCCAAAAACGCGGAAAGCTGCCCTGTGTTTCCCGGCAAGGTACAAAAACAGGCCTGGTGGTTTGATGACCCTTCAAATTTTTCAGGGAACGATGAAGATAAGCTCATTAAGACACGAGTTATAAGGGATGAAATAAAATTAGCTGTACAAAAATTTATTGCTGAAACCCGGTAATGAAAGCAGTAATCACCTCGCCACCACGAGCAATGAAACAGTTAAGTTTAATCGACCGTTATCTGACATTGTGGATCTTTTTAATGATGGTGCTGGGTATAGTTATAGGAAAATGGATACCGGGTAGCGCCGTATTTATAAACAGTTTTAACTACGGAACCACCAACATCCCATTGGCCATTGGTCTCATTTTAATGATGTACCCCCCATTAGCCAAAGTACGCTACGATAAACTGGGGATGGTTTTTAAAGATTTAAAAATTCTGAGCTTATCACTTGTAATGAACTGGGTAATTGGGCCCCTGTTAATGTTTTTCCTGGCCATTACATTTTTAAGAGATTACCCCGAGTACATGAGTGGTTTAATACTAATAGGAATTGCGAGATGTATCGCCATGGTGATGGTATGGAATGAGCTGGCCGGGGGAAACCGGGAATATGCTGCCGGTCTTGTTGCATTTAACAGCATTTTCCAGGTACTCTTTTACAGTTTGTTTGCCTGGGTTTTTATTACAGTGTTACCTCCTGTTTTTGGAGTAACAAGTTATGAGGTTACAATAACCTTCTATGAAATCGCGCAAAGTGTGTTTCTTTACCTGGGCATCCCTTTCATCGCAGGTTTTCTATCACGTGTATTACTGAGCAAAAAAAATGGGGAACAACTGGTATGAGAATAAATTTCTCCCTGCAATTTCACCGCTTACATTAGCCTCATTGCTGTTCACCATACTTGTTATGTTCACTCTGAAAGGAGAAACCATTTTTGAATTGCCGACTCACATTGTTATTATAGCAATTCCTTTAATCCACTACTTTATAATTATGTTCTTTATAACATTTTTTACGGGCATAGTATTGGGGGCAAATTACTCAAAAAACGTAGCCTTGTCTTTCACCGCCGCCGGAAATAATTTTGAACTCGCCATCGCTGTAGCTATAGGGGCATTTGGAATACATAGCGGACAGGCTTTTGCAGGAGTGATAGGACCATTAATTGAAGTTCCTGCATTGATCTTACTGGTAAGGGCCGTAATACATTTAAACAAAAATTCTATACTAATTCCTAGAATTCTTCCCTTTTTTGATTAGTTTTGAATGATTAAGCATTTAGCCATGAAAACTTTCATATGGGCAGTACTTGTTTCCATTTGTATACTCCCCTTGCCAGCGATTTCCCAGGAAGTTGAATCACCCCGTAAAGGATATTTAGCCATTTTATTCGGCCCCTCGCTTTCGCAGGGAAATTTTAGTGACAATACGTGGATTAACGAAAAATCGGGGTTTGCAAAAAACGGCTATAATTATACCATCATGGAATTTGGGTTCAAATTCATCCCCAACTTTGGATTGTGCGCTGCTATCAAAGGTGCGGTAATTCCTTTGGATGTTCAGGCTCTTGCTAACGGCTATGCACAGGAATATGGGGGACAATTTACCGTAACAAGTACGCGTTGGGGTTATACCGGTTTTTTTGTGGGTCCTTTTGTATCTATTCCAACTAAATATGTGGATATTGATTTTAAATTCCAAACGGGTTTGCTGGTTGCAGTATCCCCTGCCATGACAGTTACGAGAGGTGCAGAAATTGCCAGCCAGGAATCAGCAGTTGGAAGTTCACTGGGTTTCAACGGCGGTGTAATGGCTCGGGTACACTTATCGCGCCGTTTGAGCCTGGTTGCACAAGGAGAGTATCATGTATCCAACCCTGCTTTTACAATTACTTATTACGACACCTCCAATAATAATGAAACGGTTCAAACAGGTCAACTGTTTACCATGTTTAACTTTTCGTTTGGTGCTGCGTTGAGAATTTTTTAAATGTTATTTATTCCTTTGCCGCGGCTCGCATCAAACGGTCGTTGATCGCCATACCCAACCCTTTATCAGGAAATTTTTCGGCGAGTAACAATTCAGCATCCGACTTGTCAAAATCACGTAACGCTGTGAATAAGTGTTTTGCTGCCTCATCCAGGTTCCCTTGCGGGGATAATTTATAAATGTGATTACCGGTTGGAAAATCATAACCTTCACCGGTGAAACAAAGAAAGGCACAATTTGACGCATGCCATTTTTTCATCAACTGATGAAGGTCGCCAAAATAAACAGGTCGCGATGGTGCGTAATGACTTTTCAGCATACCCGGAGCATTGGGAATCGGATTTTCTGCATCAGATACCAGGACAGTCCCCGTAATTTTCCTGATTTTGTCAATATCCATCCCGCCAAGGCGATAAACTATACATTGATTATTTTCAAATCCAATAATAGTCGACTCTATTCCAACCTGGCAGGCACCGCCATCCAAAATATATGGAATTTTACCCGACAGTTGATCGGATACATGGTTGGCCGTGGTAGGACTGATATAACCAAACGGGTTGGCACTTGGTGCAGCGAGCGGAAAGTTGAGTTGTTGCAGCAATGCAAGCGTCATAGGATGGTTTGGCATTCGCAGTGCAACAGTAGGAAGACCCGAGGTAACAAGATCGGGGATACTTTGTTTTTTTTGTAATAAGATCGTCAAGGGACCCGGCCAAAATTTTTTCATTAATTCATATGCAACATCAGGAATATTCATTGCATATTTATTTACCTCTTCAATTCCACCAACATGAACAATAAGCGGATCAAACTGAGGGCGGTTTTTTGTTCTGAAAATGTTTAAGACAACATCTTCATTCAACGCGTTTCCTGCCAGCCCATAAACTGTTTCGGTAGGAATGGCAACAAGTTGACCCTGTTTTAAAAAACCGGCTGCCATGCTGATATCGGATCCTGTAATTGTTTTCATTAAACACTTTTAATTTAAAGTGACGACAGGACGCATAATGAAAATTGAGGCTTAAACTATGAACCTGGGGTGAATCATATTCTCCATGGAATAAATTTCATTCCATTTTTCTAGTGTGATCAGCGCGCGTTCTTCAACAACGATACGATAAACTGTTTTCCCTGTAATGAGTGCTTCCTTTGCAACTTCTGAAGCAAGCTCATAACCCAGAATAGGATTGAGTGAAGTCACAATACCTACACTGTTCATGACATGTGCAAAACAAACTTCCGGGTTGGCTGTAATGCCGGGAATACATTTCTCACTCAAGGCATCACAAGCATTTGATAAATAACTCAACGCTGTAAATAAACTGAAACCGATAACGGGTTCCATAACATTTAACTGGAGTTGACCCGCTTCACAGGCCATTGTGATAGTATTGTCGGCACCTGCAACATAAAAACAGACCTGGTTCACAACTTCTGGAATTACAGGATTCACTTTTCCCGGCATAATAGATGAACCGGGTTGCATTTGCGGGAGATTAATTTCATTAAAACCTGCTCTTGGTCCTGAAGAAAGTAATCGCAGGTCGTTGCAGATCTTCGATAATTTCATTGCACAACGTTTGAGTGTTCCGGAGATCTGAAGGTACGCACCGGTGTCGACTGTAGCTTCAATAAGATCGGGTGAAAGAGTCAATGGCAAACCCGTAATAGCAGCCAGGTAGCCGGTAACTTTATTCGCATAATCTTGAGGAGCGTTTATGCCCGTACCGATAGCTGTAGCTCCCATATTAATTTCAGTAACCAGCTTCTGCACTTCCTTCATGCGCTGAATGTCTTCACCAATAGTTGTTGCATAGCTTCTAAACTCTGCACCTAATGTCATTGGTACGGCATCCTGCAACTGGGTTCTGCCCATCTTGATTATTCCACCGAATTCCACACCTTTTTCTGCGAAAGCTTGCTGAACACCCAGCATGGATGTGATGAACAAATCAATTTTTTTATAAAGCGCTATCCGAAACGCTGTAGGGTAAGCATCATTGGTTGATTGGGAACAATTCACATGATTGTTGGGATGCAAAAAATCATAATCACCTTTTTGTCTTCCCATATATTCCAAACCCACATTTGCTATTACTTCATTCACATTCATATTGCATGAAGTACCTGCACCACCCTGGATCATATCTGTTATAAATTGATCAAGATATTCACCTTCGATTAATTTATCAGCACCAAAAATTATAGCTTCGGTTTCTTCCCGGGTAAGCACACCACAATCGCGGTTGGCCATTGCGGCTGCTTTTTTTACAAATCCAAAAGATTTAATCAGTAAAGGTTCTTTAGAAACAGGAATACCGGTGATATTAAAATTTTCAATTGCACGCAAAGTCTGGATTCCATAATACGCCTCAGAGGGTATTTGCCGTTCTCCTAGAAAGTCGTGTTCCAGCCTGAATTTTTCTGATCTCATAAAATTACATCCGTAAATTCATTCCGCTGATGAAATGAACTTCAAAATTAACGAATACATGTAAGAACGGGCATAACGGCACAGGAGTTATTAAACATCCCGAAAAGGCTGTAACTTACTGATTAACAGAAAGAAATTTAATTTCTTAAAAACTTTTCACCGCCCTTGTTGCCATGAAGCACGGAAAATGGCGATCAACAGGATTATTGTCTCCCCAGGTATCCTCCATGATCTCAGTAATTTGCAAACCGGCTTTCAGCTGACCATTGAAATGTGCTTCCAGAGAATGACCAAACACAACTGGTTCATTTTGCTCCAGGAAAAAATTCAATTCCGGTTCATCGAGTGATTCCAGGTCGGAATAAGGACTTTCGTATTTCAGTGTAAAAATTCCTTTTTCTGCCAGCTTGATATCAAACAAGTAATAAACAGGTTTAGTAAAGCCTGTCATAAATATTCCACCTTTTTTTAAAACTCGGGCCGCTTCAGCATAAACTTTAATCACATCGGAAACAAAACCGGTTGAGCATGGGTTGAACACCATATCAAAAGTTTCATTTTCGAAAACCGATAAATCAGCCATATCACCTTCAACGGTTTTAATACCCAGTTGAAATTTATCCGACATCTGCTGATCTTTTAAAAGTTGGCCGGAAGAATTATCAAAAATAGTTACATCATAACCGGCTGCCGCGAGAACCGGTCCCTGTTGTCCGCCTCCTGATGCTAGTCCGAGCACTTTGCTGCCTTTAGGTGCATACCAGTTTTCCGGAATAATCCGTTGCGGTGTCAGTACCAGATTCATGACACCCTTTTTAGCTGCTTCAATTACTTCATCGCTAAAGGGTACTGTCCAGCGGTTTCCGCTACGTACCTGGTGATTCCATGCTTCGCGATTGTAGGAAAGATAATTTTCCGGCTTTTTCATATGATATGGATAATTGAGACAAAAATAAAAAATAAAGGATTTGAATTTAATCCTCATGACCTTTCACCTTAAGCTTCCATTTTCCAGGTTCTCCCGGGGGGATTACATCCACTGAATCTGCAGAAATTTCAAAATCATAATCCAGGACCGGTTGACCGGCATTGACCCAGGCGGTATACCAGAAAGAAGCCACCATAATTATCGCTTCACGCATGCGACGCTCTGCCATACCATTCAGCATTTGATCGTAGGCGATGGCATATTCACGCGAATAAACTTTTACCGTTACGTTTCCCTTTTGTTCATACGCATATTTTCTGTCGGCAGGGAATTTACTGCTCAGCAATTTTTCAAATGTCAATACCGAGTCATGTGCCTGATAACTGTCTGCGACTATACGCCAGGCTTCTTTTAATGGATTTGGAATATAGCGGCAACGTCCCGTAAGGTAATCATACTCCTCACCTAACAGTTCAGGAACCCGTGATTCCCAAAAACCATGTATACCATGCTGACCTGTAAGCTGACCGTTATAATTTTGTGTACAGTGCAAAGGCACATGGGCATCACCAATATAATGGCCCAGGTCAGCGGCATATTTCAAAACTTTTGTGAAATTTTTTTCTTTGAAAGCATTGGTAAGCCGGTACATCATTTTTTCGATATGCCAGGGAACAATACCATGAGCCATTAATGTGTCCTCGGTGTATTTTTCCACAGCGTCCTTCCAACGTTGCGGGATACTGTCGAGCGGATGATCACCATACCTGTCAAGATCAATAAAATGACAGGCTGCTTCACCTTCCATGGCGTAACGGCGTTTGTCAGGATCCACAGCATGAGTAGTGAGGTAATCGATGTGATGTTTAAAAAAACCAAACATATCAGGATGCACCGAAAAGACTGCCATTCGGTTTATGCGCTGGTGTGCCCAAAAACCCCAGCAATACGAACAGGTACAAAAAATAGCAATAAGCAATGATGCCACCAGGATGGCTTTGAAAAAAGTTTTCATGAAAAAAGTTTTTAAAAAGAGTTAGAAAAATTGAAAAAATAAATTGTTAAAAAAAGTAATTCAAATGTAAAAAAGGAAAATTAATAAAACTAAAAAATCAGATAGACTGAAGCACATTCAGATTATAAATCGCATCTCCTACCATTACAGGAATCACATCGGTATAATCCGGTTTGAGGCAAAATTCAATATCATCTTCAATGTGCAATTGTTCCAATCGTTTACGGTGAGAAGATCGTTCAAGAAATCCATACAAATCATCATTGGCAAGTTCATATAAATGCATCGCGGCCAATGCAGCGTCACGATGATCGGTGAGTGAAAAGTAAGGATGCAGTCGTTTCATCATTGCGCCTGCAAAAAGAGTATCTTCAAAATTGAATGCATTTTTCCATCCTGAACACAAGAGCAGTACATTGGAATTCTGCGTAAGCAACCAATTTGATAAAGCGGAATAATTGAGAAAAGAACCGATTACTATCTGACGAGCGTGTTTTGCAATCTGTATGGCCTGGGTTCCATTTGTAGTGGTTAATGCCACATCACGGTCACGCAAGCTGTCTTTCATATAACTGAAAGGAGAATTTCCAAGGTCGAAACCTTCCACCATCTCACCTCTTCGTTCTGCACCAACCAGATACCCTTTAGCCCGGTATGACAAACTCTCATCAATAGAAGCAACAGGAACAATACTTTTAACACCATGATGAAATGCTACACACATAGATGAAGTGGCTCTTAATACATCAATAACCACCACGATACTATCGGTAACATCATAAAGATGAAACAATGCGGGTGAAAAACAAACATCTATCGTTTTCTTCATTTTTGAATTATTGGCATAGAATTAAACCCGTTCAATTCAATAATAGTGTACTACAAAAAAATTCATATCGGAATAAATCCGTATGACAAGTGCGAGCAAAGGTAATTAATTCCTATTTCTTATAAAACGGAAGCTTAACAACGTTGGCTTTCAAGGCTTTACCTCTGATATTTATGAATATTTCACTACCTTCCTTAGCAAATGCGGAAGTGACATAACCCATTCCGATAGATTTTTGAAGACTCGGCGAATGGGTACCTGAAGTTACTTCGCCAATGGTATGACCTGTATCTTCCATTATGGTATGTCCATGACGGGCAATTCCGCGGTCAATCATTTCAAACCCTACCAGTTTTCTTGAAACACCTGCTTCTTTCTGATTTTTCAAATTTGCTGAGTTGGTAAATTCCTTGGTAAATTTTGTAATCCATCCCAGTCCGGCTTCAATCGGTGAAGTGGTGTCATCAATATCATTCCCGTAAAGGCAGAAACCCATTTCGAGGCGAAGTGTGTCACGCGCTCCCAAACCCGCAGGCTGAATCCCATAGGGTGCACCTGCATCAAAAATTGCATTCCAGATTTTTTCAGCAAATTGATTTTCAAAATAAATTTCAAATCCGCCTGCACCGGTGTACCCGGTAGCTGAAATTAATACATTTTCACATCCTGCAAAAGTTCCTTTACTAAAAGTATAATAATCCATTGCAGCCAGGTTGATGGAGGTAAGCGATTGCAAAGCCTTTGCAGCGAGCGGTCCCTGAACAGCGAGCAAAGCCGTCTTGTCAGATATATTATGCATCTCCACATTTTTAATGTTTCTCGATTGTATCCATTCCCAGTCTTTATCAATATTTGACGCGTTTACAACGAGCATATAACTATTTTCATCAATCCGGTAAACCAGCAGGTCATCAACGATTCCTCCTTTTTCATTCGGCAGACAGGAATACTGCACCTTACCATCAGTAAGTTTACTGGCATCATTGCTACTTACCCGCTGAATGAGATCCAGTGCATGCGGTCCTTTCAGAATAAATTCTCCCATGTGCGAAACATCAAAAACACCTACTTTGGTTCTTACCGTTTCATGTTCATCGTTAATACCAGTGTATTGCACGGGCATTAAAAAGCCAGCGAAAGGAACCATTTTAGCATTCAGTCGCTCATGCGTATCATTCAATGCCACTTTTTTTGTATCTGTCATATTATTTTGTTTTATCGTTTATCAATTTGTTAAACAATTCAATGTAAGTATCACGCCAGGCCTTTACGGAATAAAGTTCTTCAACGGTCCTACGTGCAGCATCACCCATTTTTTTGCGAAGCACGTCATCTTCAATAAGCAGGCTCAGACTATTCATCCATTCTTCCGGTGTTGTTGCAAGAAAACCATTTTCACCATCACGAATAATTTCTGTATTCACTCCCACTGCTGAAAGCACCACAGGTTTCGACAAACCCATGTACTGGAGTCCTTTAAAACCACACTTTCCCCTACTCCATTCATTATCGGGCATCGGCATAATACCAATGTGTATGGATGCAAGATCCTCGACTTCAGTGGTGCTGTTCCAGATAATTCCTTCAACATCCAATTCCGGATCCCTGAAAACATGATCACTGATTACCCGGAAACCAATTTTGCTACCGTATTTTTTTTGCAATTGCTTCAGCACGGGTAGCGCCTGCTGGAAATGCACAATTGTTGTATGACTTCCGGTCCACCCGATAATAATTTTTTCAGAAGGAAGTTGCCTTGACGGGATGTAAAGGTTTGTATCGATCACTGTAGGGATCACTACCACATTGGGATTGTGATGCCGGGCATATTCCGCCAGGTATTCGTTACCAGCAATCACAAGATCACTCATAGCGATCAGGCTGGCTGTTTTGCCCGGATTCTTCAGCCACTTCAGCCGCCGGTTGCCGGCACTCACATCCATGTGCCAGATGGCATCATCAAAATCAAAAATAAGCCTGGCCCCCGCTTTTTTAAATCCCCGTTCAAAACGCATGCTTCCGGTCATGAATGCTTCACGCTGCACGAACACAATATCAAAATCATGGGCCTGGTTTAACTGGTAGCTTCTTTTCAACCAGCTTTTAATAAAAATCAGTCCTTTTGCGATCCAGTTACCCGGTGCATAGAAATACGCATCATCACGGGCGTTGATCAGCCAGGCATATTCATAAGTATAACCTTTTGAAGTCCAATACTCCAGAAATTGCTCAATACGATACCGCTGACTCGGTGAACGATCAGGGCGGTGAGGGGCAACGAAGAGGATTTTTGGCATATTTCAGTTAAGGCATCTACCCGAGCACCTGACAGTTACCTGTGAGGAAGCAGCTCATGGAGAGTAAAAAAATGGAAGGGTAAAAATAATGATAAATTGTAACCGTTTACAACCTGCCGGGAAAATAGCCCCGGCCTTTAAAATTTTTAATACATTTGTGAAGAGGATGTAAATCAATGTTCAACAACAATTTACCGCGTAGTTTCATATTCCTGGCCGACCTGGTCATTGTTTTTTTTTCACTCATATCAGCGTACCTGATCCGATTTAACTTCCGCATACCTGATGTGGAAATCGCTACCTTTTATTATGTGTTCCCCGTGGTATTAGGCGTTAGGGCGCTTTCATTTTATTTGTTTAAAACCTCTTCAGGAATTATCAGGTATACCAGCACCAAGGATGTTTTCCGCATACTCATTGCCGTGCTAACAGGTTCGGTCTTTTTTGCGTTGCTCAATCCGGTAACATACCTTGCGCGTGAATTTTACACTGTACCTTTTTCAATTATCATCATAGAATTTTTGTTAACTGTTTTCGTAATGACAACTTTCCGGATGACGGTGAAAATTTTATATGTGGAACGAATGAATCCTTCGCGGGATAAAACAAACGTGATTATTTTCGGAGCCGGCGAATCGGGTGTAATCACCAAACGCACCCTCGATCGTGATGCCGGATCGAAGTATAAAGTGCTTGCCTTTGTTGATGATAACGAAAAAAAGAAAGGCAAGAAAGTAGAGGATGTGACTATTTATAATGCCGGCAATGACCTTGAGAAATTGCTTCGCGAAAATTATGTGCAGCACTTGATTATAGCCATCCAGCAACTTTCCGCACAGCGAAAACAGGAGATTGTTGATTTGTGCCTCACTCACAAAACCAAAATACTGAATGTGCCACCGGTAAGTAATTGGATTAATGGTGCGCTGAGTTTCAAACAAATTAAAAAAATCAGGATTGAAGATCTGCTGGAGCGTGAACCCATTCAGCTTGATGTGAAAGCCATAAGCAGGGAAATTACGGGAAAAAGGATTTTAATCACAGGTGCAGCAGGCTCCATTGGAAGCGAGCTGGTACGCCAGGTACTTCGTTTCAATCCCGAAAAGGTAATTATGCTCGATAGTGCGGAATCACCATTGTATGAGCTGGAGCTTGAAACAGCAGAAGCCCGTGCGGACCACAGAACGGAACCGGTAATAGCAGATATACGCAACCGTGAGAGAATGGCAAATGTTTTCAGAACTTTCCGACCTCAGCTGGTTTTTCATGCCGCTGCATACAAGCATGTTCCCATGATGGAAAACAATCCATCGGAAGCAATCCTTACTAACGTTCTGGGCACAAAGGTAGTTGCAACACTTGCCGATGAATTTAATGTGGTGAAGTTTGTAATGATCTCCACCGATAAAGCTGTTAATCCCACCAGCATCATGGGTGCCACCAAACGGATTGCAGAAATTTACATACAATCGTTCAACCGTCACTCACAAACTAAATTTATTACCACCCGTTTTGGAAATGTGTTAGGTTCCAGTGGTTCTGTGATTCCAAGATTTAACAGACAGATAGAAGCACGCCAGCCCCTCACCATCACCCATCCTGACATCACCCGTTTTTTTATGACCATTCCTGAGGCATGTCAGTTAGTGCTCGAAGCAGGCTCCATGGGGAAAGGTGGTGAAATTTATATTTTCGATATGGGTAAGTCGGTAAAGATTGTAGACCTTGCCAGGAAAATGGTACAGTTAAGCGGACTTGAATTAGGTAAAGATATTCAGCTCGTGTTTACCGGTTTGCGGCCGGGTGAAAAACTCTATGAAGAATTACTCGCTACAGAGGAAAATACAATTCCAACTCATCATGAAAAAATTATGATTGCAAAAGTCAAGCAATATGATTTTGATGAAGTAAGAATTTCCATTCGTTTACTCATTGCTTTGTTTGATGCCCAGGATAACAATGCTATTGTAACAAAAATGAAAGAGATGGTTCCCGAATATATTTCGAACAATTCAATTTACGAAGAGCTTGACCATATAATTTATTAGTTATCCGTGAATTGATTCTTTAACACCGAAATTTTTTATGATTTCTGCTTCATAGGCCAGCCATTCTTCCCAGCGTTTATCTACATCAATTGTTCCCGCATATTTCCTGGCAAAACCAATGAACATGGTGTAATGAGTTGCTTCGCTCACCATCAGTTCATGATAAAAAGTGCTCAGATTTTCGTCATTGATGTTTTCAGAAAGCACTTTGAACCGTTCACAACTTCTGGCTTCAATAATGGCTCCAAATAAAAGGCGATCAATCAACACCTCACCCCGAATACCTCCTTTATTCATGAAGCTATACAACAACCCCACGTAATCATCTTTGCGTTCTTTACCCAACACCCATCCCCGCTCCAGGATTTTTTCATGAACCATTTCAAAGTGGGAAAGTTCTTCCGTAGCAAGCTTAATCATCTCACTGACCAGTTCAGGGTAGTCCGGAAATTTTACAATGACAGATATCGCATTGGTTACCGCTTTTTGCTCGCACCAGGCGTGATCGGTAAGGATTTCAGCAATATTTTTTTCCACTACATTTTTTACCCATTTGGGATCAGTGGGAAGTTTCAGTTTCAGCATGTCACAAAGTTAGGGATAAATGCAGATATTGAAAATTACCCGTTTGCATGCATCTGTAAACTTTTACAAAATAAAAATGTTTACTCATTTGCGCATCGTAACTTTACACATTAATAAATTCCGAATAGTTCAATGAAATGCTCATTTCTGTTAATTACGCTGCTAGTTGCTTCTAATGCATTGTATGGTCAGGCCCTGCAGCCCGGCTTTTCAAAGGAAGAATACATTGCGTTGTTAAAAATATCCGCCAAACAGGTATCGTTTCCGCTTGATAAAAACGGAAAGCCGGATTCTACAGGCTTTGAAAGAGTTTATAAATCACCGGCCATGGGATTACAGAATCAATGGGATTTATGGAGCAATAAAAAAGGGATCGCAGTGATCAGCATCCGTGGAACCACTTCTGATTTTGTGAGTTGGCTCGCTAATTTCTATGCAGCTATGGTTCCTGCCAAAGGCAGTTTGCAACTGGAAAAAAATTATCGTTTTGATTACAACCTAGCTAATGACACCAAAGCCGCAGTTCATACCGGGTGGCTTATCGGTACCGGCATGCTTGTAAGGGACATGCTGCCTAAAATTGATTCACTTTATGAATCGGGTAACCGAAACATTTTAATTATGGGTCATAGTCAGGGTGGTGCTATTGCCTACCTTTTAACATCGCACCTCTATCAACTCCGAAAGTCGGGCCGGTTCGCATCTGACCTTGTTTTTAAAACTTATTGCAGTGCAGCACCTAAACCAGGAAATCTATATTATGCCTACGAATTTGAAAACATGACTGCAGGGGGCTGGGCTTTTAACGTGGTAAATACTTCCGATTGGGTGCCAGAAATGCCTGTTACGGTCCAAACAACAACCGATTGTAATGTGGTAAATCCATTCGTAAATGCGCTTCCGGTAATTAACAAACAAAAATTTGTGCAACGTTTTGTTTTGAAGAAAGCTTATAAAAGATTATCAGGACCTCCCCGGAAATCACAGGAAGAATATCAATATATACTCGGAGAGAAAGTATACTCACTGGTTAAAAAAACAATGCCGGAGTTTGTTAAACCCGACTATTTTGAAAGTATAAATTATGTCCGCACCGGAACCACAATAGTGCTCTCACCTGATGCAAACTATCTTGCGACTTTTCCCGATAATCCGAAACACCTTTTCATGCATCATTTATTTGAACCTTATTTTTATTTGGTCAATCAATTAAAGTGACCACAATTTTTCATCGAAAAAGTAATTGGGAAGCCGGAACCCATCGGCATCCTGCAGATCATCGCACAAACCGGATCTATACTTTTCACCCTCCTTTTCCATCAATGGTATCATTTCACAATTATACTATTTAAAGTTCCCTCATACCTGTTCTACTAATTTTTTTAATGAATACGCTTCAAGACAAAATTTTTCCATAACAATTTCCGATAATTATTTGTTATTTAGCTGATCTTCAATAAATTAACTTATTTTAATCGCCCTTTCTATTTTTTAGTAGCTGTTAATTACTTTATTACTAATTGATTAAAAAATTCCTGCGAAAGCTTTGTTTTTTAAAATTTTTTTAGTTATCATTACCAATTAGTTAGCTCAGCAACTAGGAACCTATTAGAGGCGACCACCCGCCCTTAAAGCAACGAGAAGAAGAGCTACCTTGATTGGACTCAGCTACTTTTAATTATTAAAGATGATTAAATGCTACTTTACAGATACTAATCTATTGAATTTTAATTCACTGGTACGCGGATTTTTCGGGAAGCCTGATACCGGATTTAAATTTGATTTCGGCAGTGCTTTTTTAGGCCGGGTTTTAACAACCAACATTGAAACAACTGGCACACCATGAAACTATTTATTTATGGAATACTGGTAGCGATGTTATTTTTTGCAGGATCTGCAACTGCGCAAAATTATAACATCTCAAATTCCTCCATATCCACCTGCACCGGAAATTTTTATGACAGCGGTGGAGGAGGTGGTAGTTATGGTAACAACGAAAGTTACATAATGACATTCTGTTCATCAGTTGCAGGAGAATGTATCCGACTTAACTTTTCAGCCTTTGATCTTGAATCAGGATTTGATTTTGTAACAGTATATAATGGTCCTAATACGGCCTCACCGGTATTAGGAACATTCACAGGAACCGGAATACCACCGGTATTAACTGCCACTACCGGATGTCTCACCATAGAATTTACATCGGATTTTATTATCACAGGTGATGGATGGGCTGCAATTATTTCATGTGTGGCCTGTCCGGGTTCAGCATGCCCCTCCTGTAATGGCGGTGCGCCTCCTGCAAACGATCCCTGCAGCGGGGCCCAGAACCTTGGTGCCCTTCCGATGCCCGCTGCTTGTCCTAACGGTATAGGCACATGGGCTAATTTTAATACTACCAATCTTTGTGCAACCGCAGAAAGTCCGTATACCACATTAATCGGTTGTCAGCCTTCGGGTAATATGGCTTCACCGGCATCCGATGTGTGGTACCGGTTCACCATTACAGGACCAACTCTCAATATCCAGATCAACGGTATGCAGACGCCTAATATCGGATTGTATGCGGGTACCAACTGTTCCAACCTTGTTGGCAGAGGCTGTGCCATCGGAGGCGGCGGAGTGCTGAATACATCCTTCGGCGGATTGGCTCCGGGAACGTACTTTTTACAGGTGAGTGGTGGCAACCTGAATGATCAATGTTCCTTTACATTATCACTACAAAATAATTACGATTGCCAGGGTTGTGTTATTCAAAGCAGCTTTACTGCGAGTCCGCCACCTGTTAATGGAACGTATCAACCGGGACAGACTGTAACATTTTGTTATACTATCACCGACTACAATCAGACGTCAGCGAATTGGCTGCACGCTATCACTCCTTCTTTTGGTGCAGGATGGGACATAAGTACACTGACAACCAATCCGGCTAATGATTGTTCCGGTGCGGGTACATGGTCATGGTACAACAATCTGATCACAAGCACCGCTACCGGATTGGTAACCGGTCCGGGTTTTTATTATGAATCCAATCTGGGAAGTCCTTCAGGTGTGGCGGATGGCAACCCGGGAAATAATTATGGTGATAATAATCCTGGAAACGGATGTGACTGGACCTTTTGCTGGACAATTACAGCGGCTAATCCTGCTGTTTGTGTTCCAGGTACCTCATTAAACATTTCTGTTGACACGTATGGTGATGGTGAATCTGGTTCCTGGACATCACTGGCGTGTGTGGGTGATCCGGTTGCAGATTTTTTTGCAACTGTTACCTGTTGTGAACCTCCTGTGGTAGCTATCACCAATCCGCCTTGCGTTGGCATGAATACAGGATCTGTTATTGCAAGTGGCCAGGGAACCGGGCCGTGGGATTATACCTGGAGAAATAATGCAGGTACTATTATTCAAAGTGCTGTCAATATAAATGGAACCAATTCCATCAGCAATCTGGCTCCGGGAAATTATACGGTTACAACACTGGATAACACCGGCTGTACCGCAACAGTAAATTTTACCATTACCACTCCCCCCGCTCTTGTAATAAATATAGTACCCGTTGCTGCAACCTGTAACGGTGCTGCCACCGGATCGGCAACTGCTAACGTGGTGGGTGGTACAGGAGCCTATCAATATAACTGGTCGCCTTCAGGTGGTGCTCTTGCATCAGCATCCGGCCTGACCGCCGGCACATATACAGTGACCGTTACTGATGATAATGGTTGTACCAACTCTGCACAATCTGTTATCACGGAACCAACACCGTTGGTGATTAATACTCTACCAGTCAATGCGGCATGTGGTCAGAGTAATGGTTCGGTTACCATTAACGTAGTAGGTGGATCAGGAGCATTACAGTACAGTATTACTGGTGGTGCTAACTTTCAGGCTGCCAATAATTTTTTAAATCTTGCTGCAGGAAATTACAATGTGGTGGTTACAGATGCGAATGGTTGTACGGGCACCACACTTACTGTGATCAACAACAGCATTCCACCTGTTATAACATCCTCACCCGTTACAGATGTTCTTTGTAATGGCGGAAATACCGGAAGCATCACCATAAATGCTAATGGAGGTACGGGAGTGCTTCAATACAGCAATGATAACGGAACCACTTTTCAGCCTGGCAATGTTTTTAATAATTTGCCTGCCGGAAATTATAACCTGGTTGTTAATGATGCAAATGGTTGCCAGGTAACATCCAATGTTGTAATTAATGAACCTCCTGTAGTAACAGCAAATGTTGCAGGAACCGATCCTGTGTGCGGGCAGAATAATGGCACCATTACAGCTACAGGAGGAGGTGGCACAGGAATTTATCAATACAACATTAACGGTGGACCGCTTCAGGCAGGAGTTACTTTCAGCAATCTCGGCACAGGCAATTATACAGTTACAGTTACCGATGGAAATGGCTGTACAGGGGATGCTGTTATTACACTTAACACGGCTCCTCCTCTGGTATTAAATACAAATATAACCAGTGCTGCATGTGGAAATAATAACGGCTCTATAACTGTAGGTGCGAATGGTGGAACAGTTAATTATTCATTCAGCATCGACGGAAGTCCTTTTCAGCCCGCATCTGTTTTCAATAATCTCCTTCCCGGAAATTATACAATTGTAGTACAGGATGCCAATGGCTGTACCACATCAGTTGTTGTGGCCGTTCCCGATCAACCCGGACCCTCCATTGCTGCCACATCCTTCACCGATGTTTTGTGCAATAGTGCTTCCGATGGAACAGCAACTGTAAATGCAAATGGAGGTACCGCTCCGTTACAATACAGTCTGAATGGTGGTGCGTACCAGCCATCAGGATTATTTATTGGATTGGCAGCGGGTAATTATTCTGTATTTGTTTCTGATGTCAATGGTTGTACCATTTCAACAAATATTGTAATAGCAGAACCTCCGGTTTTACAAGGTGCAGGAAGCAGCGTGAATTCCACCTGCAACAATAGCAATGGAAGTGTTACCGTTAATGCAAACGGAGGAACCGGCGTTTATCAGTTTAGTCTTAATGGAGGAGCTCCGCAACCTTCCGGGACTTTTAACAATTTAGCTGCAGGAAATTACATCATCACTGTTACTGATGTAAACGGATGTACCGTAGCTGTAGTGATCACTGTGGCGGATGATCCAGCGCCGGTAATTACCGATGCACCTGCTACACTTGTTAACTGCAACGGAGGTAGTGATGGCACCATCACGGTTAATGCAGTTGGCGGAACAGGCGCATTGCAATACAGCATCGATAACGGCACCACTTATCAGGCAGGAAATACTTTTTCAAATCTTACAGCAGGAAATTACACAGTGCTAATTTCTGACGCTAACGGTTGTACTTCAACAATAAACTCCGTTGTCACTGAGCCAGCACCTGTGAGTGCTGTGACTGCTACAACAGGCTCGACCTGCGGCAATGCCAATGGTGATGTTGCTATCACCGCCAATGGTGGAACCGGTGCTTTTCAATACAGCATCAATGGGGGAGCACAACAGGCATCAAATACTTTCGCGGCATTAGCAGCCGGAAATTATTCGTACACTGTAACAGACGCAAACGGCTGTACTTTCACCGATAACTTTTCCATCACCAATGCACCCGGACCGGTTATTTCCAATACGGCCACTACGTTAGTTTCGTGTTTTGGCGGAAACGACGGAACACTGGATGTTACCATCAACGGTGGAACAGCTCCTGTTCAATACAGTCTGAATGGTGGGGCCCAACAACTCACAGGAAGTTTTGGTTCCCTGGCAGCTGGAAACTATACAGTGATGGTTTCTGATGTCAATGGTTGTACCATTTCAACAAATATTGTAATTGCAGAACCTCCGGTTTTACAAAGTGCAGGAAGCAGTGTGAATTCCACCTGCAGCAATAGCAATGGAAGTGTTACCGTTAATGCAAACGGAGGTACGGGCGTTTACCAGTTTAGTCTTAATGGAGGAGCTCAGCAACCTTCCGGAACTTTTAACAATTTAGCTACAGGAAATTACACCATCACTGTTACTGATGTTAACGGATGTACCGTAGCTGTAGTGATCGCTGTGGCGGATGAACCAGCGCCGGTCATTACCGATGCACCTGCTACACTCGTTGATTGCAACGGAGGTAGCGATGGCGCCATTACGGTTAATGCAGTTGGCGGAACAGGCGTATTGCAATACAGCATCGATAACGGCACCACTTATCAGGCAGGAAATACTTTTATAAATCTTTCAGCAGGAAATTACACAGTTCAGATTGCTGATGACAACGGTTGCACGGCTACGTTTAATACTACCGTTAGTGAACCGGCTGCAGTTTCAGGAAATGTCATTACCACCCAGGCCTCATGCGGAAACAGTGATGGTACTGCAACTGCTTCAGGAAGCGGAGGTACTTTACCTCACCAGTTCAGCATTGATAACGGAACAACATACCAGGCATCCGGAATTTTTAATAACCTGGCTGCCGGAAACTATACTATCATTTTGATGGATGCGAATGGATGTACTACTACAATAAATACTTCCGTAAATAATTCAGCAGCCCCTGTAGTACTTTCCGCCCCAGTTACAGATCTCAGTTGCTTCAATTCAAATGACGGCACCATCATAATAAATTCCAATGGTGGAACTGCGCCTCTAAACTTCAGTATTGATAACGGCTCCACATTTCAGTTACTGAATACTTTCAACAACCTCCCCGGAGGTAACTATAATATTGTTGTTGAAGATGCCTTAGGATGCCAGGCAACTATTAATGTGGTTATCAATGAACCTTCCCTTCTCGATTTTAATTCACAGTCAGTAAATACCACATGTGGGCAATCCAACGGCTCAATAACAATCACTGCTAATGGTGGAACTACAAATTACAGCTACAGCAACAATGGAGGCACATCGCAACAACAATCAAATACTTTTAATAATGTTTCCGCCGGAAATTATTCGGTAGTAGTAACTGATGCAAATGGATGCACCGCAATTGCCAATCTTATCATCAATGATGCTGCCGGCCCTGCAATACAAAGCACAACTATAACAGATATTGATTGTAATGGAGCAGGTAACGGACAAATTGCCATAATTGTTAATGGCGGCACCCCTCCTATTCAATACAGTATCGACAATGGCACTTCTTACCAAACGAGTTCATCCTTTCCTAACCTTGCTCCTGGTAATTATGTTATCATAGTTGCTGATGCAAACGGATGTACCACATCCTCCGCAGTTACAATAAATCAACCTGCTGCCATAGTTATAAACAGCAACTCCACAAGTGCCTCTTGTGGTAATAGTGATGGCTCACTGACTATCTCAGTGAATGGAGGAACCGGTATTCTGGAATATAGTATTGATAATGGAAGCACCTTCCAGCTATTAAATGTTTTCAACAACATTACGGCTGGAAGCTATACCATTCTTGTACAGGATGCCAACGGTTGTACGGAGACTGCTACAGGTGTTGTCAATAATACTGCGGCTCCGTCAATTACTGCATCAGCCTTTACGGATGTGAATTGTTTCGGAGCTGATAATGGAAGTATCACAATAACCGCCAGCGGAGGAACAGGTACCATTCAATATAGCAACGATAATGGAAACACCTTTCAGTCAACAAATATTTTCAATAATTTATCACCCGGTAATTATGATATTATTATTGAGGATATAAATGGTTGTCAGGCAGCAACTACGATTACTATTACTGAACCCGCCGAATTACTTATAGGCATTGTTGAAACAGGAACTACCTGTGGACAATCGAATGGAAGTATAACTGTTAATGCAAACGGTGGCACAGGAATATACTCCTACAGTAATGATGGTGGAGCTTCCCAACAGGCAGGAAATATTTTTAATGGAATTTTATCAGGTAATTATGTCATTATGGTAACCGATGCGAATGGTTGCTCCACATCACAAAATGTAATTGTTCCTGATGCTCCGGGGCCGGTTATTCAGAATATAACGGTGACAAACATTACCTGTTTCGGTGCGGCTGACGGAGAGCTCTCTATCACAGCTAATGGTGGAACCGGGTCGTTACAATACAGTATTGATAATGGCAACACACAACAAGCCTCTATCACTTTCACCGGATTAACTCCGGGTAATTATGATGTAATAGTAACCGATGCAAACGGATGTTCAATTGTATTGGCAGCAATCATTTTGGAACCCGCTGAAATTACTTTTGTAACTAACAACACTCCGGCCTCATGCGGTAATAGTGACGGAACCCTGACTGTGGTAGCAAATGGCGGAACCGGAAGCTATGAATACAGTATCGACAACGGAATCACATTTCAGTCATCACCTAATTTAACGGGATTGATTGCAGGAAATTATACAATCATTGTTCAGGATGTAAACGGTTGTACAGCCTCAGGAGCAACTGCTGTCAGTAATGCTGCTGCACCTGCCATCACTGCTACAGCATTCACAGATGTTACATGCTTTGGGAACAATAACGGAACAATAACCATAACCGCTAATGGAGGTACGGGGATTTTACAATACAGTATTGATAATGGAATAACTTTTCAAACAGGGAATGTGTTCAACAACCTCTCACCTGGCAATTATAATATCATTGCTGAAGATGTAAACGGGTGCCAGGCAACATCCACTCTGACGATAACAGAACCTCAGCAACTCACTGCTTCAATAGCAATAATCCATACTACATGCAGTGCCAATAACGGGTCGTATACAGTAACACCTTCCGGAGGAACCGGACCTTACCAGTTTAGTCATAACGGTTCTGCCTACCAGCAAACAACTTCTTTTAATTCCCTGGTGGCAGGAAATTACACGGTGACCATACAGGATGCCAATGGATGTACAGCTGATTATCCGGTTCTACTCAACGATGCACCTGGCCCAGTGATTCAATCAGTCAATGCTACAAACATAACCTGCAACGGAGCAGATGACGGGACAATAACAGTAACTGCAACTAGTGGAACTGCACCGCTGGAATTTAGCATAGATAACGGTATTTCTTCTCAAACCGCCACTCTGTTTAATAATCTTGCGGGAGGAAATTACACCATTTTAGTTACAGATGCGAATGGTTGTACCATAAATTCACTCGTTGCAATTGTTGAACCCAATGCTATTAATCCTTCATATTCGGCCACTACCGCCTCATGCGGAAATGCCGATGGAACCATCACCATGAATGCTTCAGGAGGATCAGGGGCATTGGAGTACAGTATTGACAATGGTGTTTCATTTCAATCTTCGGTGAATTTTATCACGCTACCTGCAGGAACTTATACCATAATCATACAGGATGCTAATGGATGCACCACATCGTTGATTGCTGCAGTGAACAATGCAGCAGCACCTTCCATACAGACCACCAATTACTCCGACATTACCTGCAATGGCGATGATGACGGCTCCATCACTATCGCAGCAACTGGAGGTACAGGAGCATTGACATACAGTATAGATAATGGTGCCACAATACAATCCGGAAATAGTTTCAACAACCTGACATCCGGAATATACAATATAGTAGTTTCCGATATTAATGGATGCAGTGCAACATCACAGGTGACCATTTTTGAACCCGCATTACTCACTGCTACTGCATCTGCACAGACGTCCACCTGCGGGAATGCAAACGGCACACTCTCAATCAATGCTCAAGGCGGAACCGGCACTTTACAATTCAGCCTTGATGGGGGAACAACTTTCCAGCCGGCAGCTGCATTTAATAATCTGTTACAGGGAAACTACACGATCCTTGTTTCTGATGCTAACGGATGCACCTATACGCTGAATAGCGTTGTTCCGGCAGCAGCTACGCCGGTAATCAGCGCTATTTTTTCAAACAACCTCACCTGCTTCGGTTCAAATGACGGACTTATCACCATTGTTGTTAACGGAGGCACGCAGCCGTTACAATACAGCATTGATAATGGGGTTACCTTCTCTTCATCGATGACATTCGCTTCACTATCACAGGGAAATTATTCCATTGTAGTTGCAGATGCAAATGGCTGCACGGCAACTTCATCGCAAAACCTGGTGCAACCTACCCTAATAACATTCAGCACTGCAATTGTAGATGCTAATTGCGGGAACAATGACGGTAGCATCGTCGTTACCGCAAATGGTGGTTCAGGAAATTACACTTACAGTGCAGATAATGGGGCATCATTCCAGCCATCCAACACATTTAATTCTTTGGCAGCAGGAAGTTATGCCATAGTGGTTCGCGATGCTGTGGATTGTACCAGTTCCGCACCTGCAACCGTTTCGAATGTAGCCGCACCCGTTATTCAAAGCAACCCGGTAACTAATGTTTCCTGCAATGGCCAGCAAAATGGTACCCTTACCATAAATGTAAACGGAGGAACAGTGCCACTCTCCTATTCCATAGATGGCGGATTTACGTGGCAGTCGTCCAATTCCTTCACCAATCTTGCTCCAGGCACATTCAACATTGTGGTTTCAGATGCAAACTCCTGCGATGCCATTTCTTCAGCAACAATTACGCAACCTGCAGCCATTAATCTCAACGCTACAACAACCACTGCTACTTGCGGAAATAATGATGGTACCCTGAGCATAAACGCTGCCGGGGGAAATGGAAATCTCAATTATAGCATGAGTGGTGGTCCTGTTCAGCCAACAGGCAATTTCAATAACCTGGCTGCCGGTAATTATTCAATTGTTGTTACTGATGCATCAGGATGCAGTACTGATATTGTAGCATCAGTAAGCAATACCAATGCCCCGGTTATTGCTTCGGTTAATATCACAGCTATTTCCTGTTATGGCGTTTCAGACGGAACCATAATAATTATTGCAAATGGCGGAACCGGAAACTTGACTTACAGCATCAACAACGGCACATCTTCCCAGGGCAGCGGATCTTATAGTAATCTTCCGGGAGGAACCTATAATATTCTTGTTGAAGATGCATCTGGTTGTATTGCAACTTCCAGCATTATACTGAATGAACCCGATGAATTAATTCTGAACACACTTGCAGTTCCTGCCACCTGCGGCACTAATAATGGAGAAATACAAACCCTGGCTACCGGGGGAACAGGTTCACTCCTATATTCCATTGATAATGGCATCACCACGCAACCTGCAGGAATTTTCCAGGGCCTGAGCCAGGGATCTTATACAGTTTTGATTACAGATGCTAACGGTTGCAGCACAAACGCAGGCACCACCATAACCAACATTCCAGGCCCGGAAATCTCAGGATTGAATTTCACCGATAATACCTGCTTCGGTTCTGATGATGGTTCAGTAACGATTGTTCTCCTTGGAGGAACTGGTCCGTTTCAATACAATCTGAATGGTGGAACCAACCAGATCACCAATTACTTTGGAAGTCTTTCACCTGGCACTTACCAGGTATCTGTCACCGATGTTAATGGTTGCACTGTAGATTCCGTACTATCGATTACAGAACCCGTTGAAGTTATCCTGTCGAGTAGTGTGGTTCATAGTACCTGCAGCGATGATAACGGGGAAATTTCACTCACAGGAAGTGGCGGCACCGGCACTCTTACTTTCAGTAACAACGGCGGATTAAGCTTTCAATCGTCCGGAGTATTTACCGGACTGCTTGCCGGAAACTATGACATCCAGGTAATGGATGCCAATGGATGCATTGCCATAGGCGCTGCTTCAATTAACGACGCTCCTTCACCTCAAATTCAGTCAACACTACCTGTTGACATTGCTTGTAACGGTATGGATAATGGCAGCATTGAAATTACAACAATGGGTGGTATGCTACCGTTGCAATACAGTATTGACAATGGAGTCACCTTCCAGCCGGCATCCATATTCAACAACCTCGCTCCCGGAGTGTATAACATCCTTGTTACCGATGCAAATGGTTGTACCGTTACCACCACAGCGTCGCTTACTGAACCAGCCGCCATCCTAACTTCTGTCGCAAATACAGCAACTTTATGTAATGGCGGAAATGATGGTACTGCAACGATTACTGTGTTGGGAGGAATCACTCCTTACACGTATAGTTGGTCGAATGGTGCGACAGGCCAGCCTGTAACGGGAAACTTAAGTGCAGGAACTTACACAGTGACGGTAACAGATGGCAATGGCTGTTCCACTTCAGCAACAACTTTAATTACAGAGCCTGATTCCATTACCGTTCAGGGTTTCACTACCAACATTAGTTGTAACGGATTTACCGATGGTGCCATCCTCCTGGCCACTACAGGCGGTACGGCACCTTACATATATTCATGGAACACTATGGCACTGGCAGGTCATGATAACAACAACATAGCAGCGGGAACGTACATAGTAAGCATAACTGATGCCAACGGATGCACCAGTTCACAAACGTATTCGATTACCGAACCATCAGCAATCATCTTAACTGCTTCCGCAACAGCGGTCAGCTGCTTTGGTGATAACAATGGAATTGCCACAGTAACTGCAAATGGCGGTACCGGGTCCTACAGTTATCAGTGGTCAAATAATACCACATCAATGAACGCAACTTCACTTGTAGCAGGAACCTATACAGTTACCGTTACTGATGCAAACGGGTGCACGGCAAATGCAACTGAAACCATAACATCTCCTGATTCTTTATCTGCTATCACACTTTCAACCCCCGTTACCTGCTACGGAGCAGCCGATGGAACGGCATCAGTGGCTGTTTCAGGTGGTACTTTACCCTATAATTACGCCTGGAGTATTGGAGGCAATACCGCAACTTTGAACAATATCAATGGCGGAACTTTAACGGTAAATATTACCGATGCAAATAATTGCGTGACAACAGCAAATGTGCAGGTGTCAGAACCCGCACCTATCCTGGTAAGTTTAACAGGTGCTGCAACCTTGTGTATGGGTCAGAGTGCTGTTATCAGTGCAACGGCACAGGGAGGAAATGGTGGTTACACTTACACTTGGACTAACGGAATCACCGGCAGCAGTCAGACGGTAAGCCCCGTGAATACGACTTCGTATAATGTTACCGTTACAGATTCTCTAGGTTGCCTGGGATCCGGTACAACCTTAATCGTGACTGTAAATCCTGCACTTTCCCTTACAATTTCCCAACCCGACACCATTTGCGAAGGAGAACAGGTTCAATTGACCGCCCTGGCATCAGGTGGAGATGGAGGGCCATATACTTATTATTGGTCAGGGTTAATACCATCAACGTCCCAGGTAACTGTTGCTCCTGCCGGCACAACTACCTATATGGTTACCGTTACAGATGGATGTGGCACACCTGCCGCACTGGCAAATGTTCAAATAGTTGTAAATCTACTCCCGGTTGTAAACTTCACGCCGATACCTGCTGAAGGATGTGCACCCCTCTTAGTCTTCTTCGAAAATTCAACGGTTACCTCACTACAAGGAGCTTTTTATGAATGGAATTTCGGAGACAACAGCAATAGTACTATTTATGAACCTTCTCATCACTATACCGAACCCGGTTACTACACAGTGATCCTGAAAGCCATTTCAGCGGAAGGTTGCATCAGTGAAATGACGGTGATTGATGCAGTTAAAGTTTATCCGGTTCCGAGTGCAGCTATTGGAATGAATCCTCCTGTTGCCTCCATCCTTCATCCCGAAATTAATTTTACTGATATCGGTTACGGTGCCAATTGGTGGAACTGGGATTTCGGAGATAATTCCGCTTTGACTTCTGAACAAAACCCGTCGCACATGTACGAAACAACAGGGAATTATACCATTGCTCTCTATGTCATGAACGATTTTGGATGCCGTGATACCGCATATACTGAAATCATTGTTGAAGGCGCCTCCACTGTTTATATTCCAAATGCATTTTCACCTAACGGTGATGGCAGAAACGATATCTTTACAGTGTCCGGAATTGGATTAACCGATATGGAAATGGCTATCTTTAACCGTTGGGGCAACCAGATATTTATTTCAGGAGATGTACAGAAGGGTTGGAACGGCTCTGATTTGTATTCCGGTACGGAGTGTCCTCAGGGAGTATACATTTACCAGGTCAATGTTAAAAATTTCAAAGGTGAATTATTCACCTATACAGGTCGGGTAACATTGGTAAGATAGTATGCACTAAATTGTTAAGATTTTTAAATCACATATAAAAGTAATTGGGGAAAATTGTTTTAAAGTATGGTCTGATTGCGGGTGCGATACTGGTAGGAATGCTGTGCACCATGATGTGGTTATTCAAAGATAGTTCTGATTTTGAATCAGGAGAAAGTTTTGGTTACCTTTTTATAATCGGGGCTTTCTCCATGATATTTTTAGGAATCAGGGAGTACAGGGATAAATTTTCGGGAGGAAAAATAAATTTTAATACCGGATTCAGAATTGGTCTACTAATCACGCTCATATCATCTGCCTGCTATGTGATTGGCTGGATGCTGTACTTCCATTTTATTGACGATTCGTTTGTAGAACATTATACAGCGTTCTACACCGAAAAATTGAAAGCATCAGGTGGCGACCCTTTGAAAACTGAAAAAGAAATTACTGATTTTCATTCTCAAATGACAGCCTACAGGAAGCCTCATGTGATGGCCATTCAAACATTCCTCGAAGTATTTCCGATTGGTTTGATCATCACAGTCCTTTGTGCTTTACTCATGCGACGGGAAAAAAATTCGGTCGATTCGGAAAAAAATTTAACGGAGGAAATAAGTTAACCGGAAGGGCTCTCGTTGCACTTTGTAGTTTTAAAACTATTTTTTGAAAATCAGTTATGGGAGGAATCGGAAAAAATATCCTCTTTACTTTTTGGTCGCAGCTGTTCGAGCCAGTTGAAACCTTTTAATTTTAATTCCTGGGGACTCAGTTCGTTGACTGGAAACAGCGTAGCGTCAGGTTTATTTATAAGTGTGATGCTGTTTATTTTACTATCATTCATCGTAATGAGCATGTTAGAGCAATCGGCTCTGTTAACGCCGGTAAACTGGCTTTTACTGTTACGGGTATAATAAATTGATTGACCATTTCCTTCCACATGAATACTTGTAAGCTGGTTATCGGTAAAATAACCGATCATATCACGGCCTTTGATTTGGTTAAAACGAAGACTGTCCTCAGAGGATGCAATAAAAGCAGAATTGAACAGTCTTAGTTCACTAATTTTTGAATTCGACATTTGCATGTTGATATATGTCGCAGTAAGCTGATTGGCATCACTCCACAAGACCGGCTCTTGATAAAAATTGAGAGTTGAATCCGAAGTCTTGTAAACCATTGAATCACATTTTCCCTGCAAATCACTTTTAAAAATTCTCACACCATGATACGCACTCCATGAGCGCTCATTGGTTACTGTATCCTGCCATGCATATAAGGTGTCGGCATGCAGGAATAAGGAATCTGTAACAAATGCCTTGGTAAGCATAGCACGGTCCGTTACCAATGCGATTTTCTTTTTTTCATCAGTGTAACCATACTCACCGGAAATAATTAACTTTTGAACGGTATCGGTAATAGTTACGTTTCTATAAGCAAAACCAACTGTGGATTTATTATCATACACAAGGCTGTCACCTGCCAACTTGTTTTCCTTAGAACGGATGTAAGGATTAACAGTAAAAACCGATTTTTCACTGAGCGTATTATACCAGCCACGTTCACAGTAGATCTGTGTACTGTCGGAACCGGTTGAATAAATATACGTCGGCCCTTCAAAATTTGCAATTTTAGTAACCGTCTGGTATTTGAGTGTATCGGCAAGGATATAATATTTGGGATTGGTTAGAACAACCGAATCCTTAAAGAAAACGGTTTTATCTCTCGAAAAATAGTAACCTGTTTTGCTGGTCAGCACGTTTTGTTTATCTGTAATCTTACCGCCGTCAAAATATTCAGCTGTTTCTGAATTCATATTATAATTCAGAATTTTTGATTCCAGTATCATGTCACGATCCGTCATAATTACCTTCCCGGTGAGTTTTGCCTGGCGTGAATTTCCATCATACTGGAGCTGATCACCTGTGAGATTAATACTGTCACCCTGCACGATTCTGATTTTTCCAAAAGCATCGAGGCTGTTCGTCTCCTGATATAGGTAAGCACTATCACAATACATAAGTGCACCCTGGTGGCGGAAAATTACGTTACCCAATAATCGTGAAACATTTTTTCCAAGTGATTCATCTCCCTCAAAAGTATCGGCATTCTCAATTTCTACCTGCGTAGTTTTCTGCGCATAGGAAGGAAATGAAAAACACATCCCCATTACTATCAGCAATAGCAAAAAATATAATACCGGATGTTCAGATTGAAATTTCATTTCGAAGGCCGGGCCGGATTGACACTATTAAATACACGCCTGGGTACTAACGGATTGAGCGTAAATGTTAATTATGCCCGTATTGCCATCAATAATTCAGGCAAATTCAGGATCCCGTGCAAGTGTTTCTTTACGGTCAGGACCTACCGACACAATCACAACAGGTACATTCAATTCCTTTTCCAGGAAACTGATATAATCGCTCAGCGTGGAAGGTAACTGATGAAGTTCATGCACACCATCATCCGGCAATGTCCATCCGGCCATTTCCTTATACACAGGAGTAACGGAATAATTCACAATATCGTATGGCATCCGGTCAATCACTTTTCCTTCATAATTATAATGTGTACAAACTTTGATGGTTTCAAACCCGCTGAGCACGTCAGGTTTTGTCATAATGAGTTTAGTAACACCATTCAGCATGATGGTATATTTTAATGCAGGTAAATCAAGCCATCCACAACGTCTGGGTCTACCGGTAGTGGCACCGAATTCATTACCGGCTTTCCTAATCCGTATTCCAATTTCATTATCCAGTTCAGTAGGGAATGGACCACTGCCTACGCGGGTACAATACGCCTTAAAAATTCCATACACTTCGCCTATGCGGGAAGGTGCGATACCCAGTCCTGTGCAGGTTCCAGCAGTAACGGTATTGGAGGAGGTCACAAAAGGATAGGATCCAAAATCAATATCAAGCAGAGAACCCTGCGCACCTTCAGCAAGAACTGAAAGTCCTTTATTGAGATAACCATTGATTTCATATTCACTATCGATGAGATTCATGGTGCGGATCAAAGCAATGCCTTCGTCCCACCCTGCCTCAAATTCAGATAGTGATTTATTAAAATTATGAAAGTTCAGCAGATCATTATGCTTTGCAACAAGCGCGTTATATCTCTTTTTAAAATCACCATGTTCAATATCACCTATACGCAAACCGTTACGTCCGGTTTTATCCATATACGCAGGTCCAATTCCTTTCAGTGTGGAACCGATTTTCTCTTTTCCTTTACTCAGTTCAGAAGCCGCGTCGAGCATGCGGTGTGTTGGAAGTATCAGATGCGCCTTTCGGGAAATGAACAGGTTTTTACGGATATCAACACCCATTGCAGTGAGTGCATCAATTTCTTTTTTAAATATTACAGGGTCTATCACAACACCATTTCCAATAATGTTGATTTTGCCGGGATGAAAAATTCCGGATGGAATGGTATGCAAAACATGTTTTATACCTTCAAATTCGAGGGTATGGCCGGCATTGGGACCGCCCTGGAAACGTGCAATCACATCATACCGCGGTGCAAGTACATCCACCACTTTTCCTTTTCCCTCATCCCCCCATTGTAGCCCTAAGAGTACGTCTGCTTTCATTATAAAATTATGTTGTTAAATTTTTATGTTGTTTGATTGAAAAATTAAGCTTCTTTTAAAATAAGATTTTCAGCAGCCACTTCATTTTCAACAACGGTGAAAATGCTGTTTAATTTAGTTAAAGCAAGTAGCGATTTAATATTATCAGGCACGCAACATACAATTGCTTCTCCCCCGGCTTTGCGGGCTCGGGTAAGAATGGTGATGAGCGTATTTAGCCCGGTGCTGTTCATATATTTGAAATTGGCCATATCAATTACAAACTTTTTGTTCTCCTTGTTCAGCAACTCTTCAAAACGTTCAAACATGTCGAGGGCCTGGTTTTTTTCAATCAGGTTACCGGAAAAATGCAACAGGCAATAATCTTTTTTCTCTTCAATTTTGTAAGTGAATTCCATATTGGAGTATTATTTAAGTGAGTTTATTTTTTTCTGGTTGTAATGTTCACATTCACCTTTTTGGAGCATCTTATTGCATTTGCCGAAAAGATTCAACGAATGATGTGAAATTTTGAATTCAAGCAATTCGCCCATCATGGTTTGAATTTGCTGGATGCGCGGATCACAAAATTCGAGCACCCTTTCGCAATCTATACAAATTAAATGATCATGCTGCTTGAAAGAATACGATTTTTCAAACTGGGCCAGGTTTTTACCAAACTGGTGTTTTGTAATAAGGCTGCAGGCAAGAAGGTGTTCAATGGTGTTGTAAATGGTAGCACGGCTTACGCGATACTTTTTGTTTTTCATGTGAATGTATAACGACTCCACATCAAAATGATGATTAATCGAATATATTTCATCCAGTATGGTAAAGCGCTCCGGAGTTTTCCTGAATCCTTTTTCTTCAAGAAAACTGCAGAAAATCCGCTTGACTGCTTCTTTAGTACTTTCCATCTACGGGTTGCTGAGGTGCGAATTTACTGATTCGTATCCATTCGGGTAACACTTAAAATGCCATTTACATGACTAAGTTTTGCCATAAGCTTCTTAAGGTGCTCTGTATCATGAACAAATAGCATAATAGTCCCTTCAAAAAGACCCTCATTACTTTCGATACTGATTGATCGCATGTTCACCTTCAATTCATTGGAAATTACACGGGTTATGTTGTTTACTACACCTACTTCATCAGCACCGTTAATGCATATCCCCGCAAGGAATGCAATTTCCTTTTGACCGGTCCACTTGGCTTTCACGATTCGGTAACCGTGTTTCGACATTAACTGGATAGCATTCGGGCAATTGGTGCGATGGATTTTTATGCCCTCATTTACGGTAATAAATCCAAATACATCATCACCCGGAATAGGGTTGCAACATGCCGAAAGGTTATAATCTATTTTATCAATATTTTCTCCAATCACCAGCATGTCGGATGAACCGCGGACATTTTTCACGAGTTCATCAAATGACTGACCATCGGGCTTGACGTTATTTTGTTTAGGAATCTGAACCCCGTCTTCGGTAAAGAATTCGCGTAACTTCTTTAGGTCAATTGCCTCAATAGCAATTCTGTGGTATAAATCGAGAGCCGTGGGGACTTTATAATAGATCAGAAGATCATTAATATTAAGTGTATCAATATTCACCTTGAGACTTCTCAACCTGCGCTCCAGCTTTTCACGACCATCATCAGCCAGTTTCCGCTTTTGTTCCTTTAAGGCAGTTTTAATTTTTGACTTCGCCTTGGCGGTGATTACAAATCCAAGCCAGTCCTCTTTGGGATGCTGTTTGGAGGAGGTAAGAATCTCCACCTGGTCACCACTGTGAAGTTTATGACTGATGGGAACTAATTTATGATTGATTTTAGCTCCAATACATTTTTCTCCGATATCGGTATGGATTTCAAAGGCAAAATCCAATGCAGTGCTGCCCGAGGGCATGTTTTTTAAATCGCCGGAAGGCGTGAAAATAAAAATCTCATCCGCAAAGAGATTAAGTTTAAAATCATCCAGGAAATCAATTGCATTGGCGTCGGCGTTTTCCAGCATTTCCCGGATTCGTCCCAGCCACTCATCAAGTGCATTTTCTGCAGCCGTTTCCTTGTATTTCCAGTGCGCTGCATAGCCCTTTTCCGCAATTTCGTCCATCCTTATCGAACGGATTTGAACCTCAACCCATTTCCCACTATTGCTCATAACGGTGGTATGCAATGATTCGTAGCCATTGGCTTTAGGTGTGGAGATCCAGTCGCGCAGGCGGTCGGGGTTAGGGACGAAATAATCTGTAACAATAGAATAAGCCCTCCAGCAATCGGCCTTCTCCTGCTCGTAAGGGGTGTCAAGAATGATTCGGATTGCAAACAGGTCATAAATCTCCTCGAAAGGAACCTGTTGTTTTTTCATCTTACTCCAGATGGAATTTATAGATTTTGGCCGGCCTTTGAGCTCGACTTTAAATCCCATCCTGGCAAACTCCTCTTTCAAGGGTTTAATGAATTCATGAATGAACTTATCACGATCTTTTTTAGTCTGCTGTAATTTCTGGGCAATGGTTCGGTAGACTTCCGGCTCGGTGTGTTTAAGGGCCAGGTCATCTAATTCCGTTTTCATGGCATACAATCCCAGACGATGAGCCAGTGGTGCATAAAGGTATGCGGTTTCAGAGGCGATCTTCAATTGTTTTTCCCGCGGAAGCGAACCCAACGTACGCATGTTGTGCAACCGGTCGGCCAGTTTGATCAGGATTACCCTTACATCGTCGGAAAGGGTCAAAAGCATTTTTCTGAAGTTCTCGGCCTGGAGCGAACTCTTCTGGTCGAAAACTCCGGAAATTTTAGTCAGGCCGTCAATAATTTTCTCAACCTTAGGACCAAACAAACCACGGATATCCTCCAATGACAGGTGTGTATCTTCAACCACATCATGTAAAAGAGCACAAACCACAGAGGTGGCGCCCAGGCCAATTTCCTCGGTAGCTATTTGCGCAACAGCAATAGGATGATAAATGTAAGGTTCACCGGAACGGCGGCGCATGTCTTTATGTGCCTCCAATGCAGTATCAAAGGCAAGCCGAATCAATTTACGGTCGGTCTTGTCGATGGTATTACGGCATGCCCTTAAAAGTGAGCGATAACGCTTGAGAATTTCCTTATTCTCCTCTTCAGGATCCAGTAATGGAACTGATACGGTAGTATTCTCGTTTTGCAAATCAGATTGGGTCTAGCTCTAAATGTAACAATTAAAACGCCTAATGGGTGGCTACATTGGCTGTTTTTTTCCTTGCCAGGATGGAGAAATCGCTATCGAACCGGCGGATGGTATTGGTTAGCCGGCCCAACGCAGTAATTTCCATTTCAACTACATCATTATCCTTCAACCATTGCGGCTTAAAATTCTTTGGATCATTAAGAATTCCGGTTCCATTCAATTCCAGGAAGCAACCTGTTCCTACAGTACCTGACCCTATAACATCACCGGGATACAGGTAGGTGCCATACGATGCACGCTCGATCAGCTCTTCAAACGTCCAGTCCATATCGCCTGTATTGCCTTTTGATACTTCAATGCCATTTACCCAGCATTTCATTTCCAGGTTAAAGTTATTTCCGGTATGGTTTTCCTTGGCGGGAATTTTATACGATTCCAGTTCATCGGCAGTGACCAGCATGGGGCCGATTACGGTGGCAAAATCCTTTCCTTTTGCAGGACCAAGATTGAGTTTCATTTCTTCCATCTGGAGCGTACGTGCACTCAGGTCATTCATGATCGTATAGCCCGCAATGTAACCCTCTGCTTCCTCAGCTTTAATATTAATTCCTTTCCTGCCGATAATACAAGCCCACTCCAGTTCAAAGTCAAGTTTTTCAAAATGATCGGGCATGCAATACACTTCCCCGGGTCCTACAACAGAGCGGTGATTGTTAAAGTAAAAAATCGGATACTCGTCATATTCCTGTATCATTTCCACTCCCCTGTTTCTACGAGCTGACTCAACATGCTGCCGGAACGCATACCCATCTCTCAAGGAGGATGGTCGTGTGATTGGGGCCAGGATGTTCAGCTTTTCCATTTCCAGGGACCGGGTGCCCATAAGTCCACTTTTTATAAGTTGATCAATATCTTTTGCAACCGACATAACATGAGGACCCGCTTTAAGAAAGTCCTTCATATTATCGGGCATTTTAAGGGCACTTTTTACAGACGCCGCCAACTTGAGGTTATATACCTTGTTGTTGATGACCAGTCCGATTTGTTCTTTACCGAACTCGAGGTAAGTAATTAATTTCATAATAATTAGTTTAAAAAGTGTGTGTTTAATAGGAAGAACAAATTTATAACTTTTTTGTTCCGTATTACAACATTTTCATCAATTTAGCCTCTGAAACTCCACCGAAACCAACGTTATCGACGTGACCGTTTGTCTTTTAGTTTCTTAAGAGGATCATAGCGAAACTTAAGGTCTCCATTTTCATCGGTGGAAGCTTGAATATACACATTCATTCCTTTATCACCTTTATCGGTAATATTGTCTGAAATTTCACTCCAGTCCCTGCTTTTCAGATTCGACAACGGCACTTGTAATCTCATATCAGTTTTGCCATCGAGAAAATAACTTCCCTCAAGGTACAGTTCCATTACGCTGGTATTAATTTTCATGCGATCGAAATAAATTTCGTTACCACGGGCGATGAAACTATTGGTGATTTCACTGAAACGGATATCCGAAAAATCACGTTTCCTGAAAAGAAATCTTGAGAATTTTCCCATAGGCTGAAATCCTTTAAGTTCGCCATTACTAACGGTAAGATCCACCAGTCCACTGATGCTCGACTGGCTGATGGAGGCCTTGTTGTTCATATTAAAACCCAAGGTAACCTCGGCGTCAAGTGTTCCATTAATCTGGTTTGAGGAGATAGTATGCTGTGAAAAATTATCGAAGGCTGTGAATACTTCCGAGATGTTCACATCTTTCAGAGTTGTTTGAATACTCACAGCCTGTACATCATCGCTGACCGGGGATAATTTACCGGCAAGATTGACGGTTCCATCTGCATGATTGAACCGGATTTTTTCGAGTGACCAGGTACTGTCGTTGAACAAAACCGTTCCTGACAATGCAGTTGCAGTAAACTTATCAAACCGGAGGGCGTCAATATCGAGTTTCATATTCAAGCGGCAGGCATCCAGGTAGCGGTCAAGGTGCTTCCCAAAATTACTTTTATCCGCTACAGGTTTCGTTTCTTCGATCCCTTTTTTGCGACTACCGAGAAACGGTGTAAAATCAGCAAGGTTGATATAGGGCGATTTTATTTCCCATTTCAGCGAGGAATTGGTGAGATCACTAATGTTGGTGTTAAGAATTCCGGGAGCCTGACCTTTCAGCGAAAATAAACTTGATCCCGAGCGGCAGGAAGCGTGTTCAATAAACACATCGTTGTTTTTAATATAAATACCTGCATTTACATCTTCAAAGGCAATACTCCTGGGTTCATAAATAAGAGCGGCATCTTTAATATTCACATGGAGGCCGATATCATAACGCCACGCTGTGCTGTCACTTTCCGAAGTGATATCAGCCCGGTAATTTCCGGTACCCTTGTAAAAATTATACAGTGCGCCTCCAGGTAATTTTTTTAAATCATACAACGGAAATGCACCATAAATTGTAGCTTTCATTACGGGAAAAGGGAAGTCATCAAACCTCACTTTTTCAGATTTCACCGGGATGCCTAACCAGTAACCGGAAAAATTATTAATTTCAAAAGCGGAGTTGGACGGAGAAATTTTTTGCGAGGAATCAGCACGATTCGTATAAAAGGCTTGCAAACGGCAGTTGCTAAACGTATATGCTTTATACGTTAGTGTGTTTGCGGCGGTTTTCAGTGTCGCATAAACATAAGGTGGAGATCCGGGCAGCACTTGCCCTTCAATGCGTACATGAATTTGTAGCGGTCGTTTTACTTCATATTTCAACAAAGCACGTTCGGTTTTTTCCGGCATAAATTTTAATGCATCTGCAAATAAAATTCGGGGCGCTTTAAGGTCGGCGTTAAAATAGGGTTTGTTTCCAAGATGAAATACAGCTCGTGCAATTATAAGCTGATTGTCGAGGTAAAACGAATGCTCCGGGATATCAATTATTTTGTTTTGTGCATCATAATAAATTACAATATTATTATTGAATCCGGCGTCCCTGGCATAGGTTCCTTTGTCGAGATTAAACGCAAGCATTTTTATTACTCCATCAGTTTTTACAGCCAGCGAAATTTTTTTTTCATCAGCATGCAGCAAACACTTTAGCGAATTAAATAACACATTATGATACCGGCGTGGGGAATGATCATTAAAAATAAAACGAAAATTTTCCAGGTTGATTTCGCGCAGTTCCATTTTAAATGCTCCACCTTGTTCCGGGGCGCGTGACTTCAGCAGGTAGTTGTTGGAATATCCGCTACTGTCGCTGAAAATATATACACTGCCGTTATGAAAGGTAAGGTTTTCAAGTGAAGGTTCAGGTTCGAACAATTCCAGGAAATTTATTTTCACAAATACATCCGATGCACGAAAAAAATCCATTTTATGCGTGCTGAACAGGGAATCCCTTACAGCAACATCTGATATGTGAATTGCAGTTGCGGGAAAATAATGTAAAAAATCAATGTTGATCTTCCCTGTTACCAGTTCACCGCTTATCGACTGATTAATTACCGCCGAAACTTTAGCAATGATTACTTCCCGGTTGAAATAAACATACAAAAATGTTACGGCAACAGTCAACACCCCCAGCATAAAAATGCCAATAGCAGAAATGAGAAACCATTGAATAATCCTTCGCAACGTTATAAGTTTAAGGGAGGTTAATGGTGCTAAAGTAAGAACCTTCTCTCATAAATCATTAATTAATATTTGATTAACTTTGTAACAGTTTAAGGGTTTATAAACCGGCACAACGCCTTCATTCCATATGCTTTAAATTCTATAACAGAATACATCACACTCATAAATTAATTCCTGTTTTCATGCCACAATATCATACCCTTGGGCAAATTCCTCACAAGCGTCATACCCAATTCCGGAAGCCTACCGGCGAATTATACTCGGAAGAGCTCTTTTCAACGCATGGGTTTTCCAACGTATATTCACTCATCTATCATTTGTATCCTCCTACCATTGTAAAGGAATTGGGTCCTGTGTTTTCAAGGGAGCCTAAAATTGCGCATCAGCGATTTCTGAGGCATTACAGTCTGGTTGGTTTTAATGTTGCTCCGGAAGACGATTATATCATGAGCAAAAAACAAGTGCTGGTAAATAATGATTTGCACATTTCCCTGGCTGCTCCCAGGAAGTCCATTACCGAGTACTTTCTGAAAAATGCGGATGCGGATGAATTGATTTTCGTTCATGAGGGAAGTGGTGTAATGCACTCCCTTTACGGAAGTATCCCGTTCAGTTATGGTGACTATCTGATAATTCCCAGGGGAACCATATTTCAGCTTCATTTTAATGATGAAAAAAACCGGTTGCTGATTGTGGAGTCGTTCAGTCCTATAGAAATCCCCAAACGCTACAGGAATGAATACGGCCAGCTCGAAGAACACGCGCCCTATTGTGAGCGGGATATCCGGAAACCGCAAAACCTGCAAACGCATGATGAACAGGGGGATTTCAAAGTGCTTATTAAAAAACAGGGATTGGTATACTCCTATATATATGCCACGCACCCTTTTGATGCCATTGGTTGGGATGGAAACAATTATCCCTGGGCATTTTCCATTCATGACTTTGAACCCATAACCGGCAGGGTTCATCAACCGCCTCCTGTGCATCAAACCTTTGAGGCTCATAATTTTGTAATCTGTTCCTTTGTGCCACGCATGTATGATTATCACCCAATGGCAATTCCGGCACCTTACAATCACAGCAACATCGACTCTGATGAGGTGCTGTACTATGTGGATGGTGATTTTATGAGCAGAAAAAATGTTGTCAAAGGTCAAATCACGCTGCATCCGGGAGGGATACCTCATGGACCACATCCGGGAACAGTTGAAAAATCCATCGGAGCAAAAGAGACCAAGGAACTGGCAGTTATGATCGACACATTTAAGCCCCTTTGGCTGACCGAGGAGGCCCTGGCAATTTCAGACGATAGTTATTACAAATCCTGGATGCATTGATTTCACTCAGCGGATAAAAAACGCTTCCTGATACTAACAACTGTTTGTAACTTTCTCAAACTGATGCAACCATAGAATGGTTCATTGCGTCACTTACAATATTAAGGTGGCTATCAGACGGTTACCATGCTCTACTTGCCTTCTTAAAAAAAAACAATCTCCAACGGTTCGTGACATTAATTTCGTATTTTTGAACCTCTCATTATTTATTGAACAAAATCAACCTAGTGCATTCCATCGAATAACCTAAAAACATGAACATGAGGAAGTTAATCTTTACACTATTATTATTAAATTGTTCTTTTCTACTGAAAGCCCAAGTTGACACGGTTTTCGTAGAGGACTTTGAAACCCCCCCGTATGCTGTGACATCGAGCGGATCACCGGGTTGGTTCACAAACACCCGGTTGAGTGTCAGCCCGGTTACAAGTGATTCGGCAACCATTGATGCTCCGGGAAGTATTTCCTACCTGGAAACAAATTCGTTCGATTGTACCAACAATTCGTTTGTCACATTATCATTCAATTCTATCGCTAAAATAGAATTTTTTGACAATGCTACTATTGAAATCTCTACTGATGGTGGATCTACCTGGGAGCAACTAATTGACAACTCCGGCGGCGGCAGTAACAACTGTTCTTACCTGGGAACGGGTTTATTTAGAACACAGGGTAGCAGGTTCTGTGAAGCCTCTTATGCTTTATGGGCACCTGGTAGTAATGTTGCACCAGACAACAGCTGGTGGAAATATGAAGTTTTCGATATTTCATTACTTGCAGGAAATAATTTCGATGTGCGTTTGCGTTTCAAACTTGCTGATGGTAACAACACTGGAGGTGCAGGCCGGAATGGCTGGTTCATTGATGACATCATAGTCACAGCTTCTTTCTGCGAGCTAAATCCGCCAAATGCATATGCTCTTACGAATTATCCTCCTACGGTATATAACCTGGGTCCCTTTGTAATAAACGCAACAGCAACCGACGCTTCTTCTATTGCTCAGGTAATGTTGAGTTACAGCGTCAACGGAATTCCTCAACCGCAAATTCAAATGACCAACACCATTGATTCACTTTATACTGCCACCATTCCCGCTGTAGATACTTTTGACGTGGTGTGTTATAATATTGAAATTATGGATGGATCTGCTTGTGCCAACCTTTCCTATTTACCTGGACCAACGGCAGCCGATTCCACTTGCTTCAGTGTAGAAGGTGGTATAGTTTTCCCTTATTGTGATAACTTCGATATTGCTTTTGACTTGTGGGGTGATCGTACTGTTATACCCGGTTCTATATGGGAACTTGGAACACCGGCTTTTGGTGCTACCAGTAGTGCAAATTCACCACCCAATGCATGGGATATCAACCTGAATACTCCCTATACGAACGGTGCTGTTGCTTATCTGCAATCACCTGAATTTGGTTTTATACCTACCGGTGCAGGCGCTACTTTAGAATTTTGGCAAAACCGCAATGTAGAAGCGTTTTGGGATGGTACCCGACTTGAATGGACTACAGATACCTTAAACGGACCCTGGTCTGTATTGGGCTCGGTAGGTTGCGTTGATTGCGTTAACTGGTATACAAATGCATCACTAAATTCCAGCCAACTTCCTGGATGGGACGGAAACTCCGGAGGCTGGGTAAAATCATCTATTATTCTTGATGCCCAGTTCAATGGTCTTGCCCAGGTTTGGTTCCGTTTCGTATTTACCTCCGATGGTTCCGTAACTGGTGATGGATTCTCAATTGACGATTTCTGCCTTTCTTTACCTCAGCCTGATGATGTGGGTGTTTCTGCTATTACGCAGCCTGGCTCAACAGGTCCTGCAGGAAATTGTATTGACATTATTGTTACTGTTAAGAATTATGGTTTGAATAATCAACCTACATTCCCTGTAACGTTCATCATGACTGATGCTTTAGGTAATCAGACAACACAAACCGGAACTTTTTTAGGTAACCTCACTCCGGGAGCTACTGCTCAGTTTACATTCCCTCTTTGTGAAAATATTCCAGTAGGCACATTCACTGTTTGCGCATGGACCAGCCTTCCCGGCGACGGAAATAACTTTAATGATACTACTTGTGTGAACTCTTTAGGTATTCCTGTTTTCCAGCTCACAGCCTGTGATGATTTTGAATCAGGTAACCAGGGCTACCAGACTTCCACCACCAATGCGTTTGCTGCTGAATGGCAGTTAGGAACTCCCAATTTTGCTACCACTACTGGTGCTTATTCGGGAACCAATGCATGGGATATTAACCTGAATACCGGTTATGGTGTTGGTGCGAGTGCATCACTTACAACTCCAATTTATGACCTTAACGGTTCCATCAACTCCTATCTGTCGTTCCGCAGAAATCAACTTACTGCTTCAAATGATGGTTTGAGAATTTACTATAACCTGAATGGTTCCGGTAACTGGATCTTGTTGGGAACAGTTGGTGATCCTGATGGATATAACTGGTACAACAATGCTACACTTAATTTTGCTGATGCAGGTTGGGATGGAACATCCAATGGATGGTTAGAATCAAGATACTATTTGCAGAATATTGCCAACACCGGAGGGCCTACTCCTTTCATACAGTTCCGTTTCGATTTCGTAAGCGGATTCAATGGTACACCGAATGATGGTGTTAGTATTGATGATCTTTGCGTGAAACAACCGGGTCCTGATGATGTTGGTGTTGTAGCTGTGATTGAGCCCGGTTCCAACGCGCCGGCAGGTAACACTTCTAACGTATCGGTTACCATTCGCAATTTCGGTTCACTTGCTCAAACCTCTTTCCCCGTTGCTTATGAAGTAACTGATCCACTAGGAATGGTGGTAGCTACCGGTAATGCACCGTACAGTGGTACTCTTAACCCTGGTTTAACTGCAACCCTTATCATGCCCGGATTTACAATTCCATCGGGACAATTTGAGTTCTGTGCATGGACGGAATTACCCGGTGACAGCGACAACTCCAACGATACTACCTGTATCGGTTCTGTAGGGGTGCCTGTAATTCCATTGAGTTACACCAATCCATATATCGACAATTTTGATGCTACCAATATTGGCTGGAGTACTACCGTTACCGGGAATCCAACAACCATTTGGGAACTGGGTATGCCTGCTTTCGGACAAACCAATTCGGCTTACTCTGCACCCAATGCATGGGATGTGAATCTGTTAAGTGCTTATGGCAATAACGCTAATTGCGATTTATATTCACCTATATTCGACTTTAACAATGCAGTAGATGCCAAGCTTTCCTTCTGGAGAAACCATAACACCGAGCAAAACTGGGATGGAGTCCGATTGGAATATTCTGTTAATGGTGGTACATGGACGTTGTTAGGAAATGCAGGTGCTGTTGCTCCTTGCTGGGTTAACTGGTATAACATGCCAACTATCAACTGCTCTACTCAACCGGCCTGGGCTGGTGCTACAGGTGGATGGGTTAAGACTGAAGCAAAATGTCTTACGCAGTTTGACAATATTGGATTTGTTCAGTTCCGTTTCACATTCTGTTCCGATCCATCTGTACAGATTGACGGTTTCTCAATTGATGACTGGAGAATTGATATTCCTGTGCCATTGACTGCTGCTCCTATCACAATCACTACGAATACCATAAACACCGGTTTCATCTTCCCGGGTCAGTCGGTGCAGTTTACTTCACCTATCTCTAACCCTGGTACTACGCCATTGACCTCTGTGAATGCGACTATTACAATATCACCGATAATTGGAGGTGTTACTCAGCCATCAATATTGACAGTGACTGATCCTATTACGTATTCTCCAGCACTGGCTTCTCAAGCAAACCTTGCTCATATCTTCAGCCAGTTGTGGACAGCCATACCGGGAGTATATGAAGTTTGTGTTATTACTTCTGAACCTAACAATGGTATCGATCTGAATCCTTTCGATGATACAACTTGTATCACCATATCAGTATTTGATAGTATTGCGATTACATCAGGCAATCCTTATTGTAATGATTTCGAAAGCGGCCCACAGTGGGTTTCAGCAAATGCTTTTACATATTCTCCTTCTTTAAATGACTGGGAAATCGGAACACCTGCTCAAACCATTATCAATGGAGCATACAGTGGAATTAATGCCTGGACCATTGACCTGGATGACAACTACAGCAACCGTGATACATCCGGTCTGTTTACTCCTGTGTTCTCTATCGACAACAGCAAATTGTACAAGCTGTCATTCCAGCATAAGTTCGACACCGAGCCTTTCGCTGACGGTGGTACTGTGGAATACTCTACTGATTATGCCCAGACATGGCAGCAATTAGGATTTGCGTCAGGTTCACCACAGCCATGGTTTAACACTCCTTTCATTACGGCACTTGGTGGTTCACCAGGCCTGCCAGGATGGTCAGGAACTGAACCTAACTGGGTACTTGCAGAGAAGTGTGCACAGTTCTTTAACGGAAATACCGTTATCTTCCGATTCCGTTTTGCTTCCGATAATACCGTTAACAATTACGAAGGATGGGCTATTGATGATGTATGCTTCGAAGAAGTTCCAACCTGTGTTGTCGGAATTAATGAACTGGAATCTAACGGTGTGATGCTTGGCCAGAACTTCCCGAATCCATTCAATGGTACATCAACAGTTGATTATGTACTTCCGGGCTCAGGACAAGTGAGAATCTCCATCACCAATATTATCGGTCAGGAAATTGCTGTTCCGGTAAATAGTGAGAAAGCTCCCGGCGCTCATTCCTTTACTATCAATTCACGCGAATTGGGTTCAGGAATTTATTACTACACCCTTGAGTTTAACGGAGAACAATTGACCCGTAAAATGATCATTACCGAATAAGAAATATCGGTTATAAAAAAGAAAGCCCTTCCGGAATTCGGAAGGGCTTTTTTATTGACTTTATTTTTAGTGAATTTCCTGTTCTGATTCTGCGAATATTTTTGTTAAATGTATAGCGCACAATTTACTATCACTAAAATAAGTGATATCCTCCTCAAACTTTTAATGTTTAAACTTAATTCAACTTTGCAGTCTGGCTGAAAATTGCTTCCAGTCGATGTTCCATATCTAATGCACGTGGAATCAGTACACGGTCTTCAATGAGTCCGTGAATTTTCAGATCCTGGCGGAAAAATTCGAGTTGTTGTACCAAAACACCATAGATAAAACGATTCATCGGAGGAGGATCATAAGTTAGAATTCTTGCCCTCACCTCTTCCAGCTCTGAATCATTGTCACTATGGCTTTCAATAAACTCCTGAATAGAAAAACGCTGCCTGTTCCCGAAATACTCATGGGGATTAAAACCGCCTTTCAGCGAATTTTCCAGGAACTGGATATAAGGCAATAAACGTTCATCTTCCTGACGAATGTGAACGATCAGGTCAGTTTTATAATCGAGGTAAAAATCATTCAATACTGCCAGCAACGGGTGGCCCGAAGGATAAGCAGTACACAGCAAGTGAATACTTTGTTCCATTTCCTGCAGCGATTTATCGAGATATAACCGGTGCGTTCGCCGGATGTAATCCATGAGAATATCCATGGGAACATCATTAAAATCACTGCTTCTGAAAATAGATTCATCCTCAAAACAACGTGCCAGTAATGAAATAAAATCACTGCTCTGATCCAGGTAAGCACCATCCCCGTGAAATTCATTCATCTGGTAAATTGCAGGCAAATGATATCGCTGTAAAACCTGTTTTCTAAAAATTGTATGATCCATTTGCGGGTAATTCAATTGCTGATGAAGGGTATTATAAGTTCCGTATATGCGGAAAACGATTCTCTGGGAAACTTCTTGTAGCCGTTAAATCAGGCACATTTTATCTTCACAAACATATTAATTAACACGCGCATCAACAATTGTGTTAACCCCGAAATGAATATAATTTTTTCAACAATTTAATACATTGACATACAGAATATTATAATTTATTCCGGTATTTATTCACCATCCTCGTCTGTACCACAGGAAATTCAATAAAATTTATAAAAACTACGCAGGAAGCCGGGAAAGTTTTAAATTTGCAATACGTAATTCACTTTTCATTTTAGAAAATATTTTCACAGCACTATTAATTCCGTCATCTCATCCACTCTGACTTTTCATTATTTTAAAAAACACTTTTCATGGAAAACCTTTCAAAAAATTTAAAAAAGTATTTCGGTTTCGATCATTTCAGGCCGTTGCAGGAACAAATTATTCAAACAGTTCTTGACAAAAAGAATTCGCTGGTGCTAATGCCAACCGGTGGAGGAAAATCAATATGTTTCCAATTACCCGCTGCGGTAATGAATGGTACTGCATTGATTATTTCTCCACTCATTGCATTAATGAAGGACCAGGTTGAAAACCTGCTTGCCAATGGAATTCCGGCTGCTTACATCAATAGCTCCCTTTCGGGAGAACAGGAGCAGGAAATCACCTACAATTGTACTAATGGCAAATACAAATTGTTGTATGTTTCTCCGGAACGCGCATTAGCGCTGCTGAGTTCCTGGCTCCCCTCTTTGAATGTTTCCTTAATAGCCATTGATGAGGCACATTGCATTTCGCAGTGGGGACATGATTTCCGTCCGGAGTACACGCAACTAAATATTCTCCGTAAAGTATTTCCCAACGCAGGTATAATTGCCCTTACAGCAACCGCTGATAAAACCACGCGCCGGGATATCATACAACAGCTGCAACTCAATCAGTCAGAAGTTTTTGTTTCCTCTTTCGACCGCCCAAATTTACGGCTCGATGTAAGGAGCGGGCTAAAGCTCAAAAAAAAGCAGGATGAAATAATAAAGTTTATTACCAAACGAAAAGGCCAGGCAGGAATTATCTATTGCTTATCGCGAAAAAAAACTGAGGAGATTTCAGGTTTTCTAACGCAACATGGAATCGAAAGCAGCTTCTATCATGCAGGCATGTCAGCTGAAGAACGCAACAGGGTGCAGGAAAATTTTATTAAAGAAGATGGGAAAATTATTTGTGCCACTATTGCTTTTGGAATGGGCATTGATAAATCCAATATACGCTGGATCATCCATTACAACATTCCTAAAAATATGGAAGGTTACTACCAGGAAATTGGCAGGGCCGGCCGTGATGGTGTAAAAAGTGATACGTTATTGTTTTATAATTTATCAGATCTGATACTGCTCTCAAAGTTTGCACGAGAAAGCGGCCAGCCGGAACTGAACATCGAAAAACTGAGAAGAATGCAGGAGTATGCGGAATCACGAATATGCCGACGGCGCATCCTGCTCAATTATTTCGGTGAAAACTATTTGCGCAATTGCAATAATTGTGACGTGTGCTCCCACCCTCCCGATCTTATTGATGGCACCATAGTAGCACAAAAGGCGCTTAGCGCGATAACAAGAACCGGCGAACAGATTGGCTTCACCATGCTGATCAATATTCTCCGCGGCTCACACAATTCCGAATTGCTATCGAAAAATTACAATGAAATAAAAACCTACGGAACAGGCAAAGATCATTCGTTTGAAGTATGGCAGTCGTACCTGTTACAATTTCTACAACTTGGACTGGTTGAAATAGCTTATGATGAAAATCATCATTTAAAAGTTACGTCTCACGGGAAAGAAGTCCTAAAAGGAATGGAAAAGGTTTCCATTGCTGAATTCAGATCGGTTATACCGGCCGGTGAGGAACCTGTTGAAAGCGAAACTATTTTAGCATTGGATCAGCAACTGTTTGAAAAGTTACGGAAACTACGTAAACTGATTGCGGATTCGGAAGGAATGGCACCTTACCATATTTTCACTGACAAAACACTTTGGGAAATGGTATTTCAGAAACCAATGTCAAAGGATGATATGTTATCCATTCAGGGAGTGTCGTTGAAAAAATTTGAAAAGTATGGAGATGATTTTCTCAAAACCCTTGCTTTGGAATTACCTGATGGTTTTACCCAACCGGTATCAACTATTCAGCTGGCCCTGCATCCGGATAAAATCAAAGAGTACATTCGATTAATGGAATCTCAAAAGATGCATATTTCCCATACCACACTTGGGAAAATTTTGCTGGGATCCGAAAAAGAATCGCTACCCGAAGGAGCTGCCCAATTACCATTTTATGGATTGCTAAGGAACAAGACTAAATACAAGGTGCTTGGTCCTATGATCAGGCAGTATTTTACTGAACAGGTAGAAACACAATATGTACATGCTGCAGATATTTTTTTTGGTAAGGATGGTTATAATAACCTCCCCGATGCCACGCGTAAACAACTCAGCGAAATGATTTCAACTTTACCAGTTAATCGTCCGAATGATACCATCGACAATGCATACATTCTGGAGCAGCGCAAAACCTATCCCCGCTCCTATGAGCATTGGCACGAACCGGAGATTACCGTATTCCGGGAAGTGATTAATCAGACGAATGATTTAAATTTTATTGCCACTATTTTTCAAAGATGCCCCGATTCGATAAAAACCTATTACAAAAAAATGTTTCTATCAAAAGCCATTGCTGAAATTGGAAAATAAGAACTTTGGTGGTTGGTGGTGGGCAGAGGGCAGAGGGCAGGTGGCAGTAGGCGGTTGGCAGTGGGCAGTGGGCAGTGGGCAGTGGGCAGTGG
>JALYQW010000107.1 GCA_030855635.1 Bacteroidota bacterium | reverse complement strand
TCACCAATCACTACACTTCAGGGCAAACCTTTCCTGACCCCTGAAGTAGAAGTTTCATTGGTTAATATTGGAATTGATTACAACCCAAAATGTTTATAACAGAATTGTGTTTAGTCTCACCAATCACGACACTTCAGGGCAAACCTTTCCTGACAACTCCTGACTCTTTCCCTAACCCTGCATCTACGAAATACATATCTATTTCACCAATATTCTTTGCCGAAATTTTTCCACGGTGCTCGCAATTAAATTCATCCTTTACCAATGCGTACGTTGCTTCAGAAATATTGACTCTGCCAACTTCTCCATTGCTTTCCATCCTGCTGGCAATGTTAACTGCGTTACCCCAGATATCGTAAGCATATTTTTTGCGGCCTACCACTCCGGCAGTAACGGGTCCAGTGTGAACACCTACACGTAAGCCCCATACCGGCAATCCTTTTTCAATACGTAACCGATTGTGTTCATTCATAAATTCCTGTATCTGTAAACCGGCCCTGATGATATCGAACGGATGCGTGGTGTTTGATGTGGGTATTCCGCCGGCACACATATAGGCATCACCGATAGTCTTTATTTTTTCAAGGTGATTTTTTTCAATGATGTCATCAAAGGCTACAAAGAAATCATTGAGTTCTGCAACTAATTCGTTAGGCGTCATACCTTCGGCAATGGTGGTAAATCCTTTGAAGTCGGTGAACAAAACAGAAACACTTTCATAATAACGAGGTGTGGAATGGCCATCAGTTTTTAATTCCTGTGCCACTTCTTCAGGTAAAATATTTAATAATAGGTTTTCAATTTCAACTTTCTGCCGGTCGAGAATTTTGTTGGTTTTAACCTTTGCACGGTAGTTCCTGAAAATTATAAAGGCAATAAAAAATATGAGAATCAAACCCACTAAAAAAGCATTTTTCGCAAACTTTTCTTTTTGCAAATCAATTTCCTGTAGTTCTTTGTCTTTGTTAAGGATAGTAATTTGTGATTGCTTTTTATCTATTTCATAAGCAAACAACTGCCCCGACATTTTTTGCTGGTAGTCGATATTGTAAAGTGTATCCTTAACTTCTGTTAACAGCGCCTGGTATTCATAAGCTTTTTTGTAATTTTTGAGTTTCGAATGTATATCAGCAAGACCGGTATATGCAATTTTCAATTCTTCCGGAACACCAATGTCTTCTCCGAGTTCACGGGCACGATCAAAAGCTTCCAGGGCCTTAGTAAGTTCACCTTTTTTCTGGTACGTATTGGCTAGGCTGAGCAGGGCAGTGGTAACGTCACGCTTACTATTGATTTTGTCTGCAATGGCAAGTGCCTGTCTCTGGTACGTTTCTGCAGTCACCAAATCGCCGCGGCTTTCATGCACCTTCCCGATATTGCGAAGTGCTTCCGGCATGGAAGCCGAATCCTCATAACTCTTTATAGCATTTAGAAAATACTCCAAGGCAAGTGTATCTTTCCCCTGTTGGAAATAATTTTCACCAATGTTGGTTAATATAGTACTGATGGAATATTTGTCGTTAATTTTTCTGGCAAGTTCCAGGGCTTCGAAACTATATTGCAGGCTTTTGTCGAGCGTATGGCGTTTCTTAATGTAAAGCACCGCAATATTGTTGATGGCAGTAAGTTGTCGCACCGTATCGCCAATCTCTTCGGCAACTTTTTTCGATTTTAGATTGTATTCAAGTGCTTTCGGATCATCACTCTGACTTTCATAAACCGCCCCTAAATTGCTGTAAAGTCGTGCCACATTGGCTTTGTCACCAATTGAATCATACATGGTAAGACTGTTCAGCCAGCTATCAACCGTAGCACCATATTCTCCCTGATAATATTGCGCGAGTCCTACAAATCGATAGGCGGTGGCGATGTATTCAAGATTACCGCTACGCAAACTTACGTCGAGCGCCTGTTTGGCATACACTTCAGCCTTTTTCAGATCCGCGTCCTGCGCTTGCCGGCTCAGGTCAATCAGGGTGGCCACTTTGGCAGAGTCAGTTTTAGCTACTCGGAGTACTTTCAATAAACTGTCTTCGGTAGACTGTGCAAAAGCAGAAAAAGACAAAAAAGTGAATGCCAGGAGGAGCCTCGCCCTGAAAAACAGGGTTATGGCAAAACAGGAATTTCTTGGCAGAAAGATTTTCACGGAGATAAAAGTAAAAAAAAAGAGGGAGTTTAAGCTCCCTCTTTTCAGATCGGTTATTTTAAATGATATTACCTGGTTATGACAAATTGCTTGTAAATCACACTATCGCCATTACTCAGTCGTACAGTAAATACTCCGGAGTTAAGTGCATCAAGGCCTATATCTTGGGTAAGTTCACCGGTAAATTCAAACACTTGTTTTTCATATTGTACTTGTCCCAACGTATTGATCACCGAGATATGAATCACATTTCCGGTTTCACCGGTATAATGAACGGTGAATTGACCATTATTCGGGTTAGGATACAGGTTCAGGTCCGCCCCTTCCAATTCAACACTGTTGTCACCGGCAACCCTGTTATTACAGAATGGCAGGTTAGCGAAACAATAAGGTTCTGACCAATATGTTCCGTTGTTTCCGGTTGACACTCTGACCGCGCTGAAAAATGCTCCGCGATAATTACCACCTGAGGTGTTTTGAAGTGACATGGCCTTCTGAGAATAAATGTTGGCTCTTACGGTGTTATTATTTCCTGTAACAACTTCATTTTTCACGAATATAAATACATCACTTGCCAGGTAAGCACCGGCAGGAATTAACGAACAATTGTTTCCTGTTGTGAGCTTCGAGAACCTGTAAACACCGGGTTGCAGCATCAGCGACGCACCATTGCTTATCGATACCTGGTTGTAGGTTCCAGGTGAAAGTGTTGTAGTGCCGGATGTGACATTGACATTAGATCCACCGGCAAAAGTTGGGAAGCATGGCACTTGTGAAACAAGTGGCAACGTTACAGGAGAAATAATAGTTCCTGAAATAGTACCATTACCACTGTTGCGATACACCGTATCAAGAATTGCATTACTTCCTATATCCACAATGTTACCTGCAGCCCATCCATCTATCACCACGTTACTTCCAATCTCAACTTTTCCAGTGATTCCTCTGTGACCGACAGCTCCATGAAGGGTAGTATTGTTTCCAATCAAATCAATTCCGGTTCCAAGTCCCATAACTACATATTGATCAAGTTGGGAAACAAGAGCCGGTTTATTGACCGATACAACATCAAAGGACGAGCATCCTCCGGCATCGGTTACTGTTACAGTATAGTTAGTTGCCGATTGCGGACATACAGTTATTGAAGCTGTTGTTTCGCCGGTATTCCATACATAACTGAGTGATGCATTGCCGCAGGATGATCCACCAGTTACTGCAGGTGACAGCGTTACACAAGAGCAGTTATAATCAACTGTCAGATCAACTCCAAGTGAAACCACCAAAGGTTGCGGCTGCGTAAGGTTGATGCTTTGTGAGGTTGGATATCCTAAGTCATCATATACCGTAACTGTATAAGTGCCGGCGCTTAGATTGTTGATGTTCGCTGTTACTGCACCGTTGCTCCATAAATAAGAATAGGGAGGGAACCCGCCGCTTATTCCTAAGGCGGTAGCACTTCCGTTATTGCCTCCATTACAAGTAACGTTGTAACCGCAATTTGCTACAGGGCTGTTTACGCTGATATTGAGATCCTTGTCGAGGACGGTCAGTTCACCAAGGCCATAGGTAACGTCAAAGTTCGCTGTTACCAGGGCAGCAGGTGCAATAATATGAACTCCAACTTCATTTCCTGTAATCATATTCACAGGAAGGAAACTGTACAACGTATCATCAGCTGCTGCATAATCCAGTGTGTCAATGATAACAAACGGATCGGCTCCAGTAGTGATAGAATCAGCTATCGAAGAACTGTTCAGAACCGTTGAGCCGCTGACCAGGTTTCTCGCACTAACCAGGTTTCGTGCGCTTACAAATGCTGTACCGCTAACCAGGTTACGCGCGCTAACAAGCGAACGGGCATTGTTCAATGGACCTGCACTAATTAATTCAGCAGTGTCGGGATCCAGTTGAAAATCAAACACAGATTCAGGATGCACATCTACAATGAATGTGGTGTCAAACGTAACACCACTAACCAGGTTTCTGGCACTCACCAGATTTCTGGCACTAACCAGGTTCCTGGCACTCATAAGGAAACTTGTATTGAGCACATCGGCAGAAACAAGATTTCTTGCTCCAACAAAAATTCTTGAATCAATAAGCGCTACCTGTTCTACAATAGGCTGCTTATACTCGTTATCAAGATTGCTGAGGAATGCCGCCTGGTCGGCCGGATCAATATTCGCTGTATTGTATGAATAAGAATGCCCAAGTGATCGTCCATTAATTTTATCACCATAATAAATTACCGTATCGTTTGGTGTAATTACCAATGGCATTTTTTCAATTACCAGCAGTCCGTTTTCGAATTGATATTCAAACAAGGTTTCATAGGCCGGATCAATCACCGAGGCGGTGTTGCTGATAAAATAAATTCCGGCGTTGCTGAAACTATTAGCCGGAGTGCTGTAAGAAAGCGCAGTTAACCCGAGTTCGGCGTAGGTGTACCCGGAACTGCTGAGAGGTACCCCGTCAACAGTAATCAGTGAGGTAAATACAGGCAATTTTTCACCGTACTTTTTAATTTTTGTTTCAGGTGTGATGACAATTATCTTTTGAACGGGATCAAAGAAGTATAAGGTATCTGAATTCCCTCCATCGTTCACATTGGGTGCTATCGGTGGCGTATAAACGTAGACCGGGAAGTTGCCAACAAATGCGGGAAGATTAACAATTAGCTGGGTTGGACTGACAAATGTTGTCGGGAAGGTATCTCCATTAAATATAACAACGGACTGTGTGGTGAAGAACTGTCCTGTAATTGTAAGTGTAAATGGCACAGTGCCCGGTTCAATTCCGGTTGGAACATCCAGTGTAACCAGATCAGGGGTTGGCGATGCAAATGAAAGCATGGCATCATAAGCTTGTATATAACCTGCTCCGGTTTCGAAATCAGGTCCTGCAACTCCTAGATCCATGGCCGTTGATGTCAGAATATTCCTGATGTCAGCAGGAGTCAGATCCTGGCTATAAAATTTTTGTTTTCCTTGCTGTAATAATGCACCTACAGCGGCCGCATGTGGAGTAGCAGCGGATGTACCGAAGAAATTCGGGAACAGATCACCTTCGTAATTGGGTCCGTTCATAAACACGGTAGTGTTTCCGCCGTTTGGAGCAATCAGATCGGGCTTGGAGCGAACCACACCATTAACAGTTGTTCCACCGCGGGAAGAGAAATTCTGAACAGTAGGAGGATCTACGCCGAAAGGAGGAGTGTTGTAATAATTTACTGCACCTAAAGTAATGGCTTCTTCTGCATTTGCCTGGCCTACAATTGTAGATGCCCCTGATGCGTATTCCATAAACTGAACTTCTCCGCGGAAAAATATCAGTTTAAAATCAGCGGCCTGTGTTCCTGCAGCCCTGATAATTGTAAGATTTGCCAGTACTGGTGCTGTACCCGGAACAACAAAGGGCAACACTTCAAGCGGATCACCGCCAAGATTATCCCTGTTAAATCCAAAATACTGTGTGCCGTAACCGTTAGTAAGATAAATATCGAAATCATTTACCGTTCCGGTTGAAGTCTGGCCCAGTGAATAAATCGAATCCTGCCATTGAAGTACAACAGTGTATCCTCCCGGAGGTAATGAAACGCTTAGCAGGTTGTCGCCGCCACCAAAATCATGTGCTGCACCTAATATGCCAAGAGGAGCAACCATTGGGTTGAAAGTATTTTCGTAGGATTTGGAAGCAAAATTTCCCGCTGCAACAAAATAAGAAACGCCTGCAGCAGAAACAGAATCAACTGCTTTTGCAATCACCCCATCCTGGTAAAAAGGAGAAGTTATGAAAGTGATATCATCAGCGATTATATCACAGCCGTTTTGTGCCAGTTCCACAACGCCTTGTGCAAGATCCCCTTCACTGATCACACCGGTACGGAAACCTAAGTGCGCTCCAGGTGCAACATCATGAATAATCTGTAGCATTGCGCGGCCTTCATCTGTTTTTATGCTGTAAGGATAATCTTTGATCACATCCACAGGAACAAGGTGATCATTCGGGTTACCGATTCCGGGAAGGTCACCATTCACCACATCAGTGGCAGCGTTGTTTCCTAAAACAGTGTTGTAGCTATCGGATAATACACACACCTTAACACCTGTTCCATCTACACCGAATCCTTCACGAGCCAGATCGGAAGTCTGTGCAATGTCTCCCTGCGTAACTGCAACACCGCTGCTGGTTATAGACGGGTAGACAGGACGAACGTAAACTATTTTTTCTATAATACCGGCATTTAAGAGATTGTAAAGATTTGCAATGGCGAACCGGCCGGTAATTACCAATGGATTCAAACCATTAGGGATGGTATCGGTCATGCCGTATCCGGGAGTTTCGTAAATAAGATTGAAAAGATTTTGTGTTTCACCTTCGACGGAAATAATTTCAATCCACACGGTGTCTTCCTGAACCACAAATATTTGTTGGATGGTATCGGTTCCTACCGAAAGATAATTTTGATAGAGGGAAGAAAGCTCACAACCCAGTTTCGCATATTCTTTTCCGTTAGGACAAGGCTGATAATAAGGAATGATACAAGGACCTTCAAAAATTTCGGCAATATCAGTAGCTGTACAACCGTTTGCAGGATGGGTAACGGTAAGGGTATAGGTACCTAAACCGTTAATGACAGGTGATGCAGTGAGTGCTCCTGACTCGATGTTCCCTGTTCCTGATGTTGACCAACTGTAAGTTGCCCCGGGAGTTGATGAAGAGCCATTAAGCGTAATTTCAAGTATCGAACAGGTAAGAGCGTTATCCAAACCTGCACTGACATTTGGAGCTGTATTATTGGTCGAAACAATAGCCTGGTCAACATTGGTACAACCGTTTAACGGGTTGGTAACGGTAAGGGTATATGTTCCGGCCGCATTGGTTGTGATAATGGCCTGGTTGGCCAAGGATGTAATAGTTCCGCCGTTGGAAGCTACCCAGTTAAAAGTGGCACCCGGGGTGGTAGATGTTCCTGTTAAAGTAGCAGTGGCGGTATTGCATGTGATCGTTTGATCGGCACCGGCAGCAGCATTTGGAACGCTGGTATTGGAGGTTACCAGCACAACATCGGAAGCAGAGCATCCTCCGGCACTAACGGTGAGGGTATAGGTTCCTGCCGCACTTACCGTAGGCGTAGCGGTTGTTGCACCTGACTGAATCACACCGCCATTAGATGCGGTCCAGCTAAAAGTGGCGCCTGCAGAGGAAGATGAGCCATCAAGCACAACTGTGGACTGAATACAGTTAATGGATTTATCGTTACCGGCAGCTGCGTTTGGAAGAGTACAGAACGGCTCATAAACTACGGAAACTCCACTTTGAAGATCGACTTGTGTTCCACTCCACATCGCTCCTGTAATGGTGGTTGATCCTGTTCCTGATCCCATGTAAATGGCACCGTAAGGCGCATAAATCGTCCCCTGCCAGCGGGAGCCTCCACCACCATTCCCATTGGAAATAAAGACAGCATTTGTAGCATTTCCATGAACTTCCATAAATACCCGGGTTGCTGAACCACCATTGATAAATGAAGCATTGAATTTACCCAGAATAGCATTTTCATGCACATGAATATAAATGGCACCGGAAGCGGTATTCAGGAAATTAAATTTAAAACTATTTGCATTTCCTGTATTGGATATGGATTTGAAAGTGTATACGCCCGGACCGTTAAAAGTAATGGTACGGTTTCCAGTTAAGATGACATCCCCGTAACTGACACCCGGCTGAGCAAGAAAATTTCCGGTGATGTTGTTGTTTGTAAAATTAGCAAATACTACCGGTGTAGGCAGGGAAGGTAGAGTAGGAACGTCAGGTGTTGCGAAAATAGCAGTTCCCGGTCCGGAGTAATTGAATCCCGGTAATATGGTTTTAGTCCCGGCTACACTTGAGCCCGAAGGAATATTTACACTACCCCTTGAATCAATATTTCCTGATACAATCAGTCCCGAACCTGCTGTCAGTACATTTACTGAAGCAGGCAGGTTAGAAGCGTTGCCGATCGCAATGCGGCCATTGACCGTAGCGTTATTTGAAAGTTCTACCACTCTTCCACTATGAATGGATCCGGTAGTAGTAGTACCTGTGGTTTTTACCAATACATAACCGCCAATTGATCCGGCTGGAATGCTGGTCGAAGATGAAATCAGAACACCATAACCGGGTGCAGGTGGCACCGATGACGTGGCTCCGGGTACAGTACCGTTTCCGGCAAACATTACAAAGTCCGATATTGGAAGATTTTGGGAGTAACCTGTTAATGGAAGCAATAAACCGGTAAACAGGCATGCGAGCAAAATACAGGAAATGTTCTTCTGTACAGAATAGACAAAAGAATCCGGCGTGCCAAAGGCACTTCGAAGTAAAGATTTCATTGTAGGGGGGGGTTAAGTGGGTAAGATTTATGCGAAATTTTAATAATTAGTAAGATTCTTACAAAACTAAAACAATTTAAACATATTAGTCAAGGATCATGGATAGATATCATGACTATTATTGATATTGACCTGTTTAACGGTGCGAATTAACCCTTTTAGACAGTGAATTGGTCTCGTTTGATGCTGAAAAAATCAGGAAATTTTTGAGTTTCGCTTAATTTTATACCTTCATTACGGTATGAAAAAAGGAACCGGTGGTCAAATTCCGTCATTTTTTTCTAATTTTGTCTCATTATGACAACCGACCATTTAAGTGATTTAAGGGAAAGGATCAATGCCCTGAGGAGGCATCTTTGACATCGACAAAAAGCTGCAGCTGTTAACCGGGGAGGAACAGCTGACACACGCTCCGGACTTTTGGAATGATCCCAAAAGGGCAGAGCGAATCCTCAAACAAATTAAGGCTAAAAAAACCTGGACGGATGCTTTTAAAGCTACCGAAGCTGCAGTAGAAGACTCAGGCGTTTTGCTCGAATTTTTTAAAGCCGGCGAAGTAACCGAGAAGGAAGTGGATGTGCAGTATGACTCCGCTTTGAAACTACTCGATGACCTGGAATTTAAGAATATGCTCAGTGGTGAGGAAGACAGCCTGGATGCTGTGGTCACCATAAATTCAGGTGCCGGCGGAACGGAAAGCCAGGATTGGGCAGAAATGCTCATGCGTATGTACATCCGTTGGGGAGAGCGACATGGCATGAAGATCACCGAAATTGAACGTACCGATGGCGATGGTGCCGGAATCAAATCGTGCACCCTCGAATTTGAGGGCGCTTTTGCCTATGGCTACCTGAAAAGTGAAAATGGTGTGCACCGCCTGGTACGAATTTCGCCGTTCGACTCCAACGCCCGCAGGCATACTTCCTTTGCATCCGTGTTTGCCTATCCGCTTGTTGATGATACCATTAACATCGAAATCAAAGATGCCGATATCAGCATACAAACATCCCGTTCCGGTGGAGCAGGAGGACAGAATGTAAATAAAGTAGAAACAAAGGTTCAGTTAACGCACCATCCAACCGGAATCGTGGTGGTTTGCCAGATTGAACGCACACAGGGTGGTAATAAGGAACGTGCCATGCAAATGCTGCGTTCACAATTATATGAACTTGAAGTGCGAAAGCAAAACGAAGCCAAAGCACTCACTGAAGCAGGTAAAATGAAAATCGAATGGGGATCTCAAATCCGCAGCTACGTATTCCATCCCTACAAACTCGTAAAAGATAACCGCACCGATTACGAAACTTCAGATGTGCAGGGCGTTATGGATGGCGAACTCGATGAATTTATGAAAGCTTACCTAATGGAATTTGCCGCCGCCAAGTAATACTGACATGATAATTGTCATCTGTCACATAAACAAGGATAAATTATAATGTAAGCCGTAGGGACACATTGTAAGGTGTTCTAAAAAAAGCGAGTGAAGTCGAACTTTTAAACATTGTCCAGGTGGGCGTAGTCGAACCGCGATATTAACATCAAAACGAAGAGAATTCCGATATGTTAAAAGTATACTTCAAACCCAACTGTTCAACTTGTCGAACCGCTTTGCAGCTGATCAAAGAGAATAGTGACGAAAAACCCGAGACCATTGAATATTTGGTAGAAACGCCTACCCAGAAAGAACTGAAAGAAATTATCAAAATGCTGGGCATAAAACCCGAAGACCTGGTTCGTAAAAAAGAAACGCTGTACAAGGAAAAATATGATGGCCGTAAAATTTCAGGCAGTGAATGGATCAAAATACTTTCAAAAAATCCCATCCTAATCGAACGACCGATCATCATTCTTAACGATAAAGCAATCATAGGCCGGCCGGTGGAAAGGATTGTGGAGTTTGTAAAAAAATGAATTGAAACATAAAAGGTAGGAAAATGTCAGGTATTGTTTACCCGGTAATTGTTCAGGAAAAGTATTGCCGGAAGTGAAGTGATTAAAAAACCCTATTACATTCAAATTTTCATTCTACATTCTAAATTCTACATTTTCATTCTACATTCTACATTTTACATTTTCATTCTTCATTCTACATTTGCACACTACATTCACCATTCTCTCATTCCCCATTCACTCATTCCAAAATTCTCTCATTCCCAAACCATGAATCACAGAACCGAAAAAGACACCATGGGCGAGGTGAAAGTACCTGCCGATAAATATTGGGGCGCGCAAACTCAGCGTTCCATTGAAAATTTTAAAATCGCGCAAGACACCAATAAAATGCCGATCGAAATCATCAGAGCTTTTGCTTACCTGAAAAAGGCGGCGGCAATTACTAATATGGAAGCCGGTGTTTTGCCCGCAGATAAATGTGAGCTCATTGGAAAGGTGTGCGATGAGATTCTGGATGGAAAACTCGATGACCAGTTTCCTTTAGTTATCTGGCAAACGGGTTCGGGTACACAATCGAACATGAATGTTAATGAAGTGGTGGCTTACCGGGCACATGTAATTACCGGAGGAAATCTTATGGATGAGAAAAAATCCATTCATCCCAATGATGATGTAAATAAATCACAATCATCCAACGATACTTTTCCAACAGCCATGCACATTGCTGCCTATAAGATGCTGGTCGATATCACCCTTCCGGGGATGAAGTTACTGCGCGATACACTGGCCGACAAATCCAGCCAGTTTATGAAGGTGGTGAAAATAGGACGGACCCATCTCATGGATGCAACTCCACTCACCCTGGGACAGGAATTATCGGGGTATGTGTCGCAGCTCGATCACGGAATAAGAGCCATTAACAATACGCTTCCCCATCTTGCTGAACTGGCTCTTGGAGGGACTGCAGTAGGAACAGGAATTAATACACCTAACGGATATAGCATAAACGTAGCAAAACATATAGCCTCGCTTACCGGGATTCCTTTTGTAACAGCGGAGAATAAATTTGAAGCCCTCGCTGCTCATGATGCCATTGTAGAAACCCACGGTGCTTTGAAAACTGTTGCATGCAGCCTGATGAAAATTGCCAACGACATCCGTTTGCTCGCTTCTGGTCCCCGTTGTGGCATCGGCGAACTGTTCATTCCGGATAATGAGCCTGGGTCATCCATCATGCCCGGTAAAGTAAATCCTACCCAGTGTGAAGCCATGACTATGGTTGCTGCACAGGTGCTGGGAAATGATGTAGCCATAAATGTTGGCGGGGCTTCAGGTCACTTTGAATTGAATGTTTTCAAACCGGTCATGATTTACAACTTCCTGCACAGCGCCCGGCTGATCGGTGATGTGTGCGTTTCTTTCAATGATAAATGCGCGGTGGGTATTGAACCGCTTCATGATAATATAAAAAATAATCTTCAGAATTCGTTGATGCTGGTCACCGCCCTGAACACCCGGATCGGCTATTATAAAGCAGCCGAAATAGCCCAAACTGCCCACAAACAGGGAAAAACACTCAAGCAAACTGCAGTAGATCTCGGTTATGTAACCCCCGAACAATTTGATGAGTGGGTGAGGCCTGAAGAAATGGTGGGAGATGTTGAGAAATAGTGATGGAAAAAAGTTGAAAGCTGAAATGCGTCTAACATTGTAAATATAGGTATTACTTTAACATCGCGTAAAAAAATAACACGGAGGCACTAAGATACAGAGTTACACGGCGGGTTGGCCTTTAACTAGTTCATGGTTCTCCATTGAACACCACATATTTAATTATTTTCCCAGAAAAAGTTGATGAAAAGCTAAAATCTTTCAAAACAATTGTAAACTCTCTGTGCACTTCTGTGCCTTAGTGCTTCCGTGTAAAACATATCCTCCACCACCACATCCTCCAATTAAAATGTTTCTCCTCCGCAACGCCTGCATCGTAAACGAAAATAAAATTTTCAACGGTGACGTACTTATTAAAAATAACAGGATTGAAAAAATAGGTCATGATATCGGAACTAACGATGCCGCACGTGTGAAGGAAATTGATGCCACAGGATTGCACCTTTTACCGGGTTGTATCGATGATCAGGTGCATTTCAGGGAACCGGGACTTACACATAAAGGCGATTTGTTTACGGAGTCGAGGGCCGCTGTTGCGGGAGGGGTAACTTCTTTTATGGAAATGCCCAACACGGTTCCTAACGCGTTAACCGTGGAATTGCTTGAAGAGAAATACCGCCTTGCAGAAAAAAAATCTCTTGCCAATTACTCCTTCTATATGGGTGCCTCCAATGAAAATATTGAAGAGGTTCTTAAAACAGATTCAGAAAATGTGTGCGGTGTAAAAGTTTTCATGGGATCTTCAACAGGGAACATGCTGGTGGATAATGAGAAAACTCTTGAAAAGATTTTTTCGGCAACACCTTCGCTTATTGCCACCCATTGTGAAGATGAAGCTACCATTCGTGACAACCTGGCCCGGTACCGAATGGAAACCGGCAATAACCTGGATATTAAATTCCACCCGCTGATACGTTCCGCCGAAGCATGTTACACTTCGAGTCACCTGGCTGTGGAAATGGCTCAACGGTATCAGTCACGGTTGCACGTTCTTCATATAAGCACAGCGTTAGAGACAGCACTCTTCAGCAACACCATTCCGCTGGAGCAGAAAAAAATAACCTCGGAAGCGTGTATACACCATTTGTGGTTCACTGATGCCGACTATGAAAAACTGGGAAACCTTATCAAATGGAATCCTGCCATTAAAACCCGGGCTGACAATGAAGCGATCTGGAAAGCATTGCTCGATGATCGTATTGATGTGATAGCTACCGATCACGCTCCCCATACGTCGGAAGAAAAAAGCCGTAATTACAGTGAAGCTCCTTCGGGTGGACCACTTGTTCAGCACAGCCTGGTGGCGATGCTGGAGTTTCATAAAAAAGGCAAAATTTCACTTGAAAATCTGGTCCGCAAGATGGCGCATGATGTAGCACGCTGTTTTCGCATACGTGATCGTGGTTTTATCCGCGAAGGTTATTTTGCCGACCTGGTACTGGTGGATCTCAACCGACCCTCGACCGTTTCTAAAAGCAATCTGTTATATAAGTGTGGTTGGTCACCTTTTGAAGGCGTTACTTTTAATTCCTCCATCACGCATACTTTCGTGAACGGAAACCTCGTTTATGAAAAAGGTCAGTTGGTTGAAGGAAACAATGGCATGCGAATGAAATTTAATCCTTCGCTATAAGACAATCCTAATTAATTTATTTTACACGGCTATGCGATTGCTTACATTATTGATAATGATCATTATTTTTTTTCCTGGATGCTCCGGTGAGGAGCAGGAAATACCGGCAGGCATTGTATCACGCGATTCCATGGTAACCCTGCTCACTGAAGTGCATATTGCTGAAGCTACACTCATAAAATCGGGAAGTAAAGGCCTCGATATAAATATCAAATCGGCATACCTCCAGCAAGTACTCAATAACGCCGGAGTCGACACCACACGGTTTCTGCGCAGCTTCGATTTTTATTCTACACAGCCTGAAATGTTTGCTGAGATGTATGAACAGGTTGTGGTGGAAATCAGTAAACGTCAATCGAAGGCAAAAGTGGAAGCGAAGTAAAAAATTGCAAGTAAAGTTTTAGAATCAGGAAGGAAGTATAATCGTAAACGTAGCGCCTTTATTGGGTTCACCTTCTGCATAAATAATTCCATGGTGATTTTCGGCGATCTTTTTACACAGCGCCAGGCCTATGCCGGTACCGCTGTAAGTTTCTCTACCATGAAGCCGTTGAAAAATATCAAAAATCTGTTCACTGAACTGAGGTTCAAAGCCGATGCCATTATCGGAGAAAAGAATTTTAGTATACTTGCCGGTATCCACCAGCATAGGATGTTTCTTGATATCATCCGGGGTCATGGTGTCATGAGAGATACGTATTACCGGTGATTCTTTGGTGTACTTTAAAGAGTTGCTGATAAGGTTGGAGAATATCTGCGTTAGCTGCAAAGGAATGCCTTTGATCTTCGGTAACTGTGTATAATGCAGCTCAGCTCCTTTTTCGCGGAAGATCAATTCGAAATCGACTTTAAGCGTTTCTAGTACATGATTCAGATCCGTTTCAACAAAAGCATCTTCGGAATTAGAAATGCGAGAAAAATTCAGCACATCCTTTATGAGCTGTTGCATGCGATTTGCCGACTGGTTGATCTTGGTCAGAAACGATTCCCTATTTTCAGCATCATCAAGATTTCTTGAAAGCAATTGTGTAAACGTCTGGATCTTCCGTAAAGGTTCCTGCAAATCATGACTTGCCACGTACGCAAATTGCTCCAGTTCCCGGTTCGATTTAAGTAGTTCTGAATTGAGGGATTCAAGCGCTTCATTGGCTTCGGCTATCTGTGTAACGTCATGATTCATTGTGAGCACGCCATATACTTCATTATTTTTACCGCGTAATGGAATGAAAAAGTTTTCAAAAGTGCGATGGGTCTCGCGTGATTTGAAATGCGCATTGTGAATGGTTTCTCCTTTTATTGCGGCAAGTAAATTCAAGTGAAATTCCGAACCCTCCATTGAAGGAAACAGCCCTAAAAGGTTTTTACCAATGATTTCTTCCTTTGTTAACTGAGTGTAGTTTTCGGGCAGTCTGTTCATCATAATATAATTCAGGTCTTTATCGAAAACAACAATAATATCCACCGAGGCATTGAGAATAGTTTCCACGAAATCTTTTTGCTGCTCCAGTGCCTTTGTGCGTTCGCTGACTTTTACTTCAAGATTTTGACTGAATGCGGTAATTTCCGCATTGTTGATTTGAATTTGCCGTAACATCTGGTTAAAAGTATCGGCAAGCGCGCCTACTTCATCATTCCCATGCTTTGTTGCCCGAACAGAATAATCATTTTGAGTGGAAATAATTTTTGCTGTTTGTTGCAAAGACAAGATGGGTATGGAAATGGTTTTTTGTAAACGGTTGGATAATATAAAAGCGACAAACAATGAGGCAACGATTAACAATATCCCAATAATGGCGAAATTTTTTAACTGATCGTACATGGCGGTTAGATCCGTCTGAATGTACAGCAGGCCTAGTTGCTGCCGGTTGTGTTCTATAGGAACAAATCCATTCAGGAAATTGTTCTCAAAGTAAAAACCGTCGATGCGGGAGGTCGCCGGTGGAAATGTACCTGATAGAAGAAAGTCAGGGTATTTTGCAAAAATTTCACCGTTATTGTCATATATGCATGCGCGTTTGATATGACTTTCCGCTTCAAGCGCACTTAATATTTCATTGGCATCCTTAACGCTTAGAAAAGCCAAAGCACCGGCACTGTTGGAGGCGATTACTTTACCCAGCGTGGTAACATTATTTTTTAGTGTCTCGCGGTATGAAAAGTATTCAAGTATAATGTAAGCCGAACACATCAGGGAAAGTACGATGGCGCTGGTGACCAGCATTACACTCATCAGCTTTCGTTGTATGGGTGTGTTTCTAAAATACATTTATTCCCCTGGCTAATATCATAGATCATAAATTTGAACAACACTCAGTAACTTGGAAGAAATGGTAAGCCGTGTCGATTTCGTTGCTGCAATATTTATCTGTAATCGTATTCTTTCCTGTTCTTTGAAAAAACGGATATGCCCGCCCCACTGTGCAAAATTATCGGCATCACTGATGGTAAGTGTGTAAGGAGTGGTTTTATTTTTCAGAATGGATGCTATTTTATCGGGGTCCTTTAAGTTGATATACAACATGTGACAATCGGTAATGTCTTTTTCATTTCTAAAATAAACAACATTGATGTAATGCGAGTTTACTTTTTCACCGGCCACCACCTCCTTCAGAAAATCATTGAACGGATTGCCGCCTACAATTCCAATTACAAAATCTGCATTGGGATCTTTGAATGCCGATTCCGGCCACTCCACAAATCGGGTGAAATTATACAGGAAAGCGGCCTTTACCTGGTATTCCTGCGAGGCCGGAGCAACTTGCGCACCTGATGGTGGCGCATAAATACTAAAAGCCAGCATCAGGTACATCCCGCTAAGGAACCTGCTATAAAAAATAAAGGAGCAAGTGGGTAGGAGCTTCAAAATGCAAGGCTTATTTTACCGTAAACACTCCGTGGAATCTGACGTTCTCCGAACTCAGTATGATAAGGGGCTGATAAATTTTCACCGACTACTGATACTGTTACCCATTTGTAATTATAGGCAAGCCGGATGTCAAAGGTAAGATATGAGGAAATAAAGGTAGCATTAAAAGTAGCAGGAATCAAATCAACATAACGGACTATGCCATCCAGTTGAAAATTCCGCGCAATGGTCATCATCGACTGAATCAGAAACTGGTTTTTAGGATCGTTTGCTTCCAGATCGGCACTGTAAAGATAGGTGAGCGGTGATAGGCGTTTAAAAGTTTTGTGAAGGTAAGTATAGCCCCCACGAAGTTTCCACCAGCTGGTGGCAATAAAATTTCCGGATAACTCAATACCATAAGCGTCTGCTTCGAGATTGTTCTTAAAATAAAAATCGGGCGGCGCGGTTAAATTTGTATCCACGCTACGCAGATCGCGGTACTGGTTGAAGAACGCCGCGATAGAAAATGAAATCGCACGCAGTGGTCTTACACGATAGCCGATTTCATAAGCATTTACTGTTTCTGATTTATATCCGTCATAAGATCCAAGCCGGGGTGAAACATTGTCCTGATCCAATCGGGTAGGTGAGCGTACAGCTCTTGACACTGCTGTCCAAATCGTATTATTGGTGTTGGGAGTGTATGCAAGGCGGATAGAAGGATGTAGTTCTACTTTGGTGTACTCATTCTGAAAAATTTTGGTGCCCATTGTGAGTTCCACTTTTTCAGGAACGAGTTGATATAGGTCCTGAACAAAAACACTCCACAAATCAAGCTTGCGGTGAGGTGGATCATACCTGCGGTTGGAAGTGGTCAGGTAATCATCAGCGAGACGGTAATTCATTCCCCATGAAAAAGTATTACGCTCACTGGTTTTAAGATTGTGCTGAAATTCGATATCATAAGTGATAAGTACATCCTTTAATTGGGCGCTTGAAATTTTTCTCCACGTGCGATCGACATACAACTGTAAAGTAATTTCCGATCTGGAATTGAACAGGTGTGTCCATCTTCCCAGGATATTCTGACCGTTTACCAGCGTGCTTAGGGTATCATCTTCTGTTCCTTCATACAGATCGCCCTGTAAAGTAAACGTGTTTTTATCGGAAGGTAAAAAATCCATCCGGAAGCCTCCCTGGTTCATTGACCATTCGTCATCGGGTAATGATTTATCCAGTTTCCTTGTTTTATTATAATCAAAACGTTGTCCATATACCCTGAAAAAAAGTGTGCTGTCAACCTTCCCGCCATAACGCAACGCCACGTGATCCTGTAAAAGCGAACCATAAGTACCCGATGCATACCAGCCCTGTGTTTCTTTGGCGCTCTTGCTAATCACATTAATGATTCCATTCACGGCATTGGCACCCCACTGTGCCCCGCCCGGTCCACTTACCACCTCAATCTGCTGAATATCTTCCATTAAAACATTTTGCACATCCCAAAAAACCCCTCCGAAAAGGGGGGTGTAAACAGTACGTCCATCAATTAATACCAATAGTTTATTTGCGAGAGAACTGTTAGACACTGGTGTCCCGTTGAACCCCCTTGAAGTTATGCCCCATTCGTGGGAACCCGATTGCGCAACCTGCAGATTGGACGCCAGTCGTAACGCTTTAGGTAATCGCATCGCTCCCGACCGACGTATTTCTTCACTATTTATTACCTGGATGGCTGATGCTGCCTCAGTTAGTTTTTTCGGAGTTTTTGAAACTGATGTTACCACAATATTCATCAGTTGTTCCACGGTGAGCTTTTTAAAATCAAGAGCGGTATTGGCGGTATCGGTTTGTGCCTTTGCGAAAAACGGAAACATAGTAAGTACGAATACGCAAACTATTAATTGCAGCATTCTTCTCTTAATAATATTTCCAAGCATTGACGACAGCAATTGAATGTCGGAAGGTTTTAAAATAAAATCTTCGGCACCCAGTTGTTTATTTTCCTCGATGCTGACAGGATCAGCGGATGTTGAGTACATGTAAATGGGAACGGATTTGAGACGGTCCATTTTTTTAAGTTCCATCAGGCACTGTTGCCCATTCATCCGTGGCATGTTCATATCAATGAAAATGAGATCAGGAATCAGTGTGATATCGCTATTTAATTTTTCAAGTGCAATTATTCCATCATTGGCGAATATGCAATTGGTGTCAACATTGGTCCCTTGAAGGGCAATGCTGAAGATCTCCTGGTCGTCAATGTCGTCGTCAATTAAGAAAATGGTGGGACTTTTTCTCATAAATGTGGGGGTTAGCATTTGCAAAAAAAAAGAAATATCCCATACGAAGCAACAATTTGCACCCACTTCGTGATTTTATTTTTTGGAATGATTTTTTTTGCATCACGCAGCTTAATTTTCAATCCAAAATGTAATAGGTTGTGGAATATTTTACACCAACTGTGGAACGCAGCAAATAGCAATCATGATAATGACCGGAGCTTGCAGAAAGGCGGAAATGTTATTTCAGATACGAATCCAGGAAGCCAAAGAATTCTCTTTGCCAGAGCACGCTGTTTTGTGGTTTGATAACCCAGTGATTTTCGTCGGGGAAAGAGAGAAACCTTGCCGGGATGTTTTTCATGCGTGCAGCGGTGAAGGCTTCCATACCCTGGCTGATAGGTACCCTGAAATCCTTATCGTTATGAATGACAAGTATAGGGGTATCCCAGTTGTTTACAAACCGAATGGGATTAAACTCGGTATAGCTTTTTGGAAGAGGTGATTTAAAATAAGAGCCATTCATATCGAAATCGGCGAAGAAAATTTCTTCGGTGGTGCCGTACATGCTTTCCAGGTTAAACACGCCACAATGTGAAACGAAAGCTTTGAATCGCTTGTTATGATTTCCCGCCAGCCAGTACACCGAGTAACCTCCGAAGCTCGCGCCCACTGCACCCAATTTATCTTTATTTACAAAGGGTTCTTTACTCACATCATCAATCGCGCTGGTCAGATCCTTCATCGCCTGTCCTCCCCAATCGCCCGAAATATCGCGGTTCCACTTTTCCCCGAAAGAGGGCAATCCCCTGCGGTTAGGTGCAACTACAATATAACCATGCGCTGCCATAAGCTGGAAATTCCAGCGGTATGAAAAAAATTGCGATACAGTACTTTGCGGACCGCCCTGGCAATATAAAAGAGTCGGATATTTTTTCGCAGGATCAAAATCAGGAGGATAAATAACCCAGGTCAGCATCTCTTTTCCATCCGTAGTTTTCACCATGCGCTTATCTACTTTTCCCATTTTAATAGTTGAAAGCACCTCCTTGTTGGTGAATGTTATTTGTTTTGAAACGCCTGTTTTCATATCTACCGTAAACAACTCCGAGGGTGATGAAATACTCATCACGTTGGTTACCATCACCGGATTTTTTCCATCATAGCCCATCGAAAAAGAAACCACATCGGCCATTTCTTTTGTCAGCTGTATAAACTGTTGTCCCGCTTTTTGAGAAGCATCATACTGCCACACCTGGTCGGTGGCATTGATGCCTGCCATGAAATAAATCGATTTACCGTCTTTTGAAAACACCGGGGCATCTGCAGTGTAATCATATCCTGTTGTTAGTTCTTTTTTAGCTTTGGTTGCAAAATCATATTCGAAAATACGGTTGCGGTCGGCTTCGTACATGGGTGTTGCCATGCTTAGCCAGATGATTTTTTTTCCGTCGGGCGAGAACACCGGCTTGGTGTCATACCCTGGCATGCCTTCTGAAATATTTTCGGTTATACCGGAAGCAAGATCGTACAAATAAATATCGGAATTGGTACCAGTTGCAAACTCCCTTCCGTTTTGTTTTTTGCTGGTGTAAGCAATCTGTTTTCCATCGGGGCTCCACGCAATTTGTTCTTCATCGCCGAAAGGCTGCAGCGGACTTTCAAAAGACTCATTTCCCATAATATCTTTTGCATCGGCGGAAGCTTTTCCGTTTGCATAATTTACAACAAATATGTGACTGGAATTTTCATCTTCCCAATGATCCCAGTGGCGATACATCAAATCATCGTATATGCGCGCACCGTTAGCCATTGGCAGATCGGGATAACGGTCAGCGGTGGTTTTGCCGGTTTTTGTTTCCATGGTCATCCACAACTTGTCGCCGGCAGGTGAAAAGGAATAACCTGAAATATCATTGGACATGGCGGTTACCTGTGTTCTTCCGGAGCCGTCGGGGTTCATTTCAAACAACTGCGACTTGCCATTGACAGCTGAAAGGAACATTATTTTTTTTCCATCCGGGCGCCAGCGAGCGGTATGATCATTTTCAGGACCTGCGGCAATCGCAAAGGGAGCACCACCGGCCACGGGAACCAGGTAAAGGTTGTTATCGCCCTTATTGGTTTCCAGGTTAAAAAATTTCACACTGTACAGCACCTGTTTGCCGTCCGGCGAAAGCCTGGGTTCCGATACCCGTCCGAATTTCCAAAGCATTTCAGCAGTCAGTTTTCCCTGCGACACAACCGGTTGGAATCCGGCAATAAAAAGCAACAATGCGATTACTGCAATACGTTTCATAGGTTTATGTTTTTTGGTCCGGCAAAAGTCACGAATTTATTTGCTCAACTGTATGGTTTTGACCACATCTTCATGCATTTTGTCCCGTTTTGGGGTGTTTTTGTTTAAATTTACTGTTAAAAATTATGATTGAAACTGTTTTTACATACCCGAATAATCCATTTACCCACACTTAGGGGGTATTAACCATAATTATAGACACAGGCACCTGTTCATAACTGTATTTTACACTTATATTACTGAAGATGAACCCAATAATTTTGTATGTTTTTTGCGAAAAGCCTTTCTTTTTCGGTAAAAAATTACAATCTTTGTAAACTCCAATACAAGTTTGTGAACCGCAGACTAAGAAAAGGACAAAAAATTGGTAAGATTTTAGTGAAATATAAACCAGTACCGTTTCAGAATTGTTAAACACAAAACAAACTCATAAGCCATGAATACAAGTTCTACAAGGAAATCAATCGTCACACCTCCCTCAGCAGGAGTTTTTTTACGAGTCGCATTGCTACCTGTTTTGATGCTGTTGTTTTTAGTGAACAGCACACAGGCACAGATTCCATATGTCCAACCATTTTCGCTGGGTCCGAACCTTGCACCGGCTGCAGCTTATCCTCACAACTTTTTGCCTGTGGGGTGGTCTCAGGGAAAGGTGAGTGGTACAGCATCCAACAACCAGTGGGACGTGGTAAACACCGGAACACTCCCTACAGTAACTCCCCGTTCTGCATCCACCATGATGCGTTTCCAGTCTTTCTTCATTCCTAACGGTGAGGCGTCATTTTTAGCATCCAAACGCCTTGACATGCGTGCAATGCCCGCTGCCGGTGCAAACTTTAATTTTTGGTTTTGGAGAGATAATACAGGTTACCTGACCAACGCCGATCGCATCCAGGTTTGGGTGAACGATTCTGCACTTGTAATACCAGGATCTCCAAGCAATACCATGCTCCTGGAAACAAGTACAAGTGCCGGCGAAATTAACCGCTCCTGTAATCTCACGCCTGCTGCAGTTACCTGTAATGCATGGAATCAGTATTCTTATACCATTCCTCAAACCAGCGGTATCAATAACTATGTAAACGGTAACGTTTATGTGATGATCGTAGGTATCAGTGCCTTCGGGAATAATATGTTTGTGGATGATTTTACAATTAACATGTGGGGAAATGCTCAAAATTATGTAGTTAATTCCGCAGCCGTGGTTCAGCAAAATGCCGCTACTACAGCTATCAGTGCCCAGAATCAGATGATTATTGGTTGCAAAATGGTTATGGATGGTATCACTACTCCAAAGGTTTTAACCAATATGGAATTTAATACCAACGGTTCCAGTAATCCTGGAACTGATATTGCCAGTGCCACCTTATGGTGGTCAGGTGGAACAAGTTCATTTAGTTCGGTTAATGCTCAACAACTGGGAACATGGACACCTAATGGCCCATCACCCTGGGCCAGCCAGTATATGTTTTTAACCACACCGGCAGCAAATGGACAAGCTCCTGCATCATTCAACGGATTACAGCAAGGCGACAACTATTTCTGGATCACCTATAACATTGCCGGAACAGCCATTTCAGGGAATTATGTGGATGCGGAGTGGAATAACTTTACTTTCTTCCCGTCTACTTACCAGCCTAATCCGCAAACACTTGCCGGTCGGCGACTCATTGACCTTATTTATTGCGTACCCAATTATGGTACGGGTACCGCCTGGGCGGGTTATAATACCAACGACTTTATTAACGGCGTTCAATTAGCAGGTGACCCTGCTGCCGGGGCCGGTATTCAAAACCATGGTGGCTTTGGTAGTGTATTGAATAACGGCGCAGGTACCTCTAACTGGATAACTACTAATGCCGGTTCGCGTTGTTTGGGAGCACCACGCTGGTGTGCATTCCAGTCGCATCCGCCCGATTATGAATTATTCGGTGCCTCTCAAACGGCATCTATTACCGTTAATAACGCGGTGCCTTATACCGTTCGTGCCCAAACCGGTGACTACGGATCAGGTAATGCACTTGCGGCATGGATTGATTATAACCGGGATGGCACTTTTAATAATCTCTTTGATACAGTTTTCCTGAATATTAATACAACGGCTGCTACTGCAGGAACCAATACCATAAGAGTGCAGAATAACTATGGTATCAATGTAGGCATGCAGGTTGCAGGGCCGGGTATTGCACCGGGAGCAGTTGTTACTGCCATGGCTAACTTCAATCCTTTTAATATCACGCTTTCCGTTAACAATACCGCGAACATCCCAGTGGGAACTGTTATTGTTTTTAGCAATCCTCCCTCGTCGTTCCCGGAAAAAATTCTTCAGTCGGGACCATTAGGTGCATGGGGACAAAATACCAACCAGTTTACCGTTCCTTCATGGGCAACGCCGGGTAAAACCCGCATGCGTGTAAGAGAGGTGTGGGTCAGTTATAACATCGATCCTTGTTCTTACGCAACTTATGGGGAAGTGGAAGATTATGAGGTTACCGTTGTTCCTGATTGTCCCGGAGTTGCCGGTTATGTGACCTGGTTAGGTTTTACCAGTGACTGGACAGATCCTGCCAACTGGTGTCCTCCAACAGTTCCTGTTAACCCTGCAACTCCGAACATTCGTTTCCCGGGCGGACCTACAGGATCTGTTTATCCTTACACGAAAGCCCGAATCGTTTCAGGTGTTAATGCGACTGCCAGTAAAATGCGTATTGAAGCCGGTGACACCGTGTTTATTGATGCTCCTACTGCAAGTTATCTTGACCTGAACGACTCTTTAATTATAAAATACCATCCTACAACTCCATTGGCCTCCCAGGCAAATGCAGCATTGATTATTAATACTGCGTTTAGTGATTCAGCTCAATTGATGAATGGAGCTGCGGCACGTTTACCGGACTCTCCTTTGAAGCCTGCTTTAAAAACTCGTTCACTCATACTTATAGACAATGCCGACCTGGTTCAGGAAGGTTTTATTGATGGCGATGTTGGTACCGCAATGAGGCTTCACATGCGCAGGTTATCGAATGGTAATGTGTATAAAAACTTTAAAGTAAAATATTGGTGGACAGGTCCTGCTACCAACGTTTCAGGAACAATAGTTCCAGCTGTCTCCGGACTACCTGCTACGCCTACCTTGCTTTATGCAGGTGATCTGGATGTAAGCAGTATCCCGGCAAGCGGATATGGAACAATCATTCTTCCATTAATCCCTAACGCCTTCATATTCAGTTCAGCCAATCGAAGATTGGTACTTGATATCAGTTATGACAATACTGGATTCCCTCTGACTGGAACTATTGGTCCCAATAATGATGACATTCGTTTTACAGGAACTCAGTCTCAATTCCTTTACAGAACGATTTCTACAAATTCAGTATTCCCAACAACCGGAGAAAACCTCCTGTTCAATTATGCTAACGTGGGATTCACCGGAACCGGTACTTCCGGGTCCAATGTGGTAACCTTAAATTCTGTAGCTGGTTTGTTTGTAGGAATGTCTGTTGTAACTGCTTCCGGTGGTTTAGCAGGGAGCCAGATTATTGCCATAGGTCCTGGTAATACGGTAACTTTAAATAACAATTCTACAACGAACTTTACCAGTACCACGTTTTCAGTTCGTCATCAGTTTACCAACGTAAGTATCAACTTCCGTCCGAACGTGACAATTGAATTCGAACGTCCGTACCAGCGCTACCCAATGCGTATCGCAGGTCACTGGCAGAACAATGGAGTGTTTACGGCTGGAAAGAGTAATGTAACTTTCGATGGAACGTCTAACCAGAAGATTGAGGGAACTACACTGACAGAGTATTATAATCTCTATATCAACAACGCTGCGCATGTAACCCGCTGGACAGACTTTACTGTAACAGATTCATTAATACTTACCAACGGTCGTTTGAAACTTAATAATGGTCTGGTTACTTTAACCAATCCGCAATTGACTTCATTAACCCGCACGAATAATGGTTATATCCAGGCGGATGCCGATATTCCAACAGGAAACCTTGCACCTTACAGTCGAATCAGGTGGAACATGGGAACTACAACCGGATTAAGGGTAATTCCATTTGTGAATCCCGCAGGATTGCCGGTGTTCCTTGATTACTTTATTGATTCCGGTACGCATGACGTTACTCTTGGAACGTATTCAACTTTAGCGAATAATACCAACATCCCTACACCGGACGTAACCAACATACTGGGCATTAACAATGCAACCGGTGGAGGTTGGGGAACTGATGGTTGGGCGCAGGTTGACAGGTACTACTTTATGGATGGTACGGCAGGTGCAACTCCGCAGGCGGATGTTACATTCCGTTATGCTGCCGGAGAAAATGCACAGGCAGGAAACATAAGCATGAAAGCACAACGCTGGAATAATGCAACCGACATCTGGGAATTCCCATTCTATGCCGCACAAACATTCACTGCCGGTGCACCAAGCAGTGTGAAACTTGATAATTATACCGCGTTTGATGTTTCTAGCTGGTGGACGATTGTAGGACAAGCCGATCCATTACCGGTTTCCTTACTGGAGTTCCGTGCTGAGAAGCAAATAGATAAAGTAAAACTTATCTGGAGCACATCCTCTGAGATCAACAACAGTCACTTTGAAATTGAACGTACCGTTAACCACGATGATTACGATTTCGTTAGCCGCGTTGAGAGTCAGGGACCTGGTAATAACCTGAGAGAATACCATACTTACGATATGAAGCCATTGAATGGTGTGCAGTATTATTACCTGCGTCAGGTGGATTATGATGGCAGAACAGAACGATTCGGACCTGTATCAGCTACCTTCAGCAGCGATATTTTCGATATCGTAACTACTACCATTTCTCCAACCGATCGCGGTCTGACTGTAGTGTTCAACTACAACTCTACTGAGCCATACAGCTACCGCATCATGGATATGACCGGTCGTATCATCGTTGCAAAAGATCGCAATGCTGCTGTTGATGGAATGAACGTAATTGATATTAATGCTGATCTTGCAAAAGGAGCTTATCATATCATTCTTCAGAACAACTCTAAAGTCGTATCACGTAAGTTCTTCTACTAGTAACGATGGATTTGTAAAGTTTTAATTATAAATGAAGAAGGCTGCCGCGAAATCGGCGGCCTTTTTTGTACGCTAATAATTGGTGAAAATACGGTGAGTAAAAGTATGTGATTGGCTTTCAAGCAGTTAAATCTTCAACGTTGATTTCATTGCCCGGCACACTGAAAAATTTTTATCTTTATTGGCTGTTTGGATACCAATTTTTTGGCTTCAATTAAATAGTGTGTTTGTTATTGCCCCACAATGAACAGAAAGCACAATATTAAAATGAAGACATGGAACTGTTTTATTGTTATGCTAAGAGAAGTGTTGCATTTCTGAAGATATTCAGGTTGCTTTTTTGTATTCCGGTGTTGCTGTTGCATATAACAGTAGCGCAGGGTCAGATTACCTATAACGAAAGTTTTGATGTGGTTGCAGCCACGCAAACGCTGCCATTGGGCTGGGCCCAGGGCCGCCAGGGCGGAGGCAATGATATTGATAATATGTGGGACCGGATCACATCAGGAACCTCACCACTGTGCACACCAAAAAGCGGAAGTGGCATGGTGCGTTTCCAATCGCGTATCATCAATTCGGGTGAGGCCTCTTACCTGGCTTCCAAACGGCTCGACATGCGAACCATTCCCGGCTCAGGCGCTCCATTGAACTTCTGGCTCTACCGTGAAGCTGGTTACCCTGCTAACGGTGACCGCATAAGTGTTTATGTGAACAGCACCCCTGACCTGCTTGGAGCTCCTCTGCAGCTGAGTGAATTGTCAACTGCCGCCAACGTGATCAACCGTTCCTGCGCGATGGCCCCTCTTGCCGGTGTGGTGTGTGGAACATGGAACCAGTACCAGTATACCATTCCTGCTTCATGGAATACTACCAATGTATATGTAATCATTTTGGCCACCAGCGCTTTTGGTCATAATATTTATCTCGATGATTTTTCTGTGACCTCTTACCCAAAGGTAGCCAACCAGTCGCTGGTTACCAGTACGCCGATGGTGATTAATCAAAACAGCTCGCTTACCGCGAAGAATACTATCAACCAGCAGATTATTGGAATACGGATTACCATGGATGGGAATAACATACCACGCTCCTTAAGCAATGTGGAGTTCAATACCAATGGAAGTACCAATCCCGCTACTGATATTACCAACGCGAAACTGTGGTTTACCGGCGGAACTCCCACTCTTAATTTCGAGAATGCTTTGTTGATGGGCACGGTTGCTCAACCCTGGCTCACCAATTATATGTTTCTGGTTCCACCCACGCCGGGATACACCGGGTTATCTGCCATCAACAGCATGGATCATGGCGATAATTTTTTCTGGATCACATATGATATTTCACCGGGTGCTGTCAAGGGTCATTATGTCGATGCAGAATGGATCGGATACAAACTCACCGGCATCCAGTACACGCCCAACCTATATACGCTCACCGGTGCACGCAGGATCGGTGATGTATATTGCACACCCACGTATGCAATCGGAACGTCGTGGCTGAATTACACCGGCAATGACTTTATCGGCAGAGTACAATTAGCAGGTAATCAGGTTCCGGGTATTAATAATGCACAGAACATAATTAACAGCTATGCGGGAACGTTATGCCCGTTTGCCTATCCGGCCAACTGCCCGTTCCAGACACATCCTTCCGATTACGAATTTGTCCCGTCCACTACAGGAAAAACCACATCTATTACTGCCAACGGATTGGTTTCGTATTCCATATCACTTCAGGTAGGTTCATACAATTCAGGTAACGCGATTGCTGCGTGGATTGATTACAACCAAAATTCAGTGTTTGATCCGCTTGAGAAAATTGCGCAGTCCGGTTTCATAGGTCCGAACGGAATTTATACCACCACGTTTGTCCCTCCCCTGGCAGCCCTTCCCGGGGAAACACGTATGCGGATCCGTGAGGTATGGCTGGATGCCGATATTGATCCTTGCGATCACCGGTTTTTTGGTGAGACGGAAGATTATGTTATCACCATAGTGCGAGCATGCAATGGTCCCGCGGGCTGGTCAACCTGGCTCGGTTATACCAATGAATGGTCCGATCCTTCCAACTGGTGCCCCGGTGTTGCTCCGGTAAATGGAATAGTTCCTGATGTAAACGTGGTGATCCCCGGAGGACCTTCATTTGCAGGATACGCTTACAAAAAGCCGGTCATCAGATCGGGTGTACAAGCACGTGCGATGAAGTTACGGATCCTGGGTACGGATACACTTTATATTGATGCCGCTTCAAATGCATCACTCACCGTTTTGGATTCGCTGGCGATTCAGAACAATGCTTCGGCACTTGTGGTGAAAAATAGTTTCAGCGATTCTGCGCAGGTGTATAATGGGTTGCTCAACCGGCCTTTGGAATCACCTCTTAAAAATTATGGCCGGTCACGTTCACTTTTACTCTTCACGCCCGCAGAGCTTTCCGGTAAAGGCCTTGTTGCCAATGACCGCATCACGCACATCCTGTTACATCTGCAACGCAAGTCGAATGGTAACCCGTATAAAAATTTGACTATTAAGTATTATTACACCGGTGGTGCTTTTAGTTTTACATCAGGATCTGCAGGAGTTATGCCTCCACTAACAGGACCTGCACCGGTAACAGTCTTCAGCGGTGATCTTAATACCGCCTCGTATATCCCTGCTGTTGATGGTTGGGGAACAATTGAAATTGCATTAACCAACCCTGTGATATGGGATGGAAGCGGAAACCAGGTAGTAATAGAAATATGCTATGATAACACCGGGTTTGCTTCAACCGGTGCTAATGATGAAATCAGGTTCACGCAAACCACATCGTTCCGTAAATATATGACAATGGAAAATCTCACTGCGTATCCCAAAGCAGGTTGTGATATTTTACCGTCTGATTATTTTGCTACAACTGCTTCCGGTATTGCCGGAACCAATACGGTAACAGTTGACCCGGCAATGGCATCGCAGGTTTATGTGGGGGCTAAAGTAATTGGAACCGGTCCTTTCAATGGCAGCATTACTGCAACGGTGATAAATGTAGCAGGTACAACAGTTACCCTCAGTTCAAATGTGCTGGCAACGTTTACGAATGGTACGCTTACTTTTTATAATACCAACAGTTTTGCGGGAAATTGCCGACCCAATTTAACATTCCGGTTTGAGCGGCCCTATACGAAGTTCCCGATCGCGGTGGGTGGACACTGGCAGAATAACGGCGCGTTTATTCCGGCCATCAGCAAAGTAACCATGAATGGCACTGGCTTGCAACACATCAATGGATCTTCCACCACTACATTTTATGATCTTAAAATTCAGAATGCCGCGCATGTCATGCGGATGACAGATTTTATTGTTTCTGATTCACTCATTCTAACCAATGGCCGTTTGAAATTGAACAACGGATTGGTGACTTTAACGAACACATCACCTTCAGCACTTTCATTTGTGGTAGCGGCAGGCGACATTCAGGCCGAAACCGATCTGCTGAATGATAATGTGTCGCCTTACGGACGGCTGGCTTGGGATATGGGTACCGTTAGTGGAGTGAGAACTATTCCATTTATCAATGCCACGGGAGTTCGTATTCCAATGGATTATAACATCGACAACGGCGCACATGATATGATGTTAGGAACCTACAGCACGCTTCCGGATAATATTAACTGGCCATTGCCTGATGTCACCAACATACATGGTATTAACAATGGTTCCGGCGGTGGGTGGGGAAGTGCAGGATGGGCGATGACCGACAGGTATTATCTTGTTAAAAATAATTCTCAGCAAGGAGCTCAGGCTGATATTACGTTTCGTTATGCAGCAGGTGAACAGGCACAGTCGGGTAACACTGACATGCGTGCGCAGCGATGGGTGAATGCAGGCAGTTTATGGGAATTTCCTTTTCAACCCAACCAGGTTTTTACACCGGGAAATCCGAACACTGTAGCTCTTTCCGACTACAGCGGCTTCACTTCAGGTAACTGGTGGACCATAGTGGGGGAGACGACACCGCTTCCTGTTTCGATGCTTGAATTCACAGCCAGCAAAGTTCAGGATAAAGTGAAATTATCTTGGACCACAGCTTCTGAAATTAATAACAGTCATTTCAATGTGGAGCGTACACTCGACCATACCAATTATAAATTCATCGATCGCGTAGAGAGCAGTGGACAGGGTAATAACGTGCAACATTATGAAGCCTTGGATGAAGCTCCGGTAACGGGCATTCAGTATTATTACCTGCACCAGTTTGATTTTGATGGTACCATGCAACCGTATGGCCCTGTAGCAGTAAACTTTTCTGCTGATTTATTCGAAATACTCACCACCATTTCATCACCTACTGAACATGAACTATCAGTGGTCTTTCAATATAATTCGGATGAGCCTTACAACTACCGCATCATCGATATGACTGGCCGTATCCTTTCCGCCAGCTCACGCAGCGATGCCACTAAAGGCATAAACACCATCGATATCGGTGTTGATCTCAGTCGCGGAGCATATTACCTGGTTCTTCAAAATGAGAAAGAAGTGGTGACCAGAAAGTTTTTTTATTGAAAGAAAAAAATTAATTCCCACAAAGGCACAAAGGTCAAAGATTATTGCATTCGCAA
>JALYQW010000086.1 GCA_030855635.1 Bacteroidota bacterium | reverse complement strand
CTTGCGTTCACCGTTTCTTCATCATAACATTTGTTAATTTTGCATGAAGTTAAATCCCGAAATCGATTATGCGTTTTAAAAGCATCCTTATTACTTCCGTTATTTTAATAGCCGGACTTGCACCAGTTTTCGCCCAGGAGGGCCATAATGTTAAAGTTAAAGTCAATGGACTAAGGGATTCCCTTTGTTACCTGGCTAATTACTACGGTGATAAACAGTATTTGAAAGATTCAACGAAAGCTGATGCTTCGGGCAATCTTATTTTCAAAGGGACTGAAAAATTACCGGGTGGTATTTATATGATTGTTTTACCTGGCAAAAAATATTTTGAACTTATCATCGACAAAGAACAACATTTCAGTGTCGAAACAGATACGCTTGATTATGTAAAGCATATGAAAGTTAAAGGATCCACCGAGAATACACTCTTTTATGATTACCTCCAGTTTATCAATGCCCGATCCAAGGAGATTGAACCATTACGTGCCGAATTTGAATCAGTGAAGCAGGATAAGGCAAAAGCTGATGAAGTAAGAGGTCGCATGGCGGTTATTGACAGCGCTGTTTTTAATTATAAAAACAACCTTGAGACAAAAAATCCTGATTTCATTTTGACTAAATTATTCAATGTGACTTCCGAAGTGGTATTACCGGAGGCGCCTAAGAATCCCGATGGAACACCGGATTCACTGCACCAGTTTTATTATTACAAACAGCATTTTTTTGATAACATAGACCTTACTGATAGCCGTCTTTTATATACCCCGGTATTCCACCCCAAACTAGATCAATACTTTAAAAAGCTGACACTTCAAATGCCTGATTCGGTGATAGTAGCTGCCGATTTTGTAATCAGCAAAATTCCTCCAGGTACTGAAATGTTTAAATACGTGGTGTGGTGGATCACCAATTCCTATGAAACTTCCAACATTATGGGAATGGATGCTGTTTTTGTACACATGGCGGAAAAATATTATACCAAAGAAAAAGCTTTCTGGGCAGATGAAGCACAACTCTACAAAATCCAGGACCGTGCTAAAGTACTCAAGCCTATCCTTCTTGGCAAGAAAGTGAAAAACATGGTACTTACCGATACCTCGAATGTGCCCCGTGCACTTTATGACATGAAATCAAAATTTACGGTGTTGTATTTCTGGGATCCTGACTGTGGCCATTGCCAGAAAGTTACTCCGAAAATAAACGATTTGTACCTCGAAATGAAATCAAAAGGAGTAGATGTTTATGCGGTGTGTGTGGAAGTTGAAATGGATAAATGGAGGAAATTTATCAAGGAAAAAGATCTGAAATTTACCAATGTAGCCGACCCTCAACTTCGAAATAATTTCCGTCATGAATTTGATTTATCTACTACTCCGCAGATTTTCCTTCTTGACGAAAATAAAAACATCATCGCCAAGCGAATTGAGGTTGAAGTTTTACACGAAATTCTTACCAAAAAATTCCAGGAAATGGGAATGAAATAAATTCAAAAAAATAAGCATGAAAAAGGGGGATGACTTTGAAAGTCATCCCCCTTTTTTTATGTTTTAATTAAAAATGAAAATTCAGTCCGAATGAAAGTGAAGTTAAATCCAGCCCGACTGCAATTTCTGATTCAGTCCGGTCTGATTGCCCTTCTTCATCAGCCTTGTCATTAAAACTACGATACTGCAATGCGCCCCATGCCGCCTCTATAGACCAGCGCTTGTGCATCCAGTATTGAATTCCGGGAGAAATGCCGGTCTGAAAGAATGAGTAGGTGTCCTCAGGATCGGGTCCAAATTCAACATCCGTTTCTACTTTACCTGATCCAAATCCCACACTCAGTTCACCGAATAAATGACAATTGTCGCTTATGTTTCTGTAATAACGAAAGAAGGGGTTTACAGAAAACTCGCTTATTTTGATTTCCTCATCGAATCCATTGTTTTTCTCTTCTAACTTCATACCTTCAATTGAAAACCTCAAACCCACAGCCATTCTCTCATTGAGAAAGTAACCGAATGCCGGACTGAAATTCCCGCCTGACTCTGAATAGTCGGAATCATCATCATAACTGCGGAATTGCGCAGATCCACTTAACCACATCTTGTACTCCGAGTGCTCTCCGGCAGTTGCATTGTCCTGTGCCTGCACCATTCCCCCTACGAGAATCAATGCAGCAATTAATAGTGTTCTTTTCATTTTAGTTGATTTAGAGTTCGCACATAAAATTATAGCTACTCCAAGCACAGCTTTACCGGTCACCCAATTAGTTTTAACAAGCTTTATCAACAGCTGTTAATCAATTATGTTATTGAAATTCAATGATGTAATTGATAAATGAGAAAAAAAACAGAAGCCATTGATGACGAAGTTCTTTAAATGTAAAGGTAAATTTTCAGGGTGCTTTGTTTTCAAGCATGGGAACAAAACGAAATTTTTCCAGAGAGATGACTTCAGTCTGCTGATCGTTTTTCTTAATAACCGTGGTCATTACCTGCTCTTTATCAGGACCTAATGGCAGCACCATCACTCCCCCGGTTTTTAATTGCTTAACCAGCTCAGCAGGAATTTCCCCAACCCCGCAAGTGATAATGATCCTGTCAAAAGGTGCAAAAGCGGGCAGTCCTTTAAAACCATCACCATAAAAGAGTTTCACATTGTAATTCAGGGAATTTAGAAGGACTTGTGTTTTGGAAAAAAGGACTTTGTGACGTTCAATCGAATACACCTTAACCCCCAGTTTGAATAAAATACTGGTCTGGTATCCTGATCCGGTCCCGATTTCCAGCACTTTCATGCCTTTCTCGAGCAATAACAACTGGCTCTGGTAAGCAACGGTGTAAGGTTGCGAAATTGTTTGGCCGGCTTCTATTGGCAAGGCCTTATCCTGGTAGGCAAATTCCAGGAATGCTTTGTCAAGGAAAAGATGGCGGGGCACCTCACCTACTGCATTCAACACCTGGTCATTTGTAATACCTTTCCGCCTGATCTCGTCTACCAGTTTACGGCGCATCCCCTGTTGCCTGAAATTATCCTCGATCATGGGAGCAGTTTAAATAAAGCCGTTAGTGTGTGTGAGTGAAACCTGGTGCGGAAAGGAGGCAAAAATAATCATTTCACGGTCGTTAAAAAAGGGTTACTTTTGCAAAAAATTTAATATGTTGAAGATAGGTGTTTTAGGAGCAGGTCACCTGGGCAGGATCCATCTCAGGTTGTTACAAGAAATTCCTGATTTTCAAATAACAGGTTTTTATGACAGTAATGCCGAAACCATGCAACAGGTTGCACAGGAAACCGGTCTTACTCCTTTCAGCACCATGGAGTCGTTAATAAAGGCTTGTGATGTAATTGACATAGTGACTCCCACCTTACATCATTTCGACTGTGCCGTGAGTGCCCTTCAAAAATCGAAACATGTATTTATAGAAAAGCCATTGGCCAATTCTATGGATGAAGCAAGGCAATTGCTGTCTCTGGCTGCTGAAGCCAATGTAAAAGTACAAGTAGGGCATGTGGAAAGGTTTAACCCTGCATTTATTGCGGCACGTTCATACATAAGCGCTCCCATGTTCATTGAAACGCACCGACTGGCTCAATTCAATCCAAGAGGCACGGATGTTTCGGTAGTTCTTGATCTCATGATTCACGATATCGACATCATTTTAAGCGTAGTAAAATCAACCATAAAAAAAATCAGTACCAGCGGTGTTGCCGTGGTAAGTGATACTCCGGATATTGCAAATGCCCGGATCGAATTTGATAACGGGTGCGTGGCTAATCTTACAGCAAGTAGGATTTCTTTAAAGAACATGAGGAAGTCGCGCTTTTTTCAACGTGATGCATATATCTCAGTTGATTTTTTAAAGAAAAGTGCTGAAGTAGTCCGGTTAAAAAATGTTATCGGCGAACCCGATCCGCTAGCTGTAACTATTGACCTGGGTTCGGGAAAAGGGACCAAGCAAATTTATTTTGAAAATCCTGCTGTGACGGAATCCAACGCTATTAAATCAGAGCTGGAAACGTTTGCTAAAGCTATTAAGTCAAACCAGGTACCGGTTGTGAGTATTGAAGACGGGTTCAAAGCCCTGGATGTAGCGCACCAGATTATTGACAAGTTAAAATTTACAGCTACACTGGTGTCCTGAAACCACGAAGTCTTGCCGAGCATGCAACAGTTCAAAACAAAAAAATGAAAAACCGTACAACGCCTTATTATTTGATACCCTTTTTTGTGCTCATCATTTCAATATCAGGTTGTGATTTCATCAACCCTGATGAACAAGCTCCCGGGTTCATACAAATCGACAGTTTTGTTTTTGACCCCACTCCTACTCTTGGTGAATTGGGAGCTTCAGCATCAACAAACATTCGTGATGTGTGGGTTTATCTCGATAATGATTTTCAAGGTGTATATGAATTGCCTGCAAAATTTCCGGTGTTAAATACCGGGCCAACCAACCTGATATTAAGTCCTGGAATTTTGTTGAATGGAATTGCTGCCACGCGCTCACCTTATCCCTTTTACAGGGGAAATATTTCACAAGTTGTCATACCTGAACTGGGAACGTTAAACATAAATCCTGTAGTCAGTTATTTTGATTCCATTCAATGCAGTTTTTGTGAAGATTTTGAAGGTTCCGGCTTCAGCCTTACAACCACTTCAATTAGTGATACACTAATGTACCAGACGGATGTCGGGGATCCTAATAATTTTGAAGGATTGTGTGGAAGAGTTATACTGGATCAAAATGATACACGGTTTGAAATTACTTCTACAACAGCTTACGATCTTCCTGGATCAGGTGCAGCAGTGTACCTGGAACTCGATTATAAAATCAACCAGACTATGCTGGCAGGTATTTTTATAGTTACGCCAAACCTTCCTGATGAACAAATCGGACTTATTAATCTGAAAGCTACATCGGAATGGAATAAAATTTACGTTCAATTGGGTTATACCGTAAGTGCTTACCCTGATGCTTCAGGTTATAAAATATTTTTTGGGGCAGTAAAAAATCCCGATATTCCTTTGGCTGAGTTTTACCTGGATAATATCAAAGTTGTGCATTTCTGATGAACCGGAAAACCCAGACAATTAAATATATTATTGGAGACTTCATGGCAGCTTCCATTGCGTGGGCTTTGTTTTACATGTACCGCAAGCTTTACATTGAGCTAATTGCATTCGAAAATATTGTTCCTGACAGCAAATTCTTCCTGGGAGTTACACTCATACCTTTGTTATGGATCTCAGTGTATGCCTTTACGGGAACTTACACAGATATTTTCCGCAAATCGCGGCTTCGCGAATTCGGTCAAACAATTTATATCTCTGTTATTGGTGTGCTGGTGATCTTTTTTACGCTGCTTCTGGACGATACAATTCTTTCCTACAAAACTTATTACAGCACCTTTTTCGCCTTACTGTTCCTGCATTTTTTCGCAACCGCCATTATCCGGATCACCCTTACCACCATAACCGGCCGCAAAATCAAAACCAGGCAAATTGGTTTTAACACGCTGCTCATAGGAAGTAACCGTAAAGCACTTAAACTTTATAATGAACTTGAATCGGCAGAACAAAGCCAGGGAAATATCTTCAAGGGTTTCATCCACGTGGATCATAATAACGGGCATCTCCTTGAGGGAATTCTTCCGCACGCCGGTTCCTTAAACGAGTTAAAAAAAATTATAGAAGAACTAAATATCGAAGAAGTAATTATTGCCATTGAATCCTCTGAACACGAGAACATCGGTAAAATAATAAACATACTTGAAGACACTCCGGTTATTGTAAAAATTATTCCCGACATGTACGACATACTTTCAGGGTCGGTTAAAATGAATGGAATTTTTGGAGCGCCACTAATTGAAATCTCCCCTGACCTGATGCCGGTTTGGCAGCAAACCGTTAAGCGATTGCTTGATATTGTTGTGTCATTATTTTTATTGATGTTGTTGAGTCCCATCTTCGTGGTGGTTTCACTAATAATAGTTATTTCTTCCTGGGGTCCCATTTTTTTTGTGCAGGAACGCATCGGACTTCATGGTGTTCCGTTCAATATTTATAAATTCCGGTCGATGTTTGTGGGTGCTGAAAAAGATACCCCTATGCTATCCAGTGAAAACGACAACAGGATCACACCTTTCGGGAAATTTATGAGGAAGATCCGCCTGGATGAAATCCCCCAGTTTTATAATGTGCTGATAGGGGATATGTCGCTGGTGGGGCCGCGGCCTGAACGCCAGTTTTTCATCGACCAGATTATGCCCATAGCCCCTCACTACCGCCATTTGCATAAGGTGAAACCCGGCATTACTTCGTGGGGACAGGTAAAGTTTGGATATGCCGAAAATGTAGACGAAATGGTTGAGCGGTTGAAATTTGACGTGATTTACATAGAAAATATGTCGCTGGCACTCGACTTAAAAATAATTATTTATACCATAAGGACCATTCTGCAGAGAAGCGGTAAATAAAAATTTTATGATGAAAAACATTACAGTAATCGGGTCAGGAACCATGGGTAACGGCATCGCGCATGTGTTTGCTCAAAATGGGTATTCAGTTTCACTTGTCGACATTAACCAGGAGGCTCTCGATAAGGCTGTGAAAGTAATCGATACCAACCTTGATCGCATGCTGAAAAAAGGTAGTATCACCGAAGAAATAAAAGCGAGTACCCTTAACAACATAAAAACTTTTACCGTTTTAAAAGATGGCGTAAGCAATGCTGACCTGGTAGTGGAGGCTGCTACAGAAAATGTCACCACCAAATTAAATCTTTTCAGGGAACTGGATGCTTTGTGCAAACCTGAAACCATCCTGGCATCCAATACTTCTTCCATTTCCATTACACAAATAGCGGCGGTAACAAAACGCGGAGATAAAATTATCGGCATGCATTTCATGAACCCGGTGCCGGTCATGAAACTTGTAGAAGTTATAAGGGGGTACAGCACATCTGCCCAGGTTACAGAAACAATTCTTGATCTTTCGCGCAAGCTTGGTAAAATTCCTACAGAAGTAAATGACTATCCCGGATTCATTGCCAACCGAATATTAATGCCCATGATCAATGAGGCCATTTACAGCCTATACGAAGGCGTAGCCGGGGTAAATGAAATTGATACTGTTATGAAGCTTGGTATGGCTCACCCAATGGGTCCGTTGCAATTGGCTGATTTCATAGGTCTTGATGTGTGCCTTTCTATTTTAAGAGTTATGCATGATGGGTTTGGAAATCCCAAATATGCACCGTGTCCGTTGCTGGTGAATATGGTAACTGCCGGTAACCTGGGTCGTAAAAGTACTATTGGTTTTTATGATTATTCCACACAGGAAAAAGAAGCCCCTGTGGCATTTAATTTCAGAAAATAATATTGATTAATTTATTAATCTACCGGACAGAAAGAATCTTTACCACCTTTTTTCTTCAACTGACATACGTTGAATTTTAAGCCAAAATATATGTCGTATCCTGTGGTGTTCCATAACCCAGTGAATGAACCCAGTCGTTCGGTACCCAATACTAAAAACTTATATCGCACAGCTATTCCTACATGAGGTGTTTTGTATTCATATAGGGTTATCGGTAGTGCTACTTCAAATTTACGGGTTTCAAACCGGGGAGTGATCGAAAATTGAGAAGCCCTGACGATTGACAGTTTTGATAACGGGATCGCCTGTATGATGGAAGCGTTCACATAAATTCTGGGTATAATGCAGTAGTCGAATTGAACACTCAGTGCCGTAGGGGTATAAATACTAAAGGCTGCATCAGTCTGGGATGCATAGGGATCACCATAAAAATGTCCGCTGATAGTAGTATCCATCGTCATAATGGTACTGAAATTTACGGTATCGATACCAGGCCAGATGGCACTATTGTTATTAAACTCGAAAACTTTTGCCTGCTTACTGAATCTTACAAACCCGATATCAATGATAGAAATTCCCAAACGGTATTTGTACTTCTTACGAATTTCTGCAGTTGCATTACAGTCGCCTGCACCATGAATTTTACCACGATAATAGGTAATACCAATATCAATTCCCCCACCGAATCCACGAAATTTCAGCGGCTTATTAAAACCCTTTTCATCATCCGTCAACGAATGTCCGTAAGTACCTGTAACAGTATTGACCACCAGCGTATCTGAAGAAGGCACTTCGTAATCAAATTCAGACAAATCAGCAAAAGCAGCATCGAATCCAATTAAAAACTTCAGAGTCACCGCACCGGCCAAATAGCCCTTTTCACGCCTTTCATATAATTTCCTTCCATAGGTACCCCCTATTTCACCCCAAGCCATGGTGGTTGACTTAAACGGAGTGGAAATAAAATTAATGTCATGTTGCGGAATGTAATCAAATCCTTCCTTAATAAATTTTGCCAGGTGAAATGGAACATCGGTTGCACTTAAATTACCTCTGAAAGCGGTGTGAACTCCCCATGAAAATCTATCTTTATTCTGTATGTAAGAAGGACCCCTGAGAAAGACATTTCCATACACCTTTTTAGGTGTTGTTGTGGTATAATTTTTAAACCGCTCCTCAGGGATAGGTTCACCATTAATACTGTTAACTAATGTGGAAGACCGCTTTTGCAGGTAAACGAAATCGTTGTCAATAAATAAATCTCCTGAAATCAGGTTGAATTCATGCCGGTAAGGCGAACCCACAAAAAGAGAAGGATTGAGGCTCATCCCCATGTTGCCTGCAAAATTCGAATTGCTGATCCCCAGCATTTCCTGAGAAAAAGCGGGGAATATGCTTCCCAATATCACCAACAATGCTATCAGGCAGTATGATACTTTTCTTCTTAAAGAATGATATGATGCTGAGTGGTTAGCCAAAATATGTAATCATTGAGTCTGATTACTACGAATAACGGGCCAAAGTGTTTTATAATATCAATTAAACATTTTACCAGGGTTCAGAATCAGGTTCGGATCGAAAAGTTTCTTAATTCCTTTTTGCAGATTGATCTGGACCTGGTCAAATGCAATGTTCATATAATCTTTTTGAACCCAACCAATTCCGTGCTCACCTGATAGCGTTCCACCGAGTTTTACACATAATTCAAAAATTTCGCGTATTCCCAGGGGAACTTTCTCATTCCAGTCGGCATCGCTCATTTCTTCTTTAATGATATTCACATGCAGGTTGCCATCTCCGGCATGGCCGTAACAAACGGAACGGAAACCATACCTGTTCCCAATTTCCTTCACACCATTTAGCAAAGCCGAAAGTTCTGCCCGGGGAACCACGGTATCCTCTTCCTTGTATATCGAATGTGATTTAATTGCCTCGCCCGTCGCTCTTCTCATTTTCCATAACTCCGCTTTTTGTTGTGCAGTATCAGCAAAGAGCACATCTGATGCACCGAATTCATTCATCACTTCTGTAATGCGTTCACAATCTTTAAAAAGTGCTTCAGTATCGTTGCCATCCACTTCTATTATAAGATGTGCTTTTATGTCGTCAGGAATGCTAAGTGTAACATCCACATATTTTAAAACAAAGTCAATGGCATCTCTTTCCATAAATTCCATTGCAGAAGGAGTGATACCGGCCCTGAATACCGCAGATACCGCCCGGCAGGCATTATCAGCTGAGGTAAATGGGACCAGCAGCAGCAGGTTTTGCGTTGGCAACGGGATTAACCGGAAAACAATTTGCGTGATAATGCCAAGTGTGCCTTCGCTTCCTATCATTAGTTGCGTGAGATTATACCCGGTTGCATTTTTTAGAACGTTTGCACCGGTCCAGATAATTTCCCCTGTTGGAAGTACTACCTGCGTATTCAATACATAATCCTTGGTAACACCATATTTCACTGCTTTCGGTCCTCCTGCACATTCAGCAAGGTTACCTCCTAAAAAACACGATCCGCGACTGGCGGGATCAGGAGGATAGAAAAGGCCCTTTTCCATAACCGCATCCTGAAAGATCTGGTTGATGACGCCCGGCTCAACTGTAGCCTGCAAATTTCGCTCATCAATCTGTAGAATCCTGTTAAATCGTTCCATCGAAATTACAATGCCTCCAAAAACCGGTAACGCCCCTCCACTTAAACCGGTACCGGCACCTCGGGGCGTGGCAGGAACCAGGTGTTCGTTACAGATTTTCATGACAGCGGAAATTTCTTCAGCTGTTGAAGGCTTTATAACTACCTCCGGATAAAATCGAAGATCTTCGGTATAGTCGTGGGAATAATTTTCAATGGCTTCCCGCGAAGTGTGAACATATTGCGCACCACAGATCGCTGTAAGCTGTTCCAGAATCTCAGAGGTTATTTTTCCATACTTCATCGTGCAAATTTAAATCAAATATGGAAGTCCTTTTGCTGAAAATTAATTCTTACTGAACACCTTCTTGTTGACAATATCCAGCCAGATGACATCAGAACTATTAGCAAATTCAATCACACCTTTATCTCTTTCCAGATACTTATCATAACGAAAAGGAATAACTTCATGGTTATCACTATTCAGAACTCCGTATTTACCCAATTTCCTAGCCATGAAAAATCCATTCCCTATTCTTTGCAACAACTCGTACTGAAATGGTAAGATATTTTTACCCGTTGTATCAATCAAACCCTGTTTTCCCTTTAATGCCACAACACAGTTATCATCTTCGCATGAAAAAATCTGGTCGTACTTCGGCAAAAATAAAACATTATTAGGAGTTCGCATTCCGGCTCCCCATTTGGAATTTTTGCGAAATGCAATTATGGAATCACTTAAAAATTTCAAATCTTCAAATGTGGGCTGGATAACAATTTTACCCGTAGAATCAATTAAACCATAGCGGTTGTTCTTCCTGACAACAGCCATACCGTTATGAAATTGTGATTGTACTAAAGTTTCTTTTCCTGCATCAAATAGTAATTGAATAATGATTGCGCCCGATGTATCAGCATAACCCATTTTACCATCCTTAACAATCACGATTTTACCTTCTTCAAAAGTTCCTATTCCATCAAATTCACCCGGCAGCAGCAGTGTGCCGTCTGATCTTATAAGTCCGGCGGATTCACCGCGGGTATACTTAAAAATATCTTTCCACAACCACTGCAATGACTCATATTCAAATGGAATCAGTGTGAGATCGTTTTTATCAATGACACCAAAAAGTTCATCTTTCTGGCATATGGCCATT
>JALYQW010000084.1 GCA_030855635.1 Bacteroidota bacterium | reverse complement strand
AGTGGGCAGTTGGCAGTTGGCAGTTGGCAGTTGGCAGTTGGCAGTAAGTAGAGAGTTGGTGGGTTGGTGAGTTTAAAATTACCACCGAATATTATTTAATCAACCACCGCACACAATTGAATTTCTTATACATGAGAACTATTAGAATCGTTATTGCTTTATTCCTTCTGCTGCTCATAACACCTCCCTCCTATTCCCAGTGCTCCATGTGCAGGGCTGTGGCTGAGACGGGTGCGAAAGATGAATCTTTGAAAGTTGGACGGGGTTTGAATAATGGAATTTTATATTTACTGGCAATGCCTTACATAATTGGGGGTGTGGCATTTTACATCTGGCGAAAAAACAGGCGTAAAAATATTTCGGCTTAACAGGTTTTAGAAATCATATCCACTTGGTATGAAAAAGATGTTGTTTAACACACTGTCAAAAGAAGAACTCCAGGCGAAACTGGCTGCGGAAACCTTTCGCAGGATAACGCTTTCTTTTTACCGTTATGTTATGATTGAGAATACCGAAACATTCCGGGATCAGTTATACAGTGATTTTGAAAACATTGGAATACTGGGACGCACCTACGTTTCCCGGGAAGGAATTAATTCACAAATCAGTGTACCTGAACATCATTTTGAAGACTTTAAAAATCTCATACAGGCCCATGCGTTATTAAAAGATGTGCCATTTAAAATTGCTGTAGAAGATGACGGCAGGTCTTTTTATAAACTGGTGGTAAGGCTTCGCAATAAAGTGGTTGCTGATGGTGTGGATGATCAGTCGTTTGAGGTAACCAATATAGGAAAGCATCTCAGCGCACAAGAATTTAATGAAGCAATGGATCAGCCTGGTACCATTGTTATTGATATGCGTAATCATTACGAGAGTGAAATTGGTCATTTTGAAAACGCTATTCTTCCCGACACCGATACTTTTCGTGAAACATTACCTGTATCTATTGAACTGGTCAAAGATCAGAAAGACAAAAAAATATTACTTTACTGCACCGGTGGCATTCGCTGTGAGAAGGCAAGCGCTTATTTTAAACATCATGGCTTTAAAGATGTGAACCAGTTGCTAGGTGGTATCATTGATTATCACCGACAAGTGAAAGCTGAAGGGCTTCCTTCCAAATTCATAGGTAAAAATTTTGTTTTCGATGACCGGCTTGGAGAACGTATCAGTGATGAAGTAATTTCAAAATGCCATCAATGCGGTTCTGTCAGCGATCGTCATACCAATTGCGCGAATGATGATTGTCACCTGCTGTTCATACAATGCGAAGCCTGTTCAGAAAAAAAGAATGGCTGTTGCAGTAAGGAGTGTGTTGAGTTTATCGCGCTACCCATAGAGGAACAAATTCACCTGAGAAGAGGTTTGCCGAAGCATGATGCACATTCTGTTTACAGGAAAAGCAGAGTAAGACCGAGATTACCTTTCCCAGAAGGAAATTAATAAAAGTTTCCGGGTACTTATAGATTGGATTCGCTTTACGGATAATAAATTGTTTAAACCAACTGCTTCCTGTAACTCAAATATATTTCAGCTGTATTGTCAATTGATTCCATTATCGGTGTAAACTCAATTTTAAGCAGGCTTTTTATTTTTTCACTTGAGTAAAAATTTTTTCCATTTGCCGACCGTGCAGTTTCCCTTGTGATTACCGGCTTTATACCGGTAAGCCATGACTTCATCATTTCCATCCTCCAGGCAAAACCCGATAATAACGGACCAGCATATACGCCCGGCCTTGATTTACCAATTTTATCAGCTATCCTGTCCATCACATCCCGGAAAGGCTTGTTTTCACCAACAAGAATAAACCGCTCACTCGTGATAGCACTTTCCATCAATTTTATCATTGTAGCGGATACATCTTTTACATCCACAAACCCCGTAATACCGGAAGTATAAAATTTTAATCCCGCTTCAACCTGTCGAAAAAGCATTGAACTATCGGTCTTCCAATTGCCGGGGCCTATAATCACCCCCGGATTAACTATCACCGCATTCAGACCTTCAGCAATTCCCCGCCACACTTCCCGTTCTGCACCATACTTACTAATTGCATATGTTGAGTTCAACCTGGATGTTTTCCAGGAACCGCTTTCATCCACTACCGGTTCTTCACCAGTTCTTCCAAGGGCAGCAGTAGAACTGACAAAGCACAGTTTTGATACTTTTTTTTCAAGGCACACATTTACCACATTAGCGGTACCGTTGATGTTTACATGATGCATGCTGTCATGATCGGATGGCTGGAAAGAAACTCTTGCGGCACAATGATAAACCTGGTTAACACCTGACATTACAGAGTCGAGCGAATAAATATCATTGATATCACCATTCACCCATTCAATATTTTTTAAAAGATGAGGAGCAGCTGCAAAATAATGCTCCACGCATTGCATCCTGCTGGTATCCCGTTTCATAGCCCGAACCATAAAACCCATTGAAACCAGGTCGAAAAGAATCCTGGATCCCAAAAGGCCCGTAGCGCCTGTTAAAAGAATCATGCTTACGAAAGTAGTTAAAAAGTTGGCAGCGACCGAACTACCAGCGGAACATGAGCCGGCGAAAGTTAACAGGCAACCAATTCTCAACTGGCAACTTTCCCTTTTTCATTTATCTTTGCCAAAAATGAGGAAAAAATGAACTTTATTGAAGAGTTGCGCTGGAAAGGAATGATTCACGATATGATGCCCGGAACTGAAGAACTCCTGTCTAAAGGAATGGTATCGGGTTATATCGGATTTGACCCAACAGCCGACTCGCTTCACATTGGTAACCTTGTACAGATTGTGTTGCTGATGAATTTTCAAAAGGCGGGACACAAACCGATAGCCCTGGTGGGAGGCGCAACGGGTATGGTAGGGGATCCTTCCGGAAAATCAGAGGAACGGAACCTGCTCGACGAAGCAACACTGAATCATAACGTGGCCTGTGTTAAGAAACAGCTTGAAAAATTTCTTGATTTTAACTGTGGGACTAACAGCGCCGAACTGGTTAATAATTATGATTGGTTTAAAACCATGTCGTTTCTGGATTTTATCCGCGACACCGGAAAACACATTTCTGTGAATTATATGATGGCTAAAGATTCGGTAAAAAAGAGGCTGGAAACCGGAATATCTTTTACTGAATTTACTTACCAGCTCGTGCAGGGTTTTGATTTCTTTCATCTGTACAAACATCATAACTGTCGCATCCAGATGGGGGGATCAGACCAATGGGGGAATATTGTTACAGGGACTGAATTGATTCGGCGCAAGGAAGGCGGAGAAGCTTTTGCACTCACCTCTCCATTGATCACCAAGAGTGATGGAAGTAAATTTGGTAAAACAGAAAAGGGAAATGTATGGCTGGATGCAAATAAAACATCACCCTACCAGTTTTACCAGTTCTGGATGAATAGCAGTGATGAAGATGCCAGGCGGTTCATCCGGATTTTTACATTTTTAAGTAAAGATGAAATTGAACTCCTTGAAAAAGAACATGCGAATGCCCCTGAAACCCGCATCCTGCAAAAGGCACTCGCAAAAGATATAACGGTGCGCGTACATTCAGAAAGCGATTACACCAATTCAGTTGAAGCCAGCCAGATTTTATTCGGGCAGGCAGCAGCCGATAAACTGAAAACACTGGATGAAAAACTCCTGTTGGAAATTATGGATGGGGTTCCGCAAATGAATGTGAGTAGGCTGGAACTGGAACAAGGGATAAATGTTGTAGAATTTTTATCTGATAAAACAAATATTCTTCCCTCCAGAGGTGAGGCTAAAAAAATGGTAACCGCGGGAGGAGTCAGTCTTAACAAAGACAAGATTTCTGACGTATCCCGGAACATCACCTCATCTGATTTATTACAGGGTAAATACCTGCTGGTACAAAAAGGCAAGAAGAATTATTACCTGGTTATAGCAGGCTGATATCAGAGTTGATCGACAAAAGCAATAAAGTCTTTTATATCTTCAATGATCTTTATGTTTTTAGGAGTAGTGATGGATTTATTTCCCGTAATCTGAATGCCGGTCAGCAAAATTGTGTGCTTTGAAAAACGATTTGCGATTTTATTCACGAAATTCTGAGCAGTAATATTGTGCGGAGCCAAAGTAAGTACCGACATAATAAAATCACTCTGGTACTGCCCTATTACCGAATCAACATCTGTGTAAGGAAGATTTTGTCCCAGATAAATCGTTTGATGACCTCTTGAACGAATGATATAATTTGCAAACAGCAAACCCAGTTCATGTGTTTCATACTCCGGCAGGAAAAGCACAAATCTCTTTGCGTTCTCCTTTTTAACGCTGGTCATTCCGTCGATAGCAACAATTACTTTTTGCCTGATCATATTGCTCATGAAATGTTCAAATGCCGGGTTCACCTGACCGGATTGCCATAACACACCAATTCGTTTCAAGAAAGGAAAGAAAAGTTCGAGCATTGTATTTTCCAGACCAAAACGCAGAAGGTTGGATGTTAGAATCCTGTCAAATGCAGCTTCATCCAGGTTGAACATTGCGGCGAGCATCGATTCCAACTGAATGTTGGAATCGGTGCTGACTGCAGATAACGAAAGTGCAAGGGTTTCCAGTTCCTGTTTTGACATGCTGGTAAGGTGTGAAATCTTATGTCCCTGCCGATTCAGCATGGAAACATTCAATAACAATTTCAGATCCTCATCATCATAATACCGGATATTGGTAGCAGTTCGTTTGGGAAGAGGAATTCCGTATCGCTGTTCCCATATACGAAGTGTATGCGATTTTATACCAGTAAGATTTTCAATATCTTTTATTGTGAAGTTATTCATAGCTTTCGTCAGTCAGTTATAACGATCATATGTTATAAAGCACTTTTCAATACCGCTCTATTAACCATTTCTACTGCTAAAAAGTTTTCTGATAAGCACTTTCATAAATTCCCTTTCAATGACCAGGGCGGCCAGTTGAGAAAAGAAATCGTTTCCTGATGCTGTATCAGACAATTTTTTTACCTTGTATTCTTCCACATCAATGCGGTAAAGGAGGGCCATAAAAGCACCTGTATTTTTCTGGTACAATCCTTTTAACGCCGGCAAAGCCTGGTCAACCAGCTCCTGGTATGCAGTTTGAGGGTTGCCACTGAAATTAATTTCAATTCCTGCCATTCCAAAGTCCTTCATCACCTGCCGCGCTGTATCCCTTACCACTTCCAGGTCATGACGATATTTATCGGGCGTATTTGATGACATGGCCAATTCAGAAATGAATGGATGGTATGATGTTAATGACGCAAATTGTTGATTTTGCTATGATACCTTATAGTACGATAAAGCTTACGACCCTGCCTTGGCACTAAAATCAATAATCAGCCGCTCCACCGGCCTGTTATTGGCCAGGTGCTCATTTACGATTTCTTCCACATCTGAAAATTCGATACTTCCATAAAATACACCTTCAGGATATACTACCAGTGTCGGGCCAAACTCACAGGCATCAAGACATCCTGTTTTTTGCGCTCGTATGGAAGTATTAAGTCCTTTATCCTTCACCAATTTCTTAAACATTTTAACAAGCTCCAGTCCGTGGGCTTCACCACAGCTCTTGCGTTCACTGGTTGCCCTTTGATTGGTACAAATAAATACATGCTTTTCAAATCTCATAGCTCTCTTATTAAGTTACAAAGTTAAAAAGCCTGCAGTGAAAAGAAGAAAGACTTAAACTAAAGTTTTCAACACCAACATGATGCAACGTTAAAAATTCAGTAAACTCTTTTACACGGCAGGAAACTATACATCAGACAAACTTGTTTACCATTTGCGTGAAGACAGCAATAAAAAACATACTTATAGCGGGAGGAACGGGCCTTATAGGGAAACGGTTGACCTCGTACCTTGAAAGCAATAATTTTACAGTATATCACTTAACACGAAAATCGGGGAATTCCGGCAAATCGTTTTCGTGGGATCCTGAAAACAGCATAATCGACAAAAAAGCTATAGCTGTGGCCGACGTCGTTATCAACCTGGCAGGTGCAGGAATTGCCGATAAGCGCTGGACAGATGAAAGAAAAAAACTTATTGTCAACAGCAGGTTAACATCTACCAACCTGCTTTATGAAACTCTGGCAACCACACATAACTCTGTTCAATTATTCATTAATGCTTCTGCTATTGGAATTTATGGCAACACAGGTGATAATATCATTAATGAATCCAGTCCATCATCAAACGACTTTCTCGGCAAAACCTGCCAGCGATGGGAACAAGCTGCACTGCAGGTTAAGAGTTTGGGTATACGCACAGTCATATTTCGTTTTGGTTTGGTACTGGCTCGCGATGGAGGAATGTTGCCTGAAGTGATGAAGCCCCTTAAATTTGGAATAGCACCAGTATTTGGTGACGGCGCTCATTACCAGAGCTGGGTTCACATTGATGATATTTGCAGAATGACGGGTCAAGCAATTGCGAATGAAAGCATCGCCGGTATTTACAATGCAGTCGCTCCACTGCCGGTGACTAATTATAATTTTATGAAGCTGCTGGGAAAGGCTTTGGATAAAAAATTTCTAGTTGTAAAAGTTCCAAAGCTTATGATGATACTGGTTCTCGGTGAGATGGCTGAAGTGGTCATAACGGGTTCAAAAGTTTCGCCGGATAAAATAACAGCTGCGGGATTTGATTTCACATACTCACGGCTTGAAGATGCTTTCAGGGATCTTGTAAGACAGGAGTTAAAGGCGACAAATTAAATTTTCAAAAACCCATTGATGTGCTCCTGAATTTTAAAATATGTCACAAAAGCCTGTAAATTTTTTCTGGTTTCGTCGTGATTTGCGTTTGCACGATAATCATGGCCTGTACAAGGCGCTAAAAGCAGGACTTCCGGTGCAATGTGTATTTATTTTCGATACTGATATACTTGACAAGTTGGAAGATAAAAAAGATGCTAGGCTGGTGTTTATTCATGATCAGCTGGAACTAATAAATTCACAATTGTCAAAGGAAGCAGCATCGTTACTTACAATATATGATACTCCCGGTGCTGCCTGGAAAAAATGGGCATCAGAATTTCAAATCAATGCAGTTTACACCAATAATGATTATGAACCCTATGCCCGTAAAAGAGATGACACGATCCGGGAATTTTTAGTTTCGAAAAACATTGGCTTTCATTCATTAAAGGATCATGTGATTTTTGAAAAAAAAGAAGTAAGTAAAGATGATGGTACACCTTACACGGTGTTTACTCCATATAAAAACCGATATCTCAAAGAACTTAATGCTGATCACTACAAAACTTATCACAGCAAAAAGCATTTACATGCATTGTATAAAATAAAACCTCTTAAAATTGTTTCCTTGGCGGAGATGGGTTTCATTCCACACAATATAGATTTTCCGGGCAAAAGTGTGGAACCTGATATATTAAAAAATTATAAGGAACATCGTGATTTCCCTTCGCAAAATGGCACATCCAGGTTAAGTATTCATCTTCGGTTTGGGACAATCAGCATCAGGGAACTTGTAGCTAAAGCCATTAAGCATAATAGCACCACATGGCTGAATGAATTAATATGGCGCGATTTTTACCAGATGATTCTTTGGAATTTTCCTTATGTGGCCGAAGGGGCATTCAAACCACTTTACAATACCATACCCTGGAGAAATGATGAAAAGGAATTCGCGCTATGGTGCGAGGGTTTAACAGGATATCCTATTGTTGATGCCGGTATGCGTGAATTAAATGCTACAGGCTTTATGCATAACCGGGTTCGAATGATTACTGCCAGTTTTTTAGTGAAACATTTGTTAATCGACTGGCAGTGGGGAGAAGCTTATTTCGCAAAAAAATTACTTGACTTTGACCTTGCTTCCAATAATGGTGGGTGGCAATGGGCTGCCAGCAGTGGGTGTGATGCCGCTCCCTATTTCAGGATATTTAATCCATCAGAACAAACACGAAAATTTGATCCGGAATTTAAATACATCCGTAAATGGGTTCCCGAATTTGAGGATTTTTCCTATCCTGCTCCTATCGTAGAACACAAATTTGCAAGGGAAAGATGCCTGATGGTATACGCTTCGGCAATAAAAAAAATTTAATAACCGCTGTTGCATTATGCTTCTGTTGACAGGTAATATTTATACCTCTCTGACCATTAATTTTTCAGCAAACTCCTTTAATATCGATTTTCGATCCTCTGCCACACTGATCGCATTAAGATGATTCAGGGATTCCATAAAAAAATTATCCATTTCCGATTCTGCCAGTTCTTTAACATTCAGTTTCCTGTATATTGCAGTAACAGCATTTACTTTTTCTGCGGGATCGGAATTTTCAGCCGATAACCATTGATGCAAAGCAGCAGCTTCGGAGCCCGAGGCCAGTTCCAGGCATTTCAGTAATAAAAAAGTTTTTTTGTTGGCTACAATATCGCCTCCTTTTAATTTACCAAATTTTTTATCATCTCCAAACACATCCAGTATATCATCTTTTAACTGGAAGGCCACACCAATATTTTTACCAAATTCATAAATGTGGTCGGCATCTGTTGCTGAGGCACCGGCTATTAAAGCACCGGTTTTAAGACTGGCACCAAGAAGGACTGCTGTTTTGTTGGTGATCATGGTAAGATAATCAGCAAGTGATACATCCTGCAGTTTTTCAAAATCCATATCCATTTGCTGCCCTTCGCAGACCTCAATGGCAGTCTGGTGAAAAAGTTCCATAACGGGTTTTACAATCATTGTATCCACCTGCATCATAAGCTGGCACGCTTTTACGAACATCGTATCACCCGATAAAATAGCTATGTTAACATTCCATTTTTCATGTACGGTTTGTTTAGTTCGTCGCAGAGGCGCTTTATCCATGATATCATCATGGAGCAATGTGAAATTGTGAAACACTTCAATTCCCAGTGCGGGCTGGAGTGCTTTATTCAGATCTCCATCAAATAATTCACATCCACACAAAACCAAAACCGGGCGCATCCGCTTTGCATCCAGTGAAAGCATGTAGGTGATGGGTTCGTATAAATCTCTGGGGGTGGTATTTAAAACGAGTTTGTTGATTTCGGCATCAACCAATTGTTTCAATTCAGAAATTTGGTGCATCCGGAAATCAGGTTTTAACCAGGTGTTTTGAATCAATTAATTTCTGAATACCTTCATGAAGTGGTGTTAAGGAACGATTTAAAAGCAGTTTCATTTTTGAATTGTCGGGGCATCGCCGGGTCATATCACCTTCCTTAAGAGCTGCAACATGTACAATTTCTGAAGATGAATTCGAAACTTCAATAACTTTATGAGCCAATTGAAGAATTGAAATTTCATCATCAGTACCGATGTTCACCACATCATTAATCATTTTGTGATTATAAAAAGCACTCAGGCATGCATCAACATTATCATCAATATAACAAAATGTACGCGTTTGTGAACCGTCACCATAAATAGTGATTTCCTGGTTATGAAGGGCGGCATGAAGAAATTTGGACATTACAAAGTCCTTACTTTGTTTAGGTCCATAGGTATTAAAGAAACGGAAAATAGTAAATTCCAAATCATATTCCTGTTTGTACGCACGCAGGTAAGCTTCTCCCACGTTTTTAACAATCGCATAGGGCAACCTTGAATTCAATGGTGTAGTATGTTCGTTTTGAGGAAACTCAACCGGCTCACCGTAAACTTCCGAAGACGATGAAAAATAAATTCTTTTCACACCGGTATTTTTGGAAAGATTCAATATGTTCTTAATTCCGATAATATCATTCAATACCATAACAGGATATTCGAGTGTTCTTTTTACTCCGACCAGGGCAGCAAAATGAAACACATAATCGAAACGGTAAGCATTAAGTACACTGCTGATGTCGGTAAAATCATTTACATCCGCCTTTATGAATTTAATATTGTTATGGGGTGAAGTTGGAATTTTTTCAAGCGCACCTGTGTGGAGGTTGTCAACTATTACCACGAAATTATCGGGATCCAATGCAAGTTTGGCCGCCATTCCGCTTCCAATAAATCCTGCACCACCTGTTACCAGAATTTTTTGTTTCATATTTAATCGTGTAGGTTCATTAGATATTCACCATAACCACTCTTTCTGAGCGGTTCTGCAATCTTAATTAAATTTTCGTAGCTTATAAATCCTTTCCTGTATGCGATTTCCTCTATACAACCAATTTTGAGTCCTTGCCGTTCTTCAATAACCTGTACAAACTGGCTGGCCTGTAAAAGGGAATTAAAGGTTCCTGTATCGAGCCAGGCTGTTCCTCGTCCCAGGATGCCTACACTTAACCGGCCCTGTTTTAAATATTCTTTATTTACATCTGTAATTTCATATTCTCCCCGTGCACTTGGTTTCAGGTTTTTTGCAATTTCCACCACACTGTTATCATAAAAATATAACCCCGGAACCGCATAATTCGATTTCGGATTTTGTGGTTTTTCTTCTATTGACGTTACTTTTCCGCCCGCATCAAATTCCACAACCCCATATCGTTCGGGATCAGAAACATGATAGGCATAAACAACACCCCCTTCAGGATCATTATTACTCATAAGCAACTCCTGCAAACCGGAACCATAAAAAATATTATCACCAAGGATCAATGCAACTTTCTCACCCCCGATGAAGTTTTCACCAATTACAAAAGCCTGGGCCAGTCCGTTAGGTTCGGGCTGTTCAGCATACACAAACCTGCAACCCAGGGTGGTTCCATCACCTAAAAGTTTCCTAAAGTGCGGTAAATCATGAGGTGTGCTGATAATGAGTATCTCTTTTATCCCCGCCATCATCAAAACCGATAATGGGTAATATATCATTGGTTTGTCGTACACCGGCATCAGTTGTTTGCTGATGGCCAATGTTAAAGGATGCAATCGTGTGCCTGAACCTCCTGCGAGAATAATTCCTTTCAATTTATAAACTTGTTAAGTTAGAAATATAAGTATTTTTTGGATTTGTTTACCGGGTAAAGTTACCAAAAATGAGGAGTTCCGAGAATATATATTATCTCATTCAAAATCAAATAATTAAAATTTTAATTATTTCCATGGGTGATTATTCCCGAAAGGATGCCGCGTTGCGTGTAATTTTGCCACTTAAGCATGCCGGATACAACAGCTATTTACCTTGATTATAATGCCACCACCCCGGTAGATCCGGTAGTGCTGCAAGCCATGCTGCCCTATTTTTCAGACCTGTTTGCCAACGCCTCCAGCCGTTCTCATGTTATGGGCAGAACAATTGGAGAAAAAATTGAGGCTTCAAGGCGAACAGTTGCTGATTTTCTGGGTTGTGAAACTTCTGAGATCGTTTTTACGGGAGGTTCAACAGAATCCATTAATATGGCCATCAAGGGTGTGGCCGCAGCCTATAAAAGCAGGGGACAACACCTAATTACCTGGGATACGGAACATAAGGCGGTACTCGATGTTTGTGAAAAACTGGCAGAAGCAGGTTTTGAAATTACACAGCTTCCCGTTGACCGTGAAGGATTGCCCGATCCGGTTCTTTACCGGAATTCATTAAGGAAGGACACCATACTGACAATAATGATGCTTGCAAATAACGAAACGGGGGTGATAAATCCTGTGAGGGAAATTTCGGAAATTTGCCATGAACATAACAGCCTTATTTTCTGCGATGCCACACAAGGTCCGGGCAAAATGCAGGTAAATGTAAATGACCTTGGTGTTGACCTGCTTTGTATCTCGGCTCACAAAATGTATGGTCCAAAAGGAACGGGGGCGTTATTTATTCGCAGAAAAAATCCGCGGGTGACGCTTATACCGATCATTGACGGAGGCGGTCATGAAAACGGTTTGCGATCCGGCACACTCAATGTTCCCGGCATAATCGGACTTGCTAAAGCGTGCGAAATTGCAGCTTCAGGATACTGGGAAAATACTTCCGGGATTTCGGCGCTCAGAACATTGCTGGAGCAACAGCTTACTACTAACGGTATAGGATATGTGAACGGTTCCATTAAAAACAGGTTGCCTAACACTTCCAATATCCTGTTTCCCGGAATAAAAGCTGATCAACTATTAATTAAACTGCCCGGCCTTGCAGTATCAACAGGATCGGCATGTTCATCGGCCTTGCCGGAACCTTCTCATGTATTAAAAGCTATGGGTCGGAATAATGAAGAAGCATTCGCGTCGGTGAGATTCAGTCTTGGAAAAGAAACCACACGCGAGCAGATTGCAGCAGCGGCCGATATGATTCTTCAGCAATTAAAATAACTATTTAATCATCTGCCGAAAGGCAGGCCATATTATGAATGAACCAGAAAAAAAACTTTTCCTCCTCGATGCTATGGCACTTATTTACCGTGCTTACTTTGCTTTCAGTAAAAATCCGCGTGTCACCTCATCCGGATTAAATACCTCAGCCATGTTTGGATTCACCAATACATTGCTGGAAGTGCTGAACAAAGAAAAACCTACACATATTGCCGTTGCGTTCGACACGGAGGCACCTACGTCACGTCACACCGATTTCGCAGAATATAAAGCACATCGCAATGCAATTCCTGAAGATCTTGCACTATCAATTCCATGGGTTCAAAAAATTCTCGAAGCGTTCCGAATTCCGGTGATCACAATGGATGGTTATGAAGCCGATGATATTATTGGTACGCTTGCACAGGAAGCCGAAAGGAGAGGATTTGTAACTTATATGATGACACCGGATAAAGATTTTGGTCAGCTGGTTACAGAAAATATTAAAATGTATAAACCTGCAACATTTGGCGGAGGTGCTGAAGTGCTGGGTGTTGCTGAAATACTGAAAAAATTTGAGATCACTTCTGTGAGCCAGGTTACTGATATACTGGGACTATGGGGCGACGCTGCCGATAACATTCCCGGCATCCCGGGTGTAGGCGAAAAAACCGCGAAACAACTAATTGCACAGTATGGTACAGTTGAAAATATTATTGAACATGCTGGCGAGTTAAAAGGAAAACTGGCTGATAAAGTTAAAGAAAACGCCCACCTTGCAATTTTGTCTAAGCAACTTGCCACCATTATTACGGATGTGCCCGTCACATTTGATGAAAAAGCACTTGAACTGGAAACGCCGGATAAAGAAAAGCTGCGCACTGTTTTCAACGAGTTGGAATTCCGTTCTCTTGCTAAAAGAATTCTTGATGAAGATATCACTGTTGTTCCTGCGTCGCCGGCAAAACAACGGGATCTCTTTGACATGGAAATTGCTACCTCTGATAATGCGACGCTAGCGGAAGATGAAGATGAGAATCATCAACTGGAAACCATTCATTCCATCAAGCACAATTATCATCTAGTTAACACGCAGGAAAAACGCAAAGAATTAATTGCCTTGCTTAGTGCATCATCAACTTTTTGTTTCGATACCGAAACCACCGATATTGATGCCAACAAGGCCGAACTGGTGGGCATGTCGTTTTCGGTAACAACTCATGAAGCTTATTACGTGCCGGTGCCGGCAGTGTATGACGAGGCGCGCGAACTGGTTCATGAATTTAAAACTGTTTTTGAGGATGAATCAAAAGAAAAAATAGGGCAGAATATTAAATATGATATGATGATGCTCCGGTGGTACGACGTGGAAGTCAAGTGTCCGCTGTTTGATACCATGATTGCCCATTACCTCATCGAACCCGACATGCGTCACAACATGAACGTGCTGAGTGAAATTTATCTCGGTTACGAACCTGTTAAGATTGAAACACTGATCGGTGAAAAAAAATCGCAGCAGATTACTATGCGCGAAGTCGCTGTTGAAACTATTTCAGATTATGCGGCAGAGGATGCCGACATCACCCTGCAGTTACGGGGTGTTTTCGAGCCGATGCTAAAAGCTAATCAACTCACCAAATTATTTGAAGATGTGGAAATGCCCTTGATTCCCGTCCTTGCAAGCATGGAAACTGAGGGTGTTGCAATTGATCCCGAAGCACTCAATGAATTTTCGAAATTACTCGAAATGGAAATTGATGCGGTGGAAATAAAAATTTATGAAGCGGCAGGAATGAAATTTAATATTTCTTCTCCTAAACAACTTGGCGAAGTGTTTTTTGACGTCCTGAAAATAGATCCGAAAGCCAAGAAAACCAAAACCGGCCAGTATGCCACCGGGGAGGAAATTCTTTCAAAATTATACGATAAACACCCAGCGGTGCAACTGGTACTGGAATACCGCGGACTGGTTAAACTTAAAAACACTTACGTGGATACGTTACCTTCCATGGTCAATCCCCGTACCGGTAGAATACATACTTCGTACCAGCAAGCGGTTGCTGCAACGGGAAGGTTAAGTTCCAACAATCCTAACTTACAGAATATTCCCATACGCACAGAACGTGGTAAAGAAGTAAGAAAAGCATTTGTGCCAAGGAACAAACATTATACTTTACTATCTGCCGATTACTCCCAGATTGAATTGCGCATCATAGCGGAATTCAGCAAGGATGCAAGCATGCTCGAAGCTTTCCGTAAAGGAATAGACATCCACACCACAACAGCATCAAAAGTATATGGCGTACCTATTGAACAGGTTTCTTCCGAAATGCGGCGCAATGCAAAAATGGTGAACTTTGGAATTATTTATGGAATCAGCGCATTCGGATTATCACAGCGTTTAAATATTCCCCGGAAGGAAGCTGCTACTATCATTGAAAATTATTTCAAAGAATTTCCAACCATCAAATCCTATATGGATGGCAGCATCGAATTTGCCCGCCAACACGGATATGTGGAAACAATTCTCGGACGAAGACGCTACTTAAGGGATATTAATTCAGCCAATGCTGTTGTAAGAGGATTTGCAGAACGAAACGCCATAAATGCTCCCATTCAGGGAAGCGCTGCCGATATGATTAAAGTGGCCATGATCAACATCCATAAAGAAATTACGCGCCTCAACCTCCGCTCAAAAATGATACTTCAAGTGCATGATGAACTGGTGTTCGATGTACATATTGATGAAGTGGAATTATTAAAACCGATTGTAAAAGAAAAAATGACGAATGCAATTACAATGCTGGTCCCTATTGAAGTGGAAATGGGTGTAGGAATTAATTGGCTGGAAGCGCATTAGATTTCCCACAAATGCATTAATACTTTGTGCCTTTGCGGGACTCCCATTTTTCGGGAAATCTCAAATTAAAAGTAACCGTTAATTTTTCTGTGAATACCGTCCTTGATTTTGTCTACGTTGAAATTCACTAACAGCCCTAGTTTTATTTCCAGGAGTTTTAGGTATGTGAGCGTTATTTTGTGATGAACATTGGCCACATTCTCTATTGACTTTAGCTCAATCAACAGTTTTTTTTCAAGAACAAGATCGGAGCGGAATCCCAGACCAAGGTCTTTACCTTCATAAAATACGTTAAATCCCATTTGTCTGGTATAAGCAATATTCCGTTTGTCAAGTTCGAAAGCGAAAGCGGCTTCGTAAACACTTTCAAGCAATCCCGGGCCAAGGGTGCTGTGAATCTTAAAACTGATGTCAACGGCAATGGATGCTAATTCATTTTCTGTCATTATGAAAAGTTTATTCCGAAAAGGCACACAGAGCAAAAAAAACTCAATTCCTTGCGGAGGTTAAAAAATAGTCAGAGGGCAAAAATAAGGAATTCCCGCAAAGGCACAAAGGAAATTCCCACTAAGGCACAAAGGAAATTCCCGCAAAGGCACAAAAATTCCTGCAAAGGCACAAAGGAAATTCCCGCAAAGGCACAAAATTTTCCGCAATGGCACGAAGGGAAATTGCCGCAAAGGCACAAAATTTTCCGCAAAGGCACGAAGGGGAATTCCCGTAAAGGCACAAAATTTTCCGCAAAGGCACGAAGGGAAATTCTTAGTCTAGTTTTAGTACGGCCATGAAAGCTTCCTGGGGTATTTCAACACTACCGACCTGGCGCATACGTTTTTTACCTTCTTTCTGCTTTTCAAGCAGTTTTCGCTTTCGTGATATATCACCGCCGTAACATTTTGCAGTTACGTCTTTACGCAAGGCTTTTACTGTTTCGCGGGCGATGATCTTTGCTCCTATTGCAGCCTGGATAATAATTTCAAATTGCTGACGTGTGATGAGTTCTTTTAATTTTTCACAAATTTTCTTTCCAAAAGTAAAGGAATGATCGCGGTGGATCAAAGCAGAAAGAGCATCAACCGGTTCGCCGTTCAAACGAATATCCAGTCGAACAAGGTCACTGGCACGGTATCCTATCATGTGATAGTCGAACGAAGCGTATCCTTTTGATATGGATTTTAACTTATCATAAAAATCAAATACAATTTCAGCAAGGGGCATGTCGAACACCAACTCTACCCGGTCAGTTGTCAGATAACTCTGATTAATGATATTTCCCCGTTTACCGATGCAAAGCGTCATTACTGCACCCGTAAATTCAGCTTTTGTTATTATAGTTGCTTTGATGTAGGGTTCTTCAATGCGATCGAGATGTGTAGGATCGGGAAAATCACTTGGATTATTAACTTCCAGTTCTTCCCCATTGTTAAGATAAGCCTGATACGACACGTTAGGAACGGTGGTGATCACGGTCATGTTAAATTCCCGCTCTAACCGTTCCTGGATAATTTCCATGTGAAGCATTCCAAGAAATCCGCAACGGAAACCAAAACCAAGTGCAGCTGATGATTCCGGTTCAAAGACCAGTGAAGCATCATTCAACTGTAATTTTTCAATCGAGGTTCTTAACTCTTCATATTCATCGGTATCAACCGGGTAAATTCCGGCGAATACCATTGGCTTCACATCTTCGAAACCCTGGATATTTACAGCACATGGCCGGTGGGTGTGAGTAAGTGTATCTCCTACTTTCACCTCGCGCGCTTCCTTGATACCGGAAATAATATAACCTACATCACCTGCCTTCACAACAGGCCGAGGGGATTTTTCAAGTTTAAGGATTCCGATTTCATCAGCTTTGTATTCCATGCCGGTTGCAGCGAACTTCACCTGTTCGTTGGTGCGGATCTCTCCGTCAAATACCCTGAAATAGGCAATAATACCCCGGAATGAATTGAACACCGAATCAAAAATAAGTGCTTTCAGCGGGGCGTTGGGATCACCCTTAGGAGCAGGAACCCGATCAATAATAGCTTTTAGAATATCGTAAACACCTACTCCGGTTTTACCGGAAGCTGAAATAATTTCATCCCTGTCACAACCCAGCAAATCAACAATCTGATCTTTCACCGTTTCGGGTTCCGCACTGGGAAGGTCGATTTTATTCAGCACCGGAATAATCGTCAGATTATTTCCCAAGGCAAGGTAAAGATTGGAAATGGTTTGCGCCTGTATTCCCTGGGCAGCATCCACAATAAGTAGTGCTCCTTCACAAGCTGCGATAGACCGGGAAACTTCGTATGAAAAATCAACGTGACCGGGAGTATCAATAAGGTTCAGGTTGTAAGTCTGACCATCAAGGGTGTACCCCATCTGAATGGCGTGACTTTTTATAGTAATTCCTCTTTCCCGTTCCAGGTCCATATCGTCAAGTACCTGGGCCTGCAAATCACGCTTTGAAATTGTATTGGTATATTCTAATAAACGGTCGGCTAATGTGCTTTTACCGTGATCAATGTGCGCAATAATGCAGAAATTTCGGATGTTTTCCATAGGGGGTGCAAAGGTAGGGAATAAATGGTTGCCCCGGAACTCTGACATCGTGGCCGCTTCAACTATATGTTACCGCTCACTTTGATCCTGATTCTCGATCAGGTTTTTTTACTATATTTACTTTTTCACATCAACCCAATGCAACCTATTGCCGCAACCTATCCGTCTTTGCCATGAACAGTGATCATATGTCAGATGAAGAGTTGGTCCATGGATGTGTCCGGAAGGAAGCACAGGCGCAAGAGTGCCTGTTTAAAACCTTTAGTGGCAAGATGTTAGGACTTTGTTCCCGGTATGCTGACAGTACAGAAGAGGCCGAAGACATCATGCAGGATGCCTTTGTAAAAATCTTCCAGAAAATTGACACGTTCAAAGGAAACGGATCCCTTGAGGGATGGATGAAGCGAATCATGGTGAATACCGCCCTGGATGCCTTCCGAAAGAACAAGAACTTCCGTCATAATATTGATATTGAAACTATTGAATATACATCCGAAACTTACCAGCATGTGCTGGAAACGATAGGAGCCAAAGATTTGATGAAATTGATGAAGACGATGCCGAAAGGATTCCGGACTGTTTTTAACCTGTATGCCATTGAAGGTTATGCTCATAAAGAAATAGCAGAAATGCTGGAGATAACGGAAAGTACTTCTAAATCACAGTATTCCAGGGCAAGAGTCTTCTTACAAAAAATGTTACAAACCGAAAAAGCGATATAAGTGCAAGAAAAAGATCAAATATCAGAACTGTTTAAAGACACCTTCAGCAATTATGAGGTTCCGGTTCGCCCGGAACTCTGGCAGAATGTAGCTTCGAAGATTCAATCGCCAGCAGTGCCTTCTATTCCTGACGGTTCAACTGTTTCCAACCTGGCTACTGCGTCAAGCAAATTAACAGGAAGCCTATTAACTTGGGTTTCAGTAGCTACTGTAGCAGTTTCAATTGCAACAGGAGTTTATTTCTATACCAATCGTGATTCCGTAATTGCCAACGAGTATGTTCCAACACCAGTTTCACAGGTTTCTCCATCCGTTCAGACACCTTTTACAAGTGAAAGAATTATAACCACGTCAACTCCTACATTGAATACGCAGGTTAATGGTGCTGAAAAGTCGGTTCGTGCAAATGCTGATAATAAAGTTGCCAGTGGCTCCGTGGGAAATCTTTCAACATCCGAAAAGCCTGGAGCTTTCGCACCAGTATCTGATCCTACTTTGACCCAGGTTGCTACCATACAAACAGATGCCTCACAAATGAACCGGGAAGCCAATTCCGGAATCACAGAAAAGCCGGTTGTTAAAGAAAATGCGGCTAAACCAAAAATCCAGGCACTTCCTGCTACAGGTTATGCTCCGCTCACGGTCGATTTTAACGCATCGATTGGCGATGAAAACAATGAATGGCATTTTGGAGATGGAACAGAGGCCAAAACAGGCGTTGTTGCGTCTCATATTTACCAAAAACCCGGAACGTACCTGGTTACCTACAAAAATACCGATGCAACCGGCAAAATTCATACTGAATTAATCACCATAGAAGTGTATTCCGATCTCACCGTTACAGGTGTTCCGAATATATTCACTCCTAATGGTGATGGTACAAATGATCTTTTTACCATCAATGCAGCTCAGGATATTGATATAGAGGTTTCTATCTTTGACCACAATGGCAAATTCATCCACCGTTTTAAAGGTGCTGAAAACAGCTGGAATGGAAAAATTAACAACATTCAGGATGCCGGAGAAGGGACTTATTTTTATGTTATATTTGCGACCGGCAAAAACGGGGAGAAGAACACTCAAAAAGGAACTATTACATTAAAAAGATAACAATCCTGCATCTTGCCGGATCAAAATTGCGTCTGAATTAAAACTACACGATAAATTATTACCCAAAACCAAACCACAAAATGCTAATGAAGAAATTTTTTACCCTGGTCGCAGCAACATTCGTTGCAGCCCTTTCATTAATTTCGATGAAATCACATGCAAGTCACGCGGTAGGCGCTGATGTGACCTACACTTACGTAGGCCCGAATCAATACCTGATTACTGTAAGGTTCTACAGGGATTGTGCGGGTATCAGTGCACCATTTTCCCATATTCTTGATTTCACCGGTTGCGGCGGAACCCTTAATGGAACCGTGACCTTGAATCAAACTGCGGGATCAGGTCAGCAAATTCCACCTTCACCCTGCTTGCCTCCTGTTACCACTTCGTGTAATGGCGGAAGCGGCTACGGAGTTGAAGAATACATTTATGAGGGACTGGTTACCTTACCTGGCCCCTGTGCTGACTGGACATTCTCTTTCTCAGAATGTTGTCGCAATTCGCAGATAACAACTATTGTCGATCCCGATTTTTACGACTTATATGTATCCACCACGTTGGATAATATTAATTATCCGATAAACAGTTCACCTGTATTTACGACTATTCCTGTAACCCAGTTTTGCGTTGGAAACCAGTTCTTCTATAACCAGGGAGCTACGGATCCTGATGGTGATTCACTTGTGTTTTCATTAGTATGTTCAGAAGATGCCGCAGGTGTATGTCTGCCTTATCAGCCAGGTTACGATCCGTTACAACCTATTGCATCTTCTCCTCCAGTCACGATAGATCCTCAGACAGGAACGATATCTTTTACACCAACCATGATCCAGGTTGGTGTTATAGCTGTACTTTGCGAAGAGTTCAGAAATGGTGTAAAGATCGGTCAAGTTAAACGGGATATTCAGATGAACGTGGTAGGCGGATGTATTGGTACCGTACCAATGTTTGCTTCTCCTGTTGATCCATTCGGAAACCCTGCACCCGCTTACACGGCGTATTGCGGAGATACCTCTGTGTATCTCATCCTTGACAACCCTGTGCAGTGTGGATCTATAGTTCCTACTGATATTCGTATTCTGACTCCTTCCGGTGCTCTGAATCCTGTGATCAGTGCCATTCCTATAAATTGTGTGAACGGTCAAACAGACAGTATCCTTGTCACCTTCTTCTACCCACTTACTGCAGGAACAACTTATGCATTTACTAAAGTAGGTTTCGACAATAACACCTTCCTCAGTGAGTGCGGTGTTCAAATGCCGGAGTTTGATTCAATTCCATTTATCGTGATTGATCCAGGAATTTTTGAGACGGAAATTATTGATGTAGGATGTTCATTCGATAATATTACTGTGACATTTGATTATGAAATTTCATGCAATACTTTAACAGCAACCGGAAGTGAATTCTTCCTTATCGATGCCAACAACGTAACCTATCCCGTTACCGGAACCTCGAATTGCCCGGGTGGTAATGGTTATTCTCAAACTTTAACATTTAACCTTGGTACATCTATCTCACCGGCTACACCCGTTTACCTTATTGTTCAGAATGGAACTGATGCCAATACATTTACCAACCGTTGTAATACTTTCATCCTGCCGGGTGATACGCTTGCAGTGTTAAATGTTTTGAATTCTCTTATTGTTAACCTTGGCGCAGATCTTACGCTTTGCGATAATGAGCCTCTTCCTGTTTTGAATTCAGGTGTATCCAATGGTACTTATGTATGGACACTTGATGGCAACACACTTCCTGATCAAACATCCAGCATCACTGCTACCACTTCAGGCATATATGTTGTAAACGTTAATGTAACACCAACCTGCGTTGGCGCAGATACTATTGTAGTGATGATCATCCCTGCTCCTGTAGTGAATCTTGGAAACGACATTTCACTTTGTGCATCGGATCCGATTCCTGCTCTGGATGCCGGCAACCCTGGTGCCAGTTACCAGTGGTTCGAAAGTGGAAACCCGATCGCAAATGAAATCAATCAGACTTTCCAACCTACAGGACCGGGTACTTACTCTGTTAGTGTAAATGTTGGAGCAAGCTGTAATGGTACCGATGAAATTATAATTACTATAAATCCTTCATTATTGGTTAGCCTTGGAAATGATCAGTCGATCTGCTCCAGTGATCCATTGCCAGTATTAAACTCAGGAATACCAAACGGAACTTACCAGTGGTTCTTAAACAATAATCCAGTTGGTGGAAACACCGACACCTACCAGACCACCGGTCCGGGTACTTATTCGGTTACTGTTACTTCAGTATCAGGATGTACTGGAACAGATGATTTCACTCTTGCCGTCATCCCGGTTCCTGTTGTAAACCTTACCAACCAAACCGTTTGTGGCGGAGGTTCATTTGCAAGTCTTGATGCAGGTAACCCTGGAGCTTCTTACGTATGGAGTACAGGAGAAATGACACAAACTATCCTTCCAACTGCTTCCGGAACGTATACGGTAACTGTTACTAATTCCAATTCAGGTGTTAATTGTACAGCAACTTCAACAGCAGTACTTGCAAACTCGGCGCCGATAATTGTTACCCTTGGTAATGATCTGGCAATCTGCGACGGTGGTACAGCCCAGGTGGTGGATGCAGGAAATGCAGGTTCAAATTTTACATGGACATTTAATGGTTCACCACTTTCCGGACAAACCGGACAAACCATTTCCATCAACCAGGCCGGAACTTACGCAGTAACAGTAACAGATGCCAATGGTTGTACCGGAGGCGACGATGTGTTACTGATCGTGAATCCAAATCCGTTTGTTGACCTGGGTGCCGATCTGGCTGTTTGTCCAGGAAATGATTTCCCTGTGCTTAACGCTGCAAATGCGAACGCTACAACTTATACCTGGACCTCCAACGGAAGTGTAGTTGGCAGCGGCCCTACTTATGATCCTACCACCTTTGGTACTTACGAAGTAGCAATAGTTGACAACAACGGCTGCCTTGGTGTAGACCAGGTTGTAGTGAATGAAGCTCCTTGTGAAATTGAAATTCCGAACGTAATCACTCCTGATAATGGTGATGGCAAGAATGATGTATTCTTCATTAAAAACCTTGATACAAATCCGAACAGCCAGGTGGTTATTTATAACCGTTGGGGTAATGAAGTTTTTCAAAGCAGCAACTACCAGAACAACTGGAATGGTGATAGCTTACCAGAAGGAACATACTTCTATACTATCGTTCTCCAGACCGGTAAAGACTACAAAGGAATCATTGAAATTATTCGCGATATCAAGTAATTAGATTTTCTCTAATGACAGCCCCGCCCTTAAAAGCGGGGTTTTTTTATTTATTTTTGCCGGCATGAAAGTCACAGAACATCTTAAGAGAGCCACCAAGACCCTTTTTTCAATTGAGATCTTACCTCCATTGAAAGGCAGAAGTGTTAAATCCATCTATGAGCTGATTGACCCCTTAATGGAATTCAAGCCACCTTTTATTGATGTTACTTATCACCGCGAGGAATATATCTATAAAAAACGTGACGGTGGTTATCTTGAAAAAATTGCCATTCGTAAACGTCCGGGTACTGTAGGAATTTGTTCCGCAATTATTAACAGGTACCAGACAGATGCTGTTCCTCATATTATTTGCGGTGGTTTTACAAGAGAAGAAACAGAAAATGCTTTAATTGAATTAAATTACCTGGGAATTGATAATGTTCTTTTGCTGAGAGGAGATCCCATAAAAACAGAAACTAATTTTACACCCGAGGAGTGTGGTAATATTTACGCACTGGATCTAGTGAAACAAGTTTCAAGTATGAACAAGGGTAGATTTTTGGATGATGATTTAAAAGATGTAGATCCTGCTAATTTTTGCATTGGGGTAGCGGGTTATCCCGAGAAGCACTTTGAAGCACCCAGCATGAGCACTGACTTACGTTATCTTAAAATGAAGATTGAAGCCGGTGCAGAATATATAGTTACCCAGATGTTTTTTGACAACAGTAAGTTTTTTGATTTTGTGGATAAATGCCGTGATGCGAGTATCGATGTACCCATCATACCGGGTTTAAAACCTCTAACCACTAAAAAGCAAATGACGGCGCTTCCTAAAACTTTCCACATTGACATACCTGATGATCTGGTTAAAGCTATTGAACTATGCAAAACAGACCAGGATGTTAAAGAGGTTGGTATTGAATGGTGTGTTCAGCAATCAAAGGAACTGATGCAACGCAAAATCCCATGTTTGCATTATTATACCATGGGAAATGCAGATATCATCAAAAAAATAGCATCCCAGGTTTTTTAAATACGATTTTTTCACCATTATATAAATCTAAATTTTCCTTTTACATTTGTTCAAAACTCACCATTATGGACATAAACTTCTTAGTAATTGCACTCGCTGCATTAATTCCCCTTGCTGTGGGAATGATTTATTATAATCCGAAAGTGCTCGGAAATGCATGGATGGCTTCTGCCGGATTAACTGAAGAACAATTAAAAGGTGCTAACATGGGACTTATTTTTGGTCTCACCTATGTGTTTTCATTTCTGATTGCCTTTTCAATGCAGTTTACTGTTATACATCAGTTTCATATGATGTCGGTGCTGACCGATGAACCGGGATTGAATGATCCTACTTCCGCTGTAGGTCAGTATTATGCCGATTTCCTGGCCACTTACGGACAACATTTCAGAACCTTCAAGCACGGCGTCTTTCACGGTGTTTTATCTACCCTCTTTTTTATAATGCCAGTAATTGGAATCAATGCGCTGTTTGAGCGTAAGAAGTTTAAATACATTGCCATCCATACCGGCTTCTGGGCGATCTGCCTTGGTTTGATCGGAGGAATTATCAGTGCATGGGCCTGATATAAAAGTTAAATCTAATGAAAACCAAACGGCCCCCGATTCGATTCGGAGGCCGTTCTGTTTTGTAACGGTATGGCTATAGGTGAAATGAAATCCTCTGTAGGTGAGCAAATTTTCTTTCCGCATTTAAAGCAGTCTTTTTATAACTTTAAGGTTTATTACGGGCTTTTACAATGAAAGGCAAAAGAGTTATTTTTGATGCGACTATCTGCAGGTTTGGCAAACAAGGTGAGAAAACCGGCTGGCAGTATATTGAAATTCCTGTTTTGATGGCACAACAACTGTTTCCCGGCAATAAAAAATCATTTCGTGTTTCCGGAACTATTGATCAGTATGTAATTGATAAGACTGCATTAATTCCTATGGGAGAAGGAAATTTTATTCTTCCATTGAATTCCGCCATCCGTAAAGGGATTGGTAAAAAAGAAAGTCAAAACGTAACACTTAAAATAAAGCATGATGCCCGTGAACTTGAAATGGATCCTGACCTGGTAATGTGCCTTGCAGAAGACCCTGTTGCTAATAATGTATTTTCAAAGCTTACACCGGGTCACCGTAATTATTTCTCAAAGTGGATTGCAAGCGCGAAAACTGATGTTACGAAAGCTAAAAGAATTGCAATGACCCTTGAAGCTATGATCAAAGGCTGGGATTACTCTCAAATGCTGAGAAACAAAAAATAAACGGAACTATGACTAAAGATAATTTTTCAAAACAAGCCGGAGCCTACTCTGTGTATCGTCCCGGTTACCCGGATGCGCTCTACGATTTTATAGTGTCACATACTTCCAACAGGCATGCAGCGCTGGATGTTGCAACAGGAAACGGACAGGTGGCTCATACTTTGTCGAAATACTTTGATAAAGTTTATGCCACTGACATTAGTGCCAGGCAGATTGAGAACAGTATGAAAGCACCAAATATTGAATATGCTATTGCAAGTGCAGAAGAAAGTGGATTTGAAGGAAAGAAATTTGATTTGATTACAGTGGGCCAGGCAGCACATTGGTTCAACCTGCCTTTATTTTATGACGAAGTAAAACGCATCATTAAACCGGGAGGATTACTTGCATTATTCGGGTACAAGCTTCCGGAAATAGACGCTGCATCTGACAATGTTATTGAGGATTTATACAATGGAATTCTTGGTCCCTTTTGGGACCCGGAAAGAAAATTGGTTGACGAAGGATACGAGACTATTGAATTTCCATTTATCAAAATTCCCCACCCAGAATATAAAATGGAATATCATTGGACATATGAACAAGTGCTGGGTTTTTTAGGAACGTGGTCGGCTGTTCAACATTATAAGAATAAACTGGGGAATGATCCACTTGAATTTATCTCCGAAAAACTTAAAAATTCATGGGGTCCTGTTGTAATAAAAAAAATTTCATTTCCGATGTTTCTGCTTGCAGCGAAAATAACTTGAAGGAAATAAAATCCGTTAAAAAATTATTTTTTTGTAAAGGTCAGTGCATGAACTATTGCATCTATTTGTCTGACATACTCGCGCTTATCAAATTTAGGAGCATAGATATAGGAATCTATAAACACAAGCTGAGAATTAGCTTTATCTAATATGAGGTATGCTAAAAAAGGTCCTCCCATAAAATCTCCTTCAGTACGCCACAATCCCCTTACTGTTTTACTGTAAGAATTTGCAATTTCACTGGTTGATAAAGTAAAAGGAAAATTTTTATCAGTCGTCATATAACTTCCGTCTAACGGTCCGGGTACATGTTTTTTGGAAAGGGAATCGCGTAAAGCCACAATAGCTTCAAGGGTAAACGAGGAATCGGATGTGTATGGAAAACGATGCACCTGGAAACCAAAACTGCTGTTAGCCGTTTCTTTCCTGATCCAAATATAATCCTGTTCTTTTTTGGCTGTAAAGTAATCGTCTGATAAAGGAAGTTGAATACCCAGATGGGAATCAAGTTCGGTTGCGACTGCAGATTTTTTATCCAGTTTCAGTTTTTCTACAAACCTGTTTCTGTCCTCCTCAAGAAACCGTTCCCTGATAGTAGCTGCCATCGCATTCACGGCGTTAGACAACTCAGCACTGTTAACAGCACGCAAGTTCAGTACCAGTTGAGGAGCAGACCACAAATCATGCTTCATCGTGAGAGCGTACGGTTTATTTCCTGTAACAGGTCCGGTTTCCACCATCAAAACATTCCTGTGGTTTTGCAGCAAATTCTTAAACTTATCTTGCGGCACTGTGACAACCGTGAGGGAAGGCTCTACCTGTGGTAGTCCGGGTACAGCCATCATTAAAGAATCCTGCATTTTTGAGCCTGCCTCGCTCTTCCAGGTCATGGAATCGATAACAACTATTAATTCACCTGGTTTTCCTGATGATGCAGGGCGTACGGAATCAAAATTACAGGAAGTGAAAAGTCCTGTAGTAAAAAGCAAAAGATAAAAGTATTTCATATCACCCGTTAACTTTCACCTTTAATTTGGTGCCGGGCATCAGGCTCTTGCTGTTGCTGATGGAATTAATCTTCATGATTTGCTCAACAGTAACACCTTCATAACGCTGTGCTATTTTCCAAAGAGTATCACCTTTCTGCACCATGTGATAAATTGTTTCAGGACTTGTATTCGGTTTCCCGGATGGAGTTACTGCTGCTTTTGCTGTCTCATTGGCATCAGCAACATCCTGTTTTTGCTCTTCTACACTGGTAGTTGAAACTGCCTTCTTCTCAAGAGGTACTTTTACTTTTACTATGGCATAATAACTAAGCCGCTGACCTTTCATCAGCAAATTGGAACGTAATTTATTCCAGGTTTTTAATTCGTTAACTGTACAGGAGAGTTTTTTCGAAATAACGGAAAGATTTTCACCGGAACGAACGGTATAAATTTTCTTAACTTTTTTGCTCTCATATTTAAATGCGCCGGTTTCATTTTCACCGGAGTTAGTACTTACAAAAAGTGGTTCCGCAGTTGCAGAGGGAACAGGCACTACTAATGGATCAAAAAGCGTGGTTTCAGCAGCCAGGTAAGCTGCCAGTTTTGCAGAAGGTAATCTCAAATAATTTGGTTCTTTGGTGTCCGGTATCACTCCTTTTTTATACAAAGGATTCAGGTAGGTTACTACCTCAATAGGCAAATCGATTGCATCGGCGATTTTCCGTAAAGTAATTCCGCGGTCAATAGATACCGTATCAACTTCAAAATAATTATATGCAGGCATTACAGGAAAAATCTGGTGCTCATCGGTGTGATTCATCAGGTAAGTTACTGCAACAAATGCAGGCACGTAGCCTCTTGTTTCAGCAGGAAGAAATTTTGCTATTTCCCAGAAATTTTTATTCCCACCGGCCCTCTTAATGGCTTTGTTAACGTTGCCTGGACCACAATTATAGGATGCAATAACAAGTAGCCAGTCACCGTAAATGGCATACATATCTTTAAAATATTGACAGGCTGCATAAGTTGATTTAACAGGATCACGGCGTTCATCGTAAAAAGAATTTATTTCCAGTTTATAAAGCTTGCCGGTATTATACATGAATTGCCAGAGACCCGTGGCTCCCATCCGGGACACCGCTACGGGATTTAAAGCGGATTCAACAATCGATAAATATTTAAACTCGAGTGGAAGACCTTCCTGGTCGAGAATTTCTTCAAATAAAGGAAAATAAAGTTGCGAAAGTCCCATCATCCGGCTGGTAAGTTCTCTTTTCCGGTAAGCATATAATTCAATATACTTTTTAACCTCATCATTATACTCCAATGGAATTGGGGAATAAAGCTGCGACATCCGTTGGCGGTAAATGTCATCACTGTAATAAGGGAGATCGGTGCGAGAAGTAACGCCCTGCCCATGCGTGGTTAAATTGTTATAGCGAATAACATGGTTTAATGTAACCAGACTGTCTAGCATCTCAACGATTGGATCGTTCGGCTGAAAAGCGGTCTCTGCGGGTTTATCAACTGACTGGGCTAAAACGGGGGTTAATCCCAGGGCTCCTATCATGAATAACAAACAAAGGCATTTCAGTATTCTCATCAGCAATGATTTAATAATAGTTTAACAACGGGGATTTTTAACAATATCGTTCAAAATTAAAAATATTTTGACCCTTTTCCCTTCATTCTTACAATCAGGTTTCCAAATAGTTACTAAAAGTCATTTTTAAAAAATGATGCGGGGGTATTTACAAAACGATAATATACTGATCTTTAAATATTTATAAAAATAGACTATGAAAAGTCTCTATATTATGCAAAAGGAACAAATTGGCTGTCCAAAAGCTTTAAATAATTGTTTTACAAAGACTTGCTTTAAAATTTGAAGATATTTTTCAAAGCCTAAAGATTTTATCCACAATTGGCAAATTAAGCTGTGAATCCGATCAGATTTTGACGTCGACTGGCTTAATTTTAAAAACAGAGCGTACCAGAAAAGGAGCCATGCTGAATAAAATGGCCATTGAGGCAAGCACCATGAGCAGCACCAAACTGGAAATATCCCGCAATAGCAAGGCTGTCATAATAAAGAAAATATTTACCCCATACAGCGTTAGTGACACGCCGCGGTGAGAAAGTCCCATATCCAACAATACATGGTGCATGTGGTTGCGATCGGCTTTAAAAGGTGATCGTTTTTGAAGCACCCGCAGTATGAAAATCCGTAAAGTGTCGAACAATGGAATAATTAATATGGCAATGGCCATGGCAGGACTGGACCGGAAAGGAAATGCATAGGGAGGTGATGCGAAACTCAGCTGTATAAAGTTGATAGCCAGAATTGCCAGGATCAGTCCGACAATAAGAGAACCCGTATCTCCCATAAAAATATTGGCAGGAGAAAAATTATATACCAGGAAAGCAAGTAACGAACTAAATAGGGTAAATGCTAAAATGCAAAGTGATATCTGATTGTAATTATAAAACCAGAGACCAAAGGCGAATGAGGCTATGGCTCCAATTCCGGCAGCAAGACCGTCAATGCCATCGATAAGGTTAAACGCATTTACAATTGTAAGAATCGTAAATAAGGAAAAGAGAATGCTGAACCAGTACGGAAGTTCATAAATACCAAAAACTCCGAATAAATTGGTAACGCGAATCTCTGCAAAAACCACAATGATAATTGCAGAAATCAGTTGACCATAAAATTTCTTTTTTGCTGTGAGTTCGATGATATCGTCCTTAATTCCAATAAAAAACATAACGATGATCGCAGCAATAATATACTGGGTCGCCTCTTCACCAAATCCCGATGACCAGAACGTATATGAAAAAACAACACCTGCAAAAATCGCCAATCCACCCAGTGTTGGAACACTTGATTTATGAGCCTTCCGCTCCCCCGGTTCATCAAAAAGATTTTTGATGATGGCCACTTTTATTATGGACGGGATTGCAAGAAACGTAATAAGGAAAGCGGTAATACAACCAAAAGCAATATTAATCATGAAAGACTATTTGTTTTATAACAAATGTATACAGTAGCCACTTCTAAGTTACTGATATTTTGTGAACTGTTCAATATAAAGGGTAAAATTAGCAAATTCCCAGGGCACAATCAAGTTTAAGTAGGTAATCCCTTACAATTACACAAGAATTCAGCTACGGGCATGTAACAATTAAAAATCAAAATACCGGTTTGTCAAATTGGTTCTGAACCCGATGTGCAAAAAAACAGTTTCCTTTTTTCCGAGTACGTTATCTGTTTGCCGGATCCGGGTACCTGCTTCAAGCACCATATTGCTGGCGGGATTGACTAAATACCAAAACCGCAATTCGCCGTTAATCACCGTTGTTTCAAGACCTTGCAATGTTTCATTGTTATATTCCGAATTACGGGTGTCGTAACTTAGCAAGACATTATTACCGAAATTGACCGGCAATCCGGTATTATCGTAATCATATCCTACTTTGGCATAGATTCCACGGGCCATTACATTCCACCGTTTCCATGAATAATTCAGTGAAGTTACTGACTCCCAGAAGTTAGCACCAAGCGGATGAGCAAGCGGCTGGTTGTAATGAGCATACGCTGTTGTAGAGCCGCGATGCTGGTAGGTATAGGGGCGCGCGTAGTTATATTCTGAACTCAAGTCCAGCTTTCTGATCCCAAAAACACTGAAAGACCGAAATCCGACCTGGAACGCCTGTTTATTTCCCCACCATCCTGAGTCAGCTTTTACCTGGTTCAGATTGAACTCATCCAGCAACAGCTGCCCATACAAATATATTTTACTGCTTAGTTTATATTTTAAATTGAAACCCATGAGTGCATTATCCGGTGAGCTGATAGAAAACTCGGTTGGCCTGAGAAATATTACGGGATTCAGATAAGTCAGGTCATAACCTCTTGTTGAATCATACTTGAAAATGATACCTTCCATAACGCCGAAGGTTAAACGTTTTCCGATATTGATATCAAGGTAATGAAAGGTTCCGTATTTTCTCCGAAAACTCTGATCGTCATTGATACTAATGTAAGGCCCATCCTGGAACAAAGCATAAATCACCATGTATTTGACTTTCCAGAAATTCGCATTCAGTTTCAGGTATGGATAGTTATAACTGTTATCCGACAATAACATTGAACGATAACCATCGCCAATAAAATTTTTGTCATGCCCCAATTGAAAACTAAAATGTTTTTTCAATGAAAATGCAATAGAACCTGTTGCGGTTCCATAATCAAATTTATCATCGTAATTTTTAATCCTGCTTGCACCCGGAACTACCAGTGTTTTGTTAATAGCTGAATCGAGGTAGGTCGAAAAAGTAGCCTGTGACTCAACGAAAGAGGAATTAAATGAAAAATGATTTCCGAAGGTACCTCCTACCACCACGCCGCGTGAATTTATAAAAGTATTTTTATCAGTCCCGTTTTCCATTGACAGACCTCCATCGAATTCAAAATTAATATCACCAAATAAATAAAAATCATCCTCACGAACTTGTATCAGGTGCTCTTTAAAAAGTTTTCGTCCCACACGGCTATTGTTGAACTTATTATCTTTTATTGTGTAAGCAGGAAGTGAATCAACCGGAGTTACTGCTTCTATTTCGTTGCTTATGTAGGGTTTGATGGAAGTATGAAATGTACTTCCAACTTTATACAACGAAGAATCATACCGCGTCATGATCTCATTGTTAAGCGGGAGGTAAAAATGTTGCGCCGCAAGGTCCGACTGAATTATCAGTAAGGAAACAACTAAAGCAATGAATACCGGAATTTTTTTCATGATTGGAATTATTTGGCATTAGATTTCCTGTTAAAGGTAAATCATTCAATACGGTTTATGACAAGTCAGTTTTTCAGTAACCGTTTAAAGAGTTCTTCATATTTATCGGCAATAAGATTCCAGTTGTAAATATCTTTTACTTTACGGAAGTTATTTTGCACTGCAACAGCACGTACCTGATCAATAATTATGGATTTATTCAGAAGTTGGGAGAGCGATCCGGAATCGGTAAAATAAAGTGCATCCGCTCCCAATATGGCTTCATTAAATTCATTTCCATGTGCTATGATGTAAGCTCCCGATGCCATGGCTTCGAGTAAAGAAGGATTTGTTCCCCCAACCGAATGTCCGTGGAAATAATACCGTGAAAAATACCTGAGGTTATTCAATTGTTTTAAGTCATAAATCCCCCCTGTAAAAACAATGCGCGTATCGGTTGCATAGGTGGCAGCCATACGCTGACCGTATGCTGTAGTGAGGTTGCCCACAACCAGTAATTTACCCGTTTGAGAGGATCGCGTATAACCTTCCAAAATCATTTCCACATTATTTTCAGCCTCCATTCTTGCCACCAATATGGAGTACTCGTGTTTCATTACTTCTTGGTTCGTTAGTACTTTTTCGTCCGGATCGTTAAAGGCAAGGCATCCATAAGCGATAAACGTTGCTTCCTTATGATAAGTATTATAAAGATATTCCCGGATCTTCATATTGTCGGCAACCAGGTAATGCGAATGATTCGCCCCCAGTCGCTCAAACCATTTAGCCAGTTTTTTCACCAGGTTATTCCATTTATCACGTTTCCACTCCAACCCATCCATATTGGTGATAAGAACCGTTTTTTCGAAATTCATAAAAGGATAAAAGACCGAGGCAGTAGTATAACCTAATACCAAGAGTATATCATACTTATTTTTCACTGCATCCCGCATACACAGGTAATCATATATGAAATTACCGGGTGTTCCGATCCTTTTTTCTGGATTAAAACAATGTTTTATGTTTACTCCATTAAATTTTTTGTCCTGAAAGGGATGGTAATGGGTGCTGTAAACAGTAACCTGATGTCCTTTTCCGGCCAATAGCACAGACAAAAACTCGGCACACTGCTCAAATCCACCATAATTATTCGGAATACCTCTTGTTCCTGCTATTGCAATCTTCATACATGAGTAACAGGCACGAAAATAAATAAACCTGTAACCACTTTGTAGAAGATTTTAATTAAAAATGAACATGCTCCGGCATTTCATCAAACCTGCTTAAAAAAACGGACTGTTTCTATAACAACCTGTTGGAATTGAGGCGGAAGCGATTCATTCAGGAAGGGATGACCTGCGCCAAAAGTATGATCGCCACCTTCAATAACAATTAACTGAGCCCAATGAGTATTTTGTGCCTGCAATTCATGTCCATGGCTGATAGAAACCGTTTCATCATGAGTTCCATGCACCAGCAATATGGGTTTATTGATGCGGTTCATGGCGGATTTTATTTGAAGGCGTTGGTGATTCTCAAAATAATCATGGTAAAGCTGGAGATACAGCGGCATCATCTGTCCTGTTCGGGCATTTTCAATAAAATGAACCCCCGTTTTTTTCCAGTCTTCAATATCCTGTCCGGTAATAAACCTGCTGAAATCAGCCACTGCTGCCCAGGTGGCCAGTGAAGCTATTTCATTATGTTCAGCCGCTTTTAAAATCGTAATGCCTCCACCCCTGCTATGCCCCAGCAATGAAATTTTATGAGTGTTTGCTTTGAACAAATGCTTTTCGGCCGTCACCCATTCAATTACCCGGTCCAGATCATCGAGTTCCTTAGTAAAATTATTATTTCCAAAAGCTTCAAGGTCGGCGAATTCGAGCGGCTCTTCAGCGGTAGTACCATTAAATGAAAAATTAAATTTTATAAATATAAAACCTGCTTCAGCAAAAATTTGAGCGATTGTGTTGAAAGGCCCCCAATCCTTGAAGCCTTTGAATCCATGCGAAAATATCACTACCGGAAGGGCTTGATCACTTTCGGGAACAAAAGCATCAACCAGGATTTCCCGTGTGTGTTTCCCCTTAAGGGAGATGTTTCTATAGATTTTAATGGAAGGCAAATTGATCAGTCGAGTTTAATTACTTCACCACTACCCGATATTTTTTTATTCACCACCGCATTACCACGATAACTTACTACGCCGCTTCCCCCAACATTTGCTTCCAGGGTTTCATCCACAAGCAGTTTAACATCTCCCGATCCTGAAATTCTGGCTTTCGATTGAAGGGTACTGAATTCACTGGCATCAACAAGTCCGGAGCCATTTATCTCAACATTCAATTCGTTAGAGGATCCAGTGAGATTTACAGTGCCGGATCCCGACACAGCACCGGTCACTTTTACTGCAACCACATCAAGCTTAAGCTTGCCGGATCCATTGACTTCGAAATCCAACGATTCGTTCTTAATCGTATTTAAACCAACAATTTGCCCGGAACCATTCACCTCAAAAGCAGCAGCCTGGCTAAGTCCGATCGTAATTTCAATTGGATCATCGGTAACCACCGTTCCTTTAGTGGTTATCACAAGCGTATTACCATCGAGTCGTGTAATGATTACATCCTGCAAATTTTGCTGGGCTCTGACCACACAATAATTTGCAAATGTATCAGTAACCGTGACTTTGGCATCCATATTCAGCACAACTTTATCGAATTTCCCCAGCTCCCTGGTTTGCGACACCGTTTCCCCCTCCCCTACATGAGTATTGTTACAAGCGGAGACAATTATCAGGGCAAGAATACAAACTACAAATAAAACCGGGTTGCGATGAAATTTCATGGTCATAAATTTTGCCATAAAGATACTGATTATGTAATTGTGATTTATGGTCTCATGCAGCTAAAAACAGTTACCATTTTACTAATTTTTTAGTAGCTTTGGAGGACCATCCTGGTCACAAATAGTAACAAACTCAAAATTTTCTCTTCTTGATGCGAATTTTACTTTTGATCTTTTTAATATTCCCTTCATGGATGCTGGGGCAAAATTCCTTTACGGGAAAAACGCCTTATGTAACACAGATGCACATTCATGGATGGTCAAATCACAATGGGGCGCAAAAGCCAGGCTCACTGCAATATCACAACTGGCAATCGGACAGCGTGGGAATTGATGTGTTGTGGTGGGCCGAGCACAATGGGCTGTTTGAGCAAGATACCCTGCAGATGCCATTTACAGGAGCAACTATAAATCCATTAACACTGGATATTGAAAATATTCCATCAGGAGGTGGTACCAGTGAGATCAATCAATGGTCTTGCATTTCGAAAGATGCAGGTTCCATCGCCTATTTCGGAAGTGATACGCTTTACCTTGCACATACTGCAGCTCCCGGCTCACTCACACCCGACACTTTTTCATATAGCCCCAGATCGTTATCCGGACTGGTTAAAGATATAGCTTTCAGTAAACCGATGGTGAGTAAACCCGTGTTACAATTTCAAATGTCCACTGCCAGCACTGATACGCAAAAGACTGGATTAAAAATAGTTATCAGACTGTCATGGCATTACCGTCAACAGACAGGACAGGATATTATTACTTACCAATTTGTTACTTCTTCAGCCTCTTCAGTCATCGCAACCAACAACATTGATTCAGTCACTGTAACTGTTCCGATTACCAATAACTGGCAACTAATCGCGCTCGATTTGTGGGAAGCGGCTGCTGTTCTTGATCATGGTGGTGATAACACCCTATCCGATATAGAATTGCAATTGCTGTCAAAACAGGGAGCAACTGTGGGTGTTGCTGTACGGGATTTTATGTTGGTACCAGTGCATTACCAAACCGACAGTATCATATTCGGTGAAAAAGCATTTCTCGATGAATATTCTGCAACACATTCCACTCATAATATTCTTGGTGTGGAATACAGCGGCTTTCAGCACCTGAATGCTTATTTTCCCAAATCAGAAAATAATCACCAGATTTTTGAAGGAAAAATTTATGGCAGTGTGAATAACTGGGTGAACAAAGTACATCTGAAAGGCGGCCTGGTTTCATTCAATCATATGTTTGGTACTGACTGGTCACTGGATTCTGATTCAGTACAGGATTACCGTTCAGATACCGCAGCGGTGCACCTCCTGGGCAATATTGCTTATGGGTCTGATATTCTCGAGGTAGGATATTTCAAACGCGGAGGGAGTGATCTGGCAAGGCATCTGAAAACCTGGGATAAATTAACTGCAAATGGATTATTTCTGTATGGTAATGGTGTAAGCGATTCGCATGGTGATGAATGGATGTATACAGATAATTTATTTCACACTTATATTTGGTCAGCCGACAGTTCCGATTATGAATTGCTTGCCGCTTTGTCACTGGGTAAAATGTTTTTCGGAAATCAAAAACTTTTTAAAGGTGAATTTTATTATACTCTGGGAAACCTCGATATGGGTGATCGTGGTTTTATTAACCAGAATAATGTTCAGCCTGATATTCACCTGAGTCCGTTTCCTGCAGGTTGCAAAATAAGGCTTACGCAGATTTTGCTTAACGCTACAACTCAGCCTTTGACGTATTTACACAATGCCACTTTAATCGATACCAATGCCATTCCCATACTGGATATGACCCAGCCTTCATTTATCAGAATCGGTGTGTATGATGCCAGTGATAATCCCCTGGTATTTGGTCAGCCGATTGTAATACTGGGATTGCAAACCGGTATTGATGATGTTGTGGTAAATGATGAACCACAGGTAAAGATTTTTCCTAACCCTGCAACAGAAAAACTAAACCTGGAA
>JALYQW010000076.1 GCA_030855635.1 Bacteroidota bacterium | reverse complement strand
GCCCTGTTGAAATGACGATGAATTACATGGATTACACCTACGATATCTGTATGTATATGTTCTCTGCAGGCCAGAAAACAAGAATGAAAGCGGTATTCGCTCCCGGCGGACCAAGAAATTCATTCGCGCAACTATAATCCCCCACTTTGCCCCATAAACCTGCAGCCAAAAACTGCAGGTTTTTTTTGCGCATTTTGCAAATGAAACGAGTTGTGAAGCATTATTAATAAAAGTACTGTTGCGACGATGCTTTTACTCTCTCGTGATAATTTTACTGATTACGAACTTATCGATGGTGGTGAGTTTGAGAAACTGGAACGCTTTGGAAACTAACCTCTGATACCAACTTCCTTTTTCTGCTGGGGCTTCGAGATGTTTTTGGAACAGAAATAAAATTCGCACTGTTGTAACTATCCTACAAACACCTTCACATATCCCACCGCTTTTCCATTTTCATCAACAATAGAACCTTTTTTAGTTACAAATAATCTTGTATTGTTGCCTTTTAAAATGAAGGGATATTCTGATTGAGTGGTTGGACGAATGGTACCGACCATATAAAAATTATTATCGTAATAACGCACCAGATCATTACTTTCCGTAAGGTAATAAACTGTTTTAGGTTGAGCATGTAGTCGCACCACATAACGAATATAATTTTTACTGATAATTGTTTTTGGTGATGATTCTTTTTTAACAGAGGCATTTGTTTTTGTAGCAGCACTCCTTATCTCAGGCTGCTTTTCGGTTACACTTGCGTGAGATGTATTTGATGTTGCTAAAATTTGATTTTCCTGTCCTTTTGCATTCGACCATCCTCTTGCAATGGCCACCAAACGTTTGTCGCGGGCAGGATGCGTATGTGAATCTTTAGTACTTGCAATTTTTTTGATGGCATGTTGTGCTTCATCCAGCGATGCACCCATCTTCTTCAAAACAAAACCGGAAAATTCATCGGCTTCCAGTTCTATTTCAGGAGATAAGCTGCCTCCCGACAAAGTGTGGCCGTTCAAATGATGGCCAATTTCGTGTGCTAAAATGCTAATTGACGACCATTCACTTCCAGTTACTTCATTTAACTTATTAAAAAACTCAGGATTATAAAAAATATAACGCTTCCCGTTTAAAACGGTAGCAGCAGCACTGTAACATTCCGATTTTTGAACTTCGAAGTTAGGATGCAGTCCAACTGTAGTAATGATGCGATTAATGATGGCTTCGGTCTTTGAATCGGGAAATGAACTCTTACTCCTTTGTTGTGCATTAACACCCGGGAAGGCAACTAACAACAAGATAATTACTATTGGGAATCTCATATTGATGAGTGTAGTGCTGGTAATAACAGAAAATGGCAGTTTCTTATTGTGAAGAAACAGTGTTTTCTCTTTGATGCCGGTGAAAACTGTTACGGAACTTCGGCAAAATGAATCCCAAAATAAAATTACCTTTGCAAAGCCATGCACCTGCTCACTCCTTCCAATTTTCCCGATTACGAACTCATTGATTGTGGTGATTTCGAAAAACTTGAACGCTTTGGAAAATATATCACCATTCGCCCGGAGCCTCAGGCTGTGTGGGGAAAAGGTCTTTCGGGGAAGGAGTGGGAACAGCTCGCCCATGTGAAATTTATTTCCAAATCAAGCTCAGCCGGTACCTGGAAAAAAATTAAAGATATGCCTGATCAGTGGAAAATTTCCTATGATCTTGAAAAAGGTGAAAATAAAAAAAGACTGACGCTTCGGTTGGGGCTTACTGCTTTCAAACATGTTGGCGTTTTCCCGGAGCAGGCGGTTAACTGGGATTACATTTACAGCAGTGTAAAAAACATCAAAGCCGAACATCCAAAAGTGCTGAACCTTTTCGCCTATACAGGAGGATCTACCCTGGCTGCACGCGCAGCCGGTGCTGATACAACGCATTTGGATTCCATAAAGCAAGTAGTTACCTGGGCTAAAGAAAATATGGAATTATCGGATCTCAATAATGTTCGCTGGATGGTGGAAGATGCGATGACCTATGTACGGCGTGAAGTAAAGCGGGGTAAAAAATACAACGGAATTATCCTGGATCCTCCTGCGTATGGTCACGGTCCGAATGGAGAAAGCTGGAAACTTGAAGATCATATTCATGAAATGACACAAATGGTTACTTCGCTACTTGATCCTGATGATTGCTTTTTGCTGATGAATACGTATTCCTTAGGATTCTCTTCGCTGATAATTGAAAACCTGATTAACGAAACTTTTTTGAAAGAACGTTTTGAAACGGGAGAAATTTTTCTGGATGCAAAATCAGGATGCAAATTGCCTCTGGGTGTTTTTGGCAGAACCAAATAACCTATGACACACGCTGCATCCATAACCGAATGCCCGAAGTAATAAAATCCTCAAACGAAACATTTTCCTTTTTAAAACACGATGGATATTTACGGATGAAATCAACAAAATAATAATTGGTTTCTTCCAGGTAATATAATTCCCTGAATCGTTTGTCATTATTATCGCGAAACAACTTCCGGAAATAGGAAGCAGTTTTCCTGTTTAAAAATGAGGGGTCGGTAACTATTTCGGGGCGTCCATTTTCCTTTGCATATTGTGTAAAATCCTTTGGAGAAAATAAAATATGCATGTAAGGAATTGCAATCGATTTATAGGCATGGTAACCGAATGGTGAATAGTACATAGGGTTGAATTGAAAATACATGATTCCCCCGGGACGCAAAACCCGTTTACATTCATTCAGCACTGCCTCAGGATCGCCAAAATGTTCAAACCCGTTGTGTGAAAATATAAAATCAAAGGAACTGTCGGGGAATGTAAGTTTGGCTGCATCCATAGTGTAATAGTTCACATGGCGATCCGATGCATACTGATCGAACAGTGAATTATCAACATCAATAGCTGCCGACCTGCTGCCATTTTCATTCATCAGTGCGCAAATTAAACCATCCCCACAGCCAAGTTCCAATACATCCGCTCCTTTTAAAGGTTTTCCAAATCCTTCAAGTTTATCACGCATAAAAATATATCGCTCTTTTGCACGAGCCATGTTGCTATCGAAATCATAAAAAACTTTATTATCATATGTATACCTGGAATCGAGTTGTTTTAACAAGTCGGCAGATAAATAATCGGGACCACTAATTTTTTTGTTGTAGGAAATTTTTGCGGCCTCCTTTTTGATGCCATAAAACATTTTACTGGCCTGTGCACGTAGAGTCATGGTTGTAAAAATGATTAAAGGGAAAATAAATTATTTTTTGGAAATCGATCCAGTATAATAGGGAAGATTTCGAAGATACAAATATTTGTCAGATAAATACAATTTCTGCCTTCGGCAAATGCTTCTGCTTACATTATAATAGTCCCGGCAGACCATCAATACTTTGAACATTTTTAGTTTTCTGGTATTCCAAAACACCCTGCTCTCCTTTTACATCGGCCCATTTAGTTAACACTTCACGATCCGATACAAATTCATACAAAGGAACTCCATAACCGCAAGAATCCTGGATTCGTGTTAAATGAATTAATATAATGGCCCTGGTTCCGGTCCGGGAAGGAAATTCGCTACAATAATTTTCAAATTTTTGCTCTCCGGGGATCAGGATTTCACCCTCACCATAGAGTCGAATAATCTTCGGTGGGCCATTGAAGGCACAAAACATAATAACAATTCGCTTATTTTCTTTAACGTGCGCTATGGTTTCCACTCCGCTGCCTGTCAGGTCCTGGTAAGCAACCAATGCGGGATTAATAATCCGGAAGGAATCAAGTCCCTTTGGTGAAAGATTAATATGCCCTGTTTCCAACAAAGGTGCAGTGGCGACAAAAAACAATTTCTGTGCTTCAATCCATTTTTGAAGATCGTCGGAAATGGCATTAACTATTTTCCCCATGATTAAATACCAGGTATTATTTGGGATAGCAAGTACATTATTTAATATACTCTCTCCTTAACAATGAAAAAATAATGCTGTCGTCGAGTTTGTTTTTACTCATGTAATTTTCTCTTAATAATCCTTCACGCGTGAATCCGTTATTGTTAATTAATTTAAGGGATGGATTGTTATCAGGCGACACGAGTGCTTCAATCCGGTTAAGATCCATTTCTTCAAAACCATACCGAATCACTTCAGGAAGTGCTTCCTTCATATATCCTTTCCGCTTATAAGCATCTTCGTTTAAAACATAACCTATTTCTGCACGGCGGTGAAGTTTAAACCATGTATGATAGCCACACCATCCCAGAACCTGACTGCTTGATTTTTCGACCAGGTGAAAATATAAAAATGTTTTACCCGACATCGTCATTCCTTGTTTAAACCGAAGTTTTTCCAACTCCAATTCTTCGTTACTCTTTATTCCGAAAAATTTTTTGATTTCCGAATCCGTAAACTTGCTCATTACCCTGTTATAGGTCTCCGGAGTCATTTCGCGCAGCATCAAACGTTCCGTGTGAAGGATGTCGCTTTGTAGTGTATTCATAATTAATGACAAAGAATTTTTTTGGGAATAAATTTCAAAAGGACAAGATACAATTTTCTTTAAAATTCAATTGACAAAAAAACCGGGACAAAGCCCGGTAAGTATAACATATCATTATCAGAAGCAATAAGTTGCAGTCTACAGAATTTCAAACAGCATTGAGGGAAGTGTCATGATAGCACCGTCAACCTGTTTGCAATTAATATTTTCAAAATGAATTTTGACACCCGAACGAAGTTGCTGAAGTTGTTCTTTCATATGTGGTGTCAGCGTTCCTTCCTCTGACTCTAAAGTGTTCTTTCCTTCCTCGGTAATTATAGTCATGGAAAAAGAAACGATTTCAGAACTTTCTGGTTTCATGGTCGGGAGATCCACCAACATCAAACCCGTAGCTCCTGCCAATTCTTCAGCTGAAATAACAGTCACTGATGGTGTTTCCCGGGAAACCGATACCAGATATTTACCATTTTGGAGCGACAGGGCCGGAACAGCTTGTGCACGGAGCAGGCTTGAAGTAAACAGGAAAACTGTTAATGATAAAAGAATCGTTTTCATGGGATTTTGTTTTTGAGAAGTAAAGATACTAAAAATCAGTGCCGATAGCATCCTATAAACTCATAACTATTTACTCATGAATGCATATCAAGGCCTGACAAAGTCTATGAAATTCTTACGAGGAAAATGTAATTATCTGTAAATCAACCTAATCAAGCTTAATCGTAACTAATAATAAGCGCTACCGTTTCAACGCCTGATACCTTATAAGTAATGGCACCTATTATTAGAGTGAATCTTAAAGACCTATCTGCCCCATTTTCGTCTTTAAGATTTTCCCGGATTACGCTGATTGCATCCCTTGTGTTGCTGGTTATGCATTTTGATGCAAGCAGCCAGAATTGCAATACATGTGCTGCCGTTACTTCATTCACTGTTGATCTTTCATCCAAACCTGATACCTCGTGGACTGTTAACAGCACACGAAGTGGTCAATGTTGTACAGGTTCCGGCTCTGATAAATGTATTGTTTTTTATGTCACTGTAAATCCTGCAGCCACTGAAATTAGGTTTGTTTACAGAAATGGTAGTGCCAATAATGGTGCGTACCAGATCAACTGCACAGGACCGGCTGTTTCGCCAGGCACACCGCTATGTTTAAGTGGATTGACAACATTTTGCATCACCTATTGCAATCCAGGAAATTCCAGTGATAACTATACCATTACCACAAGCAGTGGATTTGCTGCAGGCCCAGACTTCACATTAAGAAGCGGTTGTTCTGATACATTAACTGTTACGGGACTGGTAGAATCCTCTCTTAATTGGACTTCAGTTTATCCGGGCATTGCAGGTGCCTACAATTCTTATTTATCCTGTGTAGCAGGATGTGATTCCACACTGATCACTCCAGGTGTTGGTGCTCCTGCTTACGTCGACTACAAAGTATGCGGCGCCCGAACCGGTTGCTCATTAGGTTCCTATTGCGATACGCAACGCGTGTATATGTCACCTGTTATGACCGGTAACATTACTCCAGCAAATCCTATTATTTGCGGTGGTGGTCCAAATCAAACATTAACTGCAAATGTAACCGGCGGATCTCCCCCTTATAGTTACCTCTGGAATACCGGGGCAGCTACATCTTCTCTATCTGCCGGACCAGGAACGTATACAGTTACCGTTACAGACCAGGCTTCAGCTTGTTCACCGGTAATTACATCGGTAACTGTTGCCTCCGCATCAGCTGCAACCGCTAACGCCGGCTCTGATTCAAGCGTCTGTTCCGGATTAACACATACTTTATCGGGTGCGTTTGGAGGAAGTGCTGTTTCCTGCAGTTGGTCAACATCGGGAACCGGAACATTTAATAACAATACATTAACCAATGCAACCTATACTCCTTCTGCTGCTGATATCCTGGCAGGCAGTGTCACATTAACAATTACAGCCGTTGGATCATGTCCCGGTGTAACCGATGCAATGGTGTTAACTATTAGTCCCGCCGCAACCGCTAATGCGGGTAGTGATGCTACCATTTGCTCTGGCAGTACTCACACCTTATCAGGAAGCAGGGGTGGCAGCTCATCATCGTCATCATGGTCTACGTCGGGAACAGGGACATTTAACAATGTTACATTATTAAATGCAATTTATACTCCATCGGTCGCAGACAATACAGCGGGAAGTGTAACATTGACTTTAACAACTGATGATCCTGCCGGCACGTGCGTAGCAGGAAGTGATGTAATGGTGTTAACGATAAATCCAATTGCCATTTCAAATGCCGGATTGGATACCTCGGTCTGCGCCGGAAGTACATATACCTTATCGGGAAGTATTGGAGGAGGAGCAACAACTTCTACATGGACAACTTCCGGTACAGGCACATTCAGCAATTCATCATCAGTAACCGCTACATATACGCCCTCACCGTCAGATATCATTGCCGGCATCGTAACCCTCACCTTAACAACCAACGACCCTGCTGGCCCGTGTAATGCAGTTAACGATGCAATGGTCCTTAACATTAATGCAGTTTCATCAGTTAACGCAGGAAGTGATGCAACAATTTGTGCCGGCAGCACCCATACATTATCAGGTGCGATAGGAGGAAGTGCTACTTCTGCCACCTGGTCAACATCAGGAACAGGAACATTTAGCGATGCCACTTCTTTAGCAGCAATTTATACAGCTTCACCGGCAGATATAGTTTCAGGATCAGTTTCTTTAACATTAACTACAAACGATCCGGCCGGACCTTGTCCTGCTTCAAATGATCTCATGGTGTTAACAATAAATCCTGTTGCCACTGTGAATGCAGGAGCAAATGATACAATTTGTGCAGGCAGCAATTTTACTTTGTCAGGAACACGTGGCGGAAGTGCAACATCATCTACATGGACAACTTCAGGAACCGGCACTTTTAATAATGCCACCTTATTAAATGCGATTTATACTCCTTCAACTGCTGATATCACAGCGGGAAATGTAACCTTAACACTCACAACAAACGACCCTGCAGGGCCGTGTGGACCGGTTAACGATGCAATGTTACTGGTGATACAATCGGTAGCCATTACAACAGCCGGAAGCGATGCAACAATTTGTTCAGGAAGTACGCACACACTTGCAGGAACTCGTGGAGGAAGTGCAACATCATCAACATGGACTACTTCAGGAACAGGAACGTTCTTTGATGTAACATCAATAACAGCTACGTATACGCCATCGGCAGCAGACATAACTTCCGGCTCGGTTACATTAACCATCACCACCAACGATCCTGCCGGACCTTGTCCTGCAGTGAATGATGCAATGGTGCTGACAATTAATCAAGCCGCGACTGTTAATGCCGGAGTGGATGCAACAATTTGCGCAGGAACAACTCATACACTTTCGGGAGTTCGCGGTGGAAGTGCAACTTCTTCCACATGGACAACATCCGGTACAGGAACTTTTAATGATGCCACATTTTTAACTGCAATTTACACGCCATCAGCTGCTGATATCACCGCAACAACAGTGACACTTACATTAACAACCAACGATCCCGTTGGAACATGTAACGCAGTAAGTGATGCAATGGTGTTGACTATTAATTCGACTGCAACGGTCAGCGCAGGAAGCGATGAAACTATTTGCTCTGGAAGCACTCACACGCTTGCTGGAACACGCGGAGGAAGTGCAACATCATCAACATGGACAACTTCAGGAACAGGAAC
>JALYQW010000060.1 GCA_030855635.1 Bacteroidota bacterium | reverse complement strand
GCAGGAGGAGCCGCCTGGTTAGTACAAATAACTGCTGCCGGTAATTATGCATACATCAAAATAAATAAAAAAAGGCTGATTTTGAGTCAGCCTTTTTAAATTATAATTCGTTCAATTTAGTTCTTGGAGTACGTATAAACGAATGATTCTGTATTGCCATTCACTGTCTCATCAATGTTAAGAACAATGGTTGAACCGGCACTTCCATTACCACTTTTGGTTCCACTACCGGAAAAAGTTCTCGCTACCGGAATAGTACCGGCAATGATAGTCTGAGTAGGAATAGTTACCTGTGTTCCTGAAAAGAAGACATTCAGTTTTGCATTGGCATTGGAATAGTTACCGAATTTGCTCCACTCCAGTAGATTGTTCTGTGTAGTTGAAACCGATAAACTCTCAGAATAGGTGTAAGGTCCGCCCGGTCCGGTAATAACGACATCATAAGAGCCTTCAAATGGATCAGAGTTTAGATCATTCTTATAAGTTACTGTACGAATGGCAGTTCCTGTGTTACCGGAGAAATCCGTTGCAGAATAGGTAAGCGTATACGATCCAACTAAATCCTTGTTTACGGTTCCTGTTACTGTAGGTACCAGCTGTCCATCTTCGTTATCAGTGGCTACTGCTCCTAAGTCAACATAAGGTGTTTGTAAGGAAAGGACAGGGGCTGGATCACCATTCAAAGTTACTACCGGCGGTGTAGTATCGTCATCGTCATCCTTGCTGCAGGAAGTAAATGTGAAAGCGCTGGCAGTCAACGCCATAAGTGCAATTAATGATATTCTTTTGTTCATGGTTATCGTTTTTTAAAATTTATAAATTATTTTAAGCAAAAATACTCATATTCCGCTAAAAAGTGGGTAATTTTTTTAAAAAAAATGATACCCCTTGAAAGTCGAGGTTATTTTCTATAATTTTGCGTCTCAATCAAATAACTTAACTTATGAAAAAACTTATTCCCGCTCTTGTAATTACAGGCATGATGTCGTCATTATTTGTTTCCTGCGGACCCAGTGCAGAAGAAAAGGCCGCTGCTGAACAATACATGAGGGATTCTATTGTCCTGGTTGAAAAGGCTAAAGCTGATTCTATTATGGCAGTTCAACAAAAAGCTATGGAAGATTCAATGGCTATAGTGAATTTCACACGTGATTCCATTGCTACTGCCAAAGCTGTTCAGGATTCTATCGCTGCCGTAAAATCGAGCCGACCCCGCAACAAGCCAGCACCTACAGCACCTACCAAGCCTACCGAAGTGAAGCCTGGACAGGGAAGGGATTGATTTGTTAATAAATTTTATGCATAATATCAGCTAATTCAATTTTCTAGGTATTTTTGCGCTCATAAAATTTATCGGAACCATGAAAAAAATCTTAGGACTGGCCTTAATCGCCGGAATGTTCGCCTTCACTGCTTGTGGACCAAGCGCTGAAGAAAAAGCAAATGCTGAAAAAGATATGCAGGATTCAATTGCTGCTGCAGATGCTCAGCGAGCAGCTGAAGAAGAAGCTGCAAGAGCTGAACAAGCTATGCAGGATTCAATTGACTCTTCAAATGCTGCTGCTGATACTTCAGCTGCAACAACTACTCCGGCTCAGTAAGTTCTATTGTGAACTAAAACCCCTGGGCAATAAACCAGGGGTTTTTTTATGCGTTTTTCTGTGATTTTACGGGTTTTTCACCTGCAGCACAATTGCCGCACCCAGAGCTGGATGAGCGGCTAAAGAAAAATTTCTTAACCAGAAAACCTACCGCTCCTATCACTGCAATTCCTGTCATCACTTCCTGCCACATTTTGCTATGAATTATAACTGCAAAGGTATTCAATAGGGATGAAAAGTTTATCACTACTTTTGAGCCGTTTTTAAGCACCCATTTATTATGTTCTTCGACAGAAAAGAGCTTTCCGATTCTGAGTTGCTCCGTTTTTATACGCACCTTCTCAAACCCCGCATGATTGAAGAAAAAATGCTGGTGTTGCTCCGACAAGGTAAAATTGCCAAGTGGTTTTCAGGAATCGGGCAGGAGGCCATATCAGTGGGAACAGCACTGGCCATGCATCCTGAAGAATACATTCTGCCAATGCACCGCAATCTGGGCGTTTTCACTGTGAGGGGAATACCGCTTCACCGCCTCTTCAGCCAGTTCCAGGGTAAGCCGGGTGGATTTACCAGCAGCCGCGACCGTTCCTTTCATTTTGGAACACAGGAATATAAAATAATTGGAATGATTTCCCACCTGGGGCCCCAAATGGGAGTGGCTGACGGCATTGCATTAGCAAATGTTTTGAAGGCTAATGGTCGGTCTACAGCGGTATTTTCAGGAGACGGCGGATCCAGTGAAGGCGATTTCCATGAGTCAATTAATGTGGCAGCCGTTTGGGATTTGCCTGTAATTTTTATTATTGAAAATAACGGCTATGGACTATCCACGCCTTCACGGGAACAATTCCGGTGCAAGCAGTTTATTGATAAAGCCATTGGTTATGGAATCGAGGGCGTTCAGGTAGATGGAAACAACCTGCTGGAAGTGTATCAAGCTATTAACCGGATTAACGATGATATCCGCCAAAATCCGCGGCCTGTGCTGCTGGAATGCCTCACTTTTCGAATGAGAGGTCATGAAGAAGCTTCAGGAACCAAATATGTTCCGCAGGAATTGTTTGATGAATGGGGCCGGAAAGATCCATTAAAAAATTTCGAAGAATACCTCCTCGCCGAAAAGGTGATTAGCGAAGAGCTTATTAAGGATATCCGCTCAGAAATTCGGAATGAAATTGAGGGCGGTCTTGAAATCGCTTTCGCGGAAACAGAACCGGAACCTGATACTAAAACGGAATGGAATGACCTGTATGCGCCTCATTTTACTTCACCGATTGTGCCTGATGGCTCAACTACTAGTGAGAAAAGATATCTCGATGCAATTACAGACGCTATGAGGCAATCGATGCAGCGTCATCCTAACCTCATTATCATGGGTCAGGATGTTGCTGAGTATGGTGGTGTGTTTAAAGCTACTCTTGGTTTTGCAGATGAATTCGGGAAAGCACGTGTGAGAAATACTCCGATCTGCGAATCGGCCATTATAGGTGCCGGTCTCGGATTATCCATAAACGGGTTTAAATCGATCATAGAAATGCAGTTCGCCGATTTTGTTACTTGTGGCTTCAATCAGGTAGTCAATAATCTTGCTAAAACGCATTACCGTTGGGGGCAAAATGCCGATGTGGTAGTGCGCATGCCAACAGGTGCCGGAGTAGCAGCCGGTCCTTTTCATTCTCAGTCGAATGAGGCGTGGTTTTTTCATGTACCCGGTCTAAAAATTGTGTATCCTGCTTTCCCGGATGATGCGAAAGGACTCCTGAACGCAGCTATTGAAGATCCCAACCCGGTCATGTACTTTGAACATAAAGCACTTTACAGAAGTATCAGTGGGTTGGTTCCCGATGATTATTACACCATTGAAATTGGCAAGGCGCGGCGTATTAAAGAAGGCGAAGCAATTTCAATTATTACGTATGGTTTTGGTGTTCACTGGGCTCTGGAAGCACTTGAAAAAAATCCCGGCATCCAAGCCGATCTCATCGATTTGAGATCATTGCTTCCGTGGGACAAAGAAGCGGTAATTGCTTCCGTAAAGAAAACGGGGAAAGCAATTATTTTACACGAAGACACGCTTACCGGTGGAATAGGGGCTGAAATAGCTGCAGTAATTGCAACGGAATGTTTTCGCTACCTCGATGCCCCTGTGGTTCGCAGTGCCAGCCTCGACACTCCTGTACCGATGTCATCTAAACTGGAATGGAATTTCTTACCTAAAGACCGCTTTTTCCAACAACTGGTTGAGTTGGCGGGTTATTAATTTCAGCAGCTATTTCCTTTGCGGGGATGTTGTAATTCAATAACTGGTTAACACGTTCCAATGACTTGTTGTTGGCTTCGGTAAACACCGCGTCACGAAGGAAAAGTTTTTCTTTGGTGGTAAGATGCCAGGAGAGTGCGATCTTGTCATCCATTTGCGGTAACTGGAACTGGACAAAGTCAAACGGACAATCCACCCAGGCTTGAAGGTATTTAAAATAATCATCATGAAGATAATCCTGCATCAGGATGAAGTTACCCGAAACATTTCGGATGGGTGCTGTTATTTTGCTGAGCAGGGTGGTAAGACTGCTGTTTTGTAATTTTGATTTTTTGTTGGTGTCTCTGATCTGGATAAAAACAATTCCGCCTGTATTTTCGGCAATCCATTCTCGGAACTCATATAAAAAACGAACTGCATTCAGCACACCATAGTTATCGCGTATTCCGGCGTCCATCACTTCTATAGAAGGATTTGTAGGAAGCGAAGTAGCCGGCATGATATAAGGAAATGTAGCATTCATTCTCAAAATGCTTGAGAAGCGGGTGTTGTAAGGATCGTGTTCTTCAAAGAATCTTGTGTATTCAATTCCATCAGGAACCGGATCGAGTGAAGTGGCTGCAGCAGGTTGCTGAAGCATATACGATATACCCACAGGTGAAATCATAAGTGCACGGCCGTCGTTGATAATGCTCGGACTTATAATCATCATCGGAATTTCGGCTTTCATTTCCGGTTCGCGATAGAAGCCAAGGGACTTATTCAATACCTGACCCAGGTTTTCATTTAATTGTTTTTCGAATGCGTAGCCGCGATCCTTATAATAGGTATTTCCTTTTTCTTTAAAACTCTGGGTGCTTAAAAAAATATCACTTACCGTAAAACTAAAGGCTGTAGTGTTCAACAGATCTTTTGAAATATTATCAAGATGTTGAAAGGATTCGGGACTTTTCAGATTCAGCAGTGCGGATTTGTCTTCCATATATAAACCCCTGTAATAAGCAGCTCCTATAACACCGCCCGATGATCCTGTTATTAAACGGGTGTGCTGCATAAGTTCACCGTTGAGCACGCTATCCATTGCTTGCATGGTGCGAAAAGTAAAGAGTGATGAACGCAATCCGCCGCCACTGATAATAGTGACTACGAACTTTGGTTTTTCAACACCTTTCATTTTCCACTGCTGCTTCCATCGGTCGAGTATGGCAATGGTATTTTTCTTATCACGCTCCACCATTTCAGCATTTACTGCTTTTTCGATGGTTTCAAGTGAGTATTCTTTTTTGGAAGGAAGGTAATCGAGTCCGATGGCTTTACTTCTTTGAGTAAAAAATTCGAACTGCGAAAAATAGTTTAGTAAAATAAACATGCCGATGATGGCAGTGCTTGCCCATGATTTTAACCAAAAGCGAAACACTCCTGACAACATAATAAAAATGGTAAACAACAGCATTACACTAGCCGCCGCAGGAATCTGAAAGAAGTCATATTCCCGGAATAATCCCAACACAATGAAAACAACGAATACAATCAGCTCCATCACCGCTGCATTAATATGGTTTTGCTTGAAAACCGATTGCAGCATATAATTTTTATAGTGTTCGGTATTTCGAACCAGGCGGATCTGAAATGGAAAAGTGAGATAGGTTTCCACCCGCCAGTTTTTACTATTAACTGCTTTTTTTCTGCGTTGTCGCGACCTTGATTTCACATCATCGCTTGAAGGAACAGACACATGAACGGCATCAGCATGTTCCACACCAAATAGCTTATAGATATCTTTATTGGTAAGTAGAAAATAACGCAGTGTGGCGCTCACGACAATGAATATCCCCGCAAGGAAACCGGCTATATCAAGAGAAATTTCCAGTGTATTTTTTAGCTGACTGAAATACTGGAAATAAATAATTTCACCAATATACACCAGGATGAATATGGCGGGAATTATGAAATTATTAAAAGTGTATTTCTGGAATGATTTGGAAAGTGATGCCAAAAAAGGAAACCGGAAACTGTTGAGTATGTAGCTGGAAATATTAAAAGCCATAATAAAAACTCCTACGGCAAGTCCTACGATAAAGAATGATGCGATGTTAACTTCTCCAAGGTATTCGGGATCAAGAAACAAATAGGGGATACCAAAGCGTTTTGAAAAGGTTTGGGTGATAAAACCAAAAAGAATAAACCAGTAAAATAACAGCAACTGATTTTTCTTCAGGTGCATTACTACCAATTGTACGGGAAAGGAATAAATCAGCCTGTCGGACAGGAACTTCAATGGAGTCATTTGGTGCACTAATATTTAGCTTACGAAAAAAGGTCGGAAAAGATACACTCCGATTAAAGAAAACAATCAGCCTGCCGGCTAAATAGTTTTATTGATCAAATCCAGCACTTCTTTCTCAATACTCAGGGCTTTTTGCTCGATTTCAGTTCCTTTAGCCAGTATTTCAGAGGTAAAATCTTTGTCGTTACAGGAAGCAGAATTGATCTTTACATTCAGAAAGGCACCTGATACAGCCGTGCGGGCGCACAAAATGCCAACACCTGCATCGGTGATGGAATTAGGATTGCCCTTTTGAGCCATAGCCTGTATAATTTCCATTGACTGCAACGATCGTTCCATAACTTTAAACGGAACTTCAATGGCATAACGGGTAGCGTCCTGAATAGATTGCTTCCGTAAAGCAGTTTCCTTTTCATTTCCTTTTGGCAATTGAAAGGCCGCCATGATGGCATTAAAGGAACGAGTGTCTTCATCTACCAGGTCCAATAGATCTTTTCTGAGTTGCTGACCTTTGCCTGCCCAAACCGAGAATTCTTCCCAACGGTCTTCCCAACCTTTCTTAACTGCACTCAGATTAGCTACCATCGTTCCAAGCGAAATTCCCAAAGCACCGGCATATGCAGCAATAGAACCACCTCCGGGAGCGGGCGATTCGCTAGCGGTTTCTTCGGTAAAAGCGGTGAGTGACATATGGATCAACGGATTGGAGTTTTTATCTTCCATACAATATTCAATGATCCGTGCGCGAGGCTCAAAGGGCCCCAATTCATCAAGTCCCATAGATTTTATGGCAATATGAATGAGTTCAGCATCGGAAACACCGGTTGATAACTGCTGGCGGTTAAGAAAAAAACGGCCTGCCTCCAGCATCGCAGAAAGCGGTACCAGTCCTACGATTTCGGACCCTGTTACCCGTATCCCTCTTTCGGCGGCACTTTTGGCGGTTTCATCAAATACCAGGTGCAATGGTGTTTCCCGGAAACGGGTAATATTAATTGAAACCTGCGCAATTTTATATTCTTCAATAAACCAGCCAATGGCTTTCACACCTTTCAGCTTTCCGGGAATACGAATTTCCTCGCCCTTTTCATCTTTAGCTATGGGTCCGCTTACCGGGTTCCCTGTGCGCTTTACGCGACCTGCTTCCCGGATGTCGAAGGCAATAGAATTGGCGCGTTTCACCGACTTTGTATTCAGGTTTACATTATAAGCGATCAGGAAGTCACGGGCGCCGATGACGGTGGCGCCTGCTTTGGCAGGAAACTGATCCGGTCCGTAATCAGGTTTCCAATCCGGTTCTTTTATTTTTTCAGCAAACCCCTCATATTCTCCTGCACGGATCACCGATAAATTATTTCTGGAACTATTGGGCTGGGAGGCTTCGTAAAGGTAAACCGGGATTGAAAGTTCTTGGCCCACCTTCTGCGCCAGCTTAACCGACCAGGCAGCGGTTTCTTCGAGGGTGATGTTGGCAACAGGTATAAACGGACAAACATCAGTAGCTCCCATTCGGGGGTGTTCGCCTTTGTGCTTCGACATATCAATTAGCTCCGAAGCTTTTTTTATTCCCCGAAAAGCGGCCTCCACAACAGCTTCCGGTGTTCCAACAAAAGTCACCACAGTGCGGTTAGTAGCTTTCCCCGGATCCACATTCAGCAGCCTCACACCATCAACCGTCTCAATAGCCGCCGTAATCTGGTTAATAACACCCATATCATTCCCCTCACTGAAATTCGGAACACACTCAATCAATTGTTTCATAAAATGGTTTTTGTGAGTGCAAATTTGGGAAAACAAGTGACAAGTGACAAGTTGAAAGTTTAATGGTTACCTGGAAGGGTGTACTCCCGAAGGGTGTTTCGCTCGCGAACGCGGCGAGAACTCTCCTTCGGGGGTGATTCGCTCGCGAACGCGGCGATGGCTCTCCTTCGGGGGGACAAGTTTTAACCTGCGCAGGATTTCGGTCTCGCCGCGCATGATCTAGGGTCGATTTATCCAACCGTAATCCTGCGCAAAAAAATGAGTGGATTTGCAAAAATGAGTGGATTGGGAACCTGCCGCGCAGGATCTAGGGTCGATTTATCGAACCGTCATCCTGCGCAAAAAAATGAGTGGATTTGCAATCCACTTGTTAAATCATTATCTTTTAATGAGGGTTGCAGTCCGACTCCGTCCTACTTAAGTTCCGCACGGCCAATTGTACATGAAAACTAATTTCCCATTTCCTGTTAATCCTTTAATCTGTTTAATCCGAGTTCAGGCAACTTTTTATTCGCTCAAAGGGGATTACAAATCCCCATATTTTATCGTGCGGGATTACAGCCCCACGTTGTCGTGCTTAAATCCCGCACGGCAATTTCCCACTTCCTGTTAATCCTTTATTCTAGTTTAATCCGAGTTCAGACAACTTTTTAGGCGCGCAAAGGGGATTGCAAATCCCCATAATTTATGGTGCGGGATTACAGCCCGACGTTGTCGTGCTTAAATCCCGCACGGCGGAACATCAAATTACCTAAAAATCTATCTATCATTTATCATCTATCATCTATCACCTATCATCTCTCCTCCCCTGCAACAAAAACCTGCTCCACTAAATTACTACCAAACGAATAAGGAATAATCGCTAAAGAAGCGGCTTTTTTTGTAATGAAGAATGAGGCACTTTTGCCTGGTGTTATCGATCCCATTTTACTATCGAGTCCCATGGCGTAGGCGCTGTTGATGGTGGCGGCGTTGATGGCTTCTTCGGGAAGCATGTTCATGTGAATACATGCAAGGGAAAGTACGAATGGCATGTTTCCGGAAGGGGAGGAGCCGGGATTGAAATCGGTGGCAAGTGCGATTGGCAAACCGGCATCAATCATTTTGCGCGCGGGAGCATAATGCAGGCGCAGGAAAAATGCGGTGGAAGGTAACAGTGTGGGCATAGTTGCTGAATTTTTCAGGATGGCAATTTCATCGTCGCCGGTAAATTCGAGATGATCAACGGATAGCGCGTTGTGTTTTACTCCCATCTGAATGCCTCCTGAATAATCGAGTTCGTTCGCGTGAATTTTTGGTCGGAGGTTATGCTTCCAACCTGCTTCAAGAATAACATTTGTTTCATCAGTTGTAAAAAATCCGCGGTCGCAGAACACATCACAATAATCAGCAAGACCCTCTGCTGCAATTGCAGGAATCATTTCATCCGTAATCAATTTCATATATCCGCCACGGTTAGATTTAAAATTTTCAGGAACCGCATGCGCTCCCAGGAATGTCGCTTTGATTGGAATTGGCGCAGTTGCTTTTAATTGTTTTATCACACGTAGCATCTTCAACTCTGCTTCCAGGCTTAGACCGTAACCACTTTTAATCTCTACAGCACCGGTGCCAAAACGGATCATTTCATGAAGCCTCATTGTGGCATCTTCCAGCAATTTTTCTTCCGGTGTGTCGGCCAGCTTTTTTGCTGAATTGAGAATACCTCCACCGCGACGGGCAATTTCCTCGTAAGAGAGGCCTTTGATACGGTCGACAAACTCGGTTTCACGCGGTCCGGCATAAACGATGTGCGTATGGGAATCGCACCAGGATGGAAATACCATTCCTCCACCTGCATCGACCAGATATGCTTCCCCGGAAGGGTCAACCACCTGCATGGCTGCTTCAAAATCGGCCATTTTACCCCAGGTATTAAAATCGCCGTTGAGGCAATAAAGCCAGGCATCCTCTACAATAGGCACTACTGCCATATCACGGCCACTGATTTTTTCAACACTTTTTTCACGCGCCTGAACCAGCAGACTTATATTCTTTACTACTAACTTCATTTTCTTTGGGGTAAGGTGCAAAAATAGTAAAATAGGCCTTGGGCGCTGTTCATAACCAATAGCGGAATGTGCATAACAAAACCCCTGATTTTTATCCTGTTTTCTACTTTTGTTGAATGGAATATTTAGAACTGGATTGCCGGGTGACACCGGGTGGAGAAAATACTGAGATCCTCATTGCCTACCTGGGCGACCTGGGCTACTCCATGTTCGAAGAAACGGAGTATGGGGTTAAAGCTTACATTGCCCGTGACCTGTTCAACAGGGAAGCGGTGGATGCAATTCCGCTTTTGAATGAACCTGAGCGTGTGACAGTGGAAGTTTCTGTTTCAATACCCGAGCATAAAAACTGGAATGAAGAATGGGAGAAAAATTTTCAGCCGGTGATCATTGGAGAGGAAATTTATGTCAGAGCCGATTATCATCCGTCCCAACCCGGTTTCCGTTTCGAATTAATTATACATCCGCGCATGGCGTTTGGAACCGGTCACCATGCTACCACCAGCCTGGTGATGGAAGCAATGCTCCAAATCGATTTTCATAAAAAAAATGTGCTCGATATGGGCTGCGGCACGGCCATTCTTGCCATTTTAGCAGGGAAAATGGGGGCATCAACAATTTATGCGATTGATAATGATCCTAATGCTGTTGAAAATGCGATCCTCAATTGTAGTATCAATGAAACACTATCTGTAATAGTGGAATTGGGTGACGCTACAAGTGCATTTGATGTAACGTTTGACGTGATATTGGCGAATATTAACCGTAATATCATTCTTGATGACCTGACAAGGTATACAGCTAATCTGACTAACAATGGCGTATTGATTACTTCCGGATATTATGTAACCGACCTGCCGGTCATTCAGGAAAAAGCCAGGATTTTCGGACTTTCTTACAGAGGGCATTCCAGCCTGGACAATTGGTGCAGGGCAACTTTCGTTAAAGATTTACCCAATTAAAAAAACAGTAATTCCGCTTATGAATTTACTCACCCTTCCGGTATTAAAACAACGCTTCAGCAAAATTTCTATAAAGCATTTGCTGATGCACAAGTTAGCCGGTTTTACCCTTATTGCCTTCCTGATGCTGTGCGGTATGCCCCATGATTCAAAAGGACAAACTCCTAAAAATTTCTCTCATGATCCTGTAAAGTTTCTTGCTGAAATGGAAATTTTCCTGGCGGCTACTAATAAAAAAGATGCCGACAAACTGATTGAACGGTTTACAGTTCCCTGGAATGCCGGTAAATTTAGCAGTGAACAACAGGAACGTATTTACAACACGGTTGATGCCATGTTAAAAAAAAGGCTGAAAGCATTTCCTGATTTCAGTAATTATGTAAATGCATTGATCGGGTTTTCGGAAAGTGATCAAACCAATCAGAGTTTTGACAACTGGCATGCAGGAATTGATAAATTATTGAAAGGATCGGTGCGGAATTTTTCCAGTTACCTGGATGTTTGTTACGATTTATTTTCAACCAGTACCCTTTATTCATCAGCGTCAACGGTATGGAAATCGTCAGGCAAAAATTACACATTTGAATTCGACTCACTGCCACGGATTGTTTTTGGTAAAATGGATTTGATATGCAAAGCTAAAAACGACAGCTCCGTGATTTATGGTACCCAGGGAGTGTATTATCCTAACCTGAAAAAGTTTTATGGCAAGGGTGGAACAGTTTACTGGACTCGAGCCGGCCTTGCTAAAAATGATACCTACGCGGAATTAAAAAACTTTGTAGTTGATGTAACGGGTTCTGATTTTGAAGCCGATTCAGTCACCTTTTATAACAAACAGGTATTTGCCCAACCTCTCATAGGTAAACTGACTGAAAAATTATTGGTAATACAATCCCCGGAAGATGCCAGTTACCCGCGATTCCGGTCGTACAATCTTAACCTGGAAATTAAAGAACTCATAAAAGATGCGAGTTACAAGGGAGGATTTTCAATGCAAGGATCCAAAATGATTGGTTCAGGCGGTAGAGAGCGTGCAGCAACCCTCACCTTTAACCGGAATAACAAACCCTTCCTGGTGGCAGCAGCGCAAAGTTTTGTTATGCGAACCGATAGAATTGTTTCCGATAATGTTGCTGTAACATTTTACATAGAGAAAGATTCCATTTATCATCCTTCCGTGCAATTCAAATACATTACCCGTGAAAAGGAGCTGACACTGATAAGGCCCTCCGGCAAATCGATGGGAACGCCTTATTACAATTCCTATCACGATGTGGATATGTATTTTGATGCCATGACCTGGAAGATTGAGGATCCGCTCATTGATTTAAAAATGATCAGCGGTGAAGGAGAAGTGAAGTTGTGGTTTGAATCGGCCAATTACTTCCGCGCCCAGCGGTACCAGCAGTTACAGGGTTTTGCAGAGGTGAATCCCCTGTACACAATTAAACAGTATGGCGAAAAATTTCAAACCCGTGAAATCAGCGTGCCGGAATATGCTTCGTATGTGCGCATGAGTGAGTCTGAAATAAGAGGATTTTTTCTGTCACTCAACAGCCTGGGTTTTTTAGCCTATGATGAAGCTACCGATCGTGCTGTTATCAAAGACCGATTGTACTACTATCTCAGTGCCAGCGTAGGAAAAACAGACTACGATATTATTGAATTTGCTTCACAGATCAGTGGTAAGCCTAATGCAACCATCAACCTGCTGAATTTTGATATTAATATGAGAGGAGTAGCGAGGGTGAGCCTGAGTGATACTCAAAACGTTTATTGCGTGCCGTTAGATCAGGAACTCACACTTAAGAAAAACCGGGATTTTACCTTTAACGGCAGGGTGCATGCGGGAAGATTTGATTTTTCGGGAAGGGAATTTGCTTTTAATTATGAAGAATTCAATGTTCACCTTAAAGCGATAGATTCCCTGAGTCTTAAGGTTCCCGGACAAGAGCCACTTCCTGACGGAAGAATTCCGCTGTTACCAATTAAAAGCGTGCTTCAGAATGTAACAGGTTATCTCCAGATTGACAGGGTGGATAATAAATCCTCCTACCAAAAAAGCACCGATTTTCCTAAATTTAAAAGTGATGCTCCCAGTTTTGTCTATTATGATTATCCGTGGATTTTCGATAGCATTTACGATCGCAGCAATTTTTATTTTAAGGTGGATCCGTTTACTATCGACAGCCTGGATAATTTTAAACCCGACGGTTTGAGTTTTGCCGGTGCCCTGACTTCCGCGGGAATATTTCCCGATATTCCTGAGCAGCTTACCATACAACGTGATTATTCGCTGGGCTTTAAAAGAGTGCTGGGCGATGAAGGACTGCCGGCGTATGCTTCCAAGGGAACCTATTACGAAAAACTGGATCTCAGTAATGAAGGTTTGCGGGGTGCAGGTAAAGTGGATTACCTGAGTGCTTCAGCAACCTCCAAAGACATCCTGTTTTTTCCGGATTCAGCAAACGCTGATATTGATGATTTTTCCATGACACGCAAAACCGTTGCGGGAGTCGAATTTCCTTCCGGTAAGGGGAATGGTGTTTATATGAATTGGCGGCCTAAGGAAGACCGTATGTTTGTTTTTAAGAAAACAACAAATTTCGATATGTATGATGGTAAGGTGGAGCATAACGGTGACCTGGTGCTGGCAAAGTCCGGTTTGTCGGGAAATGGTACTGCTTCTTTTGAACAGGCGCTTGTAGCCTCACGGCTTATCAATTTCAAGGGAATTACTTTCGTTTCTGATACTTCTGATTTCAGCCTGCAATCGAACGATCCCAACCTGCCTGCTCTCACAACTACCAATATGCGGTCATTTATTGATCTTGAAAAACGATTCGGTGAATTTTCATCTAACGGTCTGGGGTCATACGTTACCTTCCCGCTTAATCAGTACATCAGTTATATTGAAAAATTCAGGTGGCTGATGGATGATAAGAATGTGGCTTTTGGTATGACCGTTCCAAAGCAGGGAACTGCCATGAACATCGCGGGTTCGGAATTTGTTTCCATCAACCCGGCACAGGATTCACTGCGCTGGTTTACACCCGACGCATCTTACAGCCTTACCGATTACCTGATCAAAGCTAATGAAGTTAAGGAAATTAATGTTGCTGATGCCTCTATAATTCCGGGTGATGGCAAAGTTGTCATCGAGAAAAATGCTTTCATACGTACCTTGAACGAAGCCAGGGTAGTGGCCAATACGTCCACCCGGTTTCATACCATGACCAATGCCACCATCGATATCACGAGCCGGAAAAATTATACCGGTTCGGGTGATTACGAATATGTAGATCAGTTAAAAGTAAAACACCTTTTGCGTATGACACAAATTGGAGTAGATACTTCTTTCCAGACTTACGCGCATGGGGAAGTCACCGACTCCTTAAATTTCATGTTAAGCCCGAGCATACAATACAAAGGAAGAATGTCAATTCTGGCTTCAAGGCAAAGCCCTTTTTTCAAAGGTTTTGCAAGAGCCAACTATTCGTGTGAAGCCATTACACAAAATTGGTTCAGCTTTGCGGCGGAAATTGATCCGAAAGGTGTGAATGTACCCGTGAAAGATCCGGTGAATGATTCGGGTGAGAAATTATACTCTGGAATTTGGTTTGCCAGGGATTCCACATCTTCCTATGGAACATTTATCTCTCAGCTCAGGGGAGCCTCCGACCAGGAAATTATTTCAGCGGAGGGTTTACTGTCATTTGACCAGGCTACCCGCGAGTTTAAAATAGTTCCTGCACCAGTTGAACCGCAGAAAGATCGTGACCGCGATAAGGCTGAAAAACCATTCAATCATGGCAACTCATTTTATATGAATGATGAGACCTGCACATTCCGCGGTGAAGGAAATATTAACCTTGGTGCCAATTTCGGTCAATTCAAAATTAAAACCATCGGTTTGGTCAATCTTGACCCTGCTACCGATACTTTATATTTTGATGGTATGATGGATATGGATTTCTTTTTTAATAGCGATGCTTTGAAAATGATGGCGGAATTGATTCTATCTTACCCCACATTGCCTCCTTCCAACGATAACCGCACCGTTTTCCAGGGAGGTATGACCAACCTGCTGGGTAAGGAAGAAGCTGACAAATTTATTTCAGAAATCAGTTTATATGGAACTCCTAAAAAAGTTCCGGAAGCGCTGCAACATGCTATTTTCCTTTCGGATGTTAAGTTTTATTGGGACAAGGAAAGTTTAAGTTATAAATCAGTAGGAAGCATTGGTGTGGGGTATGTTGGAAAAGTTCCGATCAGCAGGATGGTACGTGGTTATGTTGAAATTGCACGTAAACGTTCAGGTGATGTCTTTAATTTTTACATCGAACTCGATGGAAACACTTACTTCTTTTTTAACTACCAGCGCGGTGTTATGCAAGCGATTTCATCCGACATTAAATTCAATGACCTTATTAATAACATGAAACCCGATAAGAGAGTTGCCGATGAAAAAGATGGCAAAGCACCCTATCAATTCCTCTTGTCCACAGAAAGAAAGAAAAACGAATTTGTGAAACGGGCGGAAGGAAGGGAATAACATCTTTTTCTGAAACCATAAGCAACGACCGGCTATTGAGTTGCTAAAGGAGAACAAGAGGTGGCCCAATAAAAACCATTATATTTGGCGTTCACAGTCCTGTAAAAACATTGATCAACGCTGAAAACTTACTGGCATTAGCCGGTGCATATATTTTAGGTTCAATTCCTTCTGCTGTTTGGATCGGAAAAGCCCTTTACGGGATAGATGTCCGAGAATATGGCAGTGGCAATGCCGGTGCTACCAATACATTTCGTGTTTTAGGCAAAAAAGCAGGAATACCGGTGCTTTTGCTTGATATTATTAAAGGATTTGTTGCCTTGCAACTGGTGTTGTTTGTTGGCAATTATTTACCTGGAACTCAACAATATATAACTTTCAAACTCACCTTAGGTATTGCTGCGCTTTTGGGCCATATTTTCCCGGTCTTTGCCGGTTTCAGGGGTGGGAAAGGAGTCGCTACGCTACTGGGAATTCTGATCGGTGTTCAGCCGGTTGCAGCACTGATCTGCTCCGTAATTTTTTTGGTGGTGTTGCTGGTTTCCGGCTATGTTTCGCTGGGATCCATGAGTGCAGCTATTGCTTATCCGTTTATTATAATGCTGGTATTGAATGAAACCATCCCCATTGTCAATATTTTTGCCATGGCCGTTGCCATATTGGTGCTTATAACGCACCAGAAAAATATTGAACGCCTGTTGCGAGGATCGGAATCAAAAGTGGCTTTTCTCCGAAAAAAGAACAAAACATTATAAATCCTTTCACTTTTTTGTAACCTCTGTTTATTACGCCCGTAAAATGGTGCTGATAAATACGTATACCCATGAGGCATTTACCCAAAATCCTGTTGATGGCACTTATTTCCTTTTGCACACTCCTGCCCGGTTTACTAAAGGCTCAGGTTGGCATTCATTCGGAAGCCGACCAGATTAAAATGGCCCAAAAAAATTTCGACAATAAAGAATACTCACAGGCCTTGCCTATGTATTCTCAAATTGTGAGCAATCATCCTGAAAATGTGATGTACAATTATTACCTCGGAGTTTGTTTGTTGAAAGTGGATGGTGATAAAGCCGATGCAGTTCGCTTTTTATCCATTGCAACGAAATCTCCGGAAGTACCCTTCAATGCGTGGTTATATCTTGGAAAGGCGCAACACCAGGCATACCGTTTCGATGAGGCTATACAGACATTGCAAACCTACAGGAAAAGTGCTGGCAAACAAGTTTGGCGCGAGTCAGGAGGAGAAGCCTTGATAGTTATGTGTCAGAACGCCATCAATCTGAATAATGATCTTTCCTTAATGCGACACAGTATTCTGAAAGAACAGGAAATGAATATTACGGAATTCGTAACCGGATATAAAAATGTTGGCCAGGCAGGAAGATTTTTAAAGTTGCCAAAAGAATATGAAACCAAGCAGGCAAAAGATCAACCTGAAAGTGCTTTTATATTTCTTTCCGCGAATGGAAATTGTATGGTGTATGCCGCACCTGGCAAGACCGGAGCAACCGGTTTCGACATATTTATTGTTACCAAAGATTCAAAAGGCTTATGGAAATTTCCTGAAGCAATCAGTTCTGAAATTAACACCGGTAGTGACGAGGCGTTCCCTGTATTGGTGAACGATGGAAAAACATTGTATTTCAGTTCCAGGGGGCATCAAAGTACAGGTGGCTATGATGTTTTCAGGAGTGATTATGTAGCTACAACCGGCAACTGGTCGGTGCCCGTACCCATGGGTTCACCTGTTAACTCTCCCGGCGACGATGTGTATTATGTTCCGTTGAGCGATACTAAAACAGCCTATTTTTCATCCGATCGTGAATCTCCTTCCGGGAAATGTAAAGTGTATACCGCATCCGTTATTGATGATACCAGGAATTTTGTAACTATTAACGGAACTTTTGTTTGTCCGGCAGGATTGGATTTATCCGATGCCAAGGTGACTATTTTAAATGCGGAGGACCGTTCTTTACTTGCACAATTTCGTACCGCAACATTGAATGGAAATTATTTGCTTAAACTTCCAGCACCATCCAAGTTAATTTTCGAAGTAAAGATACCAGGGTTTGGAAACCTGGAATCAGAAGTGCTTTTTAATGCAACTACTCCTGTTAATATGATACAGGAGATTTTAGTGAAGCGTGATGACAAGGGAAAAGAGACCATTAGGATTACAACCACCGAGATTGAAACAACTTCTCCAATTATGGTTCAAAATGATGTGCAATTATCAGGTTCGGATTCTCATAATAACACTGCTTCATCTACCAAATCATCAGCAAATGCGACATCCGAAAACGAAAAAACACCTTTGATTTCCATCGTGAATACTGATACAAAAACAACGGAACCTAACAATAAAGTTGAAAGTAAACAGCCAGTTTCTGCTGAAAATAATGCGTCTCCACAAAAAGCCCCTTCAGTAACAGAAAAGGAAAAAATTGCTTCCACTTCTCCGGCAACGGAAACAGCTGCTGCAAACACACTTGAATCAGTTAAATCATCATCAGCAAACACTGACGCTCATCCTTCTGGCGGTTCTGTTATTTCAGAGGATGTTGCAGTGTCAAAAGTTGCTACTGATTCTAAAACCGTTCACAAGAATGACAAGAGTGGTGTTGTGACTACCAATCCAATTGCATCCACAGAAACAAAAGACGCCGCCGTTACACCCCAACTCATTACTGATACGAAAACAAGTGCTTCAATTGAAGAATTTCCATTGATTTCTATTGTGACAGAGACATCAGAGACTAATCCTTCAGGAAAAAATAGAACATCAAAAAGTAAAAAGGAAAAGAATAATAAGTTAAAAGCAACAACTGAACCTGCGCCTATTGCAAAAGCTGAAGAAGTTGCCCAGGCTATTCCAACTCCACAAACTCCTCCACAACGCCCTACTTTGCAGGATGTAAAATTTAAAGTGCAATTAGGAGCATTTAAAAACCGCACAGAATCGGAACTGAAAAAGAAATTTGAAGCCACCGGCCTGACTCAACTGGAGTATATAAAAAACGGGGAAGGACTACTGATAGTGGTGGCAGGAAATGAAACCGATTACGACAGCGCAACACGTCTTAAAGAAACAGCAGTAAAAAGGGGAATATCTGACGCATTCGTAGTAGTTTATTCCGGCGAAAACCGCTTGCCTGTAAGTATGGTGGTATTTGAAGAAGATTAAAAGTTATAGCAATTTTTTTTATAGATCATCTGCCACCTGCTGGCGGGAGGAAGATCTGCGCGCACATTTGCCAGATTAACTTTTTTCTTATATTTTTGTTCTTCACCATGACTCAACTAGGCTCATGAAAAACAACAGAACACAGGAAGACTTCAGCCTGGTAGTAGATCCTGAAGTATTACCTGACCATCATCTTGTCATCTACAACGATGAAGTAAATACATTTGATTACGTAATCAGTTCGCTGATTTCCGTTTGCAAGCATGAGCGGATCCAGGCGGAACAATGTACTTTTATTATTCACTACAGTGGAAAATGTTCCGTCAAGGATGGTGATTTTAAAGGGCTTCGTCCTATGTGCGAAGCGCTGCTTGAAAGAGGACTTACTGCTACCATCGAGTAGTTTAATTGTACCTTTACGACAAACTTCCTGATCAGGGCTGCTCATTATGATATTAATAATCGGATTGCTTCTTATTGGTATCATCCTGCTGGTGCTTGAAATACTTGTCCTTCCCGGACTTGTTGCTGGAATTATAGGTGGAATATTCTTATTGATAGGCATTTCATGGATGTATGCTGCGGAAGGCACTACTGCGGGGCATATTACCCTGGCGGCAACATTTTTAGTCACTTCGCTTGCCATTTACTTTTCGCTGAAAAATAAATCCTGGCTCCGTTATGGATTGAAAGACACCATCGATAGTCATGTTAATGATGTAACGTCTCTCGATATTCGCGAAGGGGAAGAAGGCAGAACCCTGTCGGCGCTCCGTCCCTCGGGTACCATTCAAATTGGTGATCGCAGGGTGGAAGGCAATACCAGCGGCGAAATGATTGATGCAGGCACCAAGGTGATTGTCACACGGGTTTTACCCAATAAAGTGATCGTAAAAATTAAAACCACTGAACTGTGATTTTTTGGCTGCTATAAAAGCTTACTTTTGCCACACAGACCACTTACACAGCTTACACAATACGCACTTAAAACTTAACCTATGGACTTTCCCTTTCTGATCCTGGTGATAATTGCCTCAATCATCGTCTTTTTCCTTTTCTTGTATTTCGTACCTGTCAACCTATGGATCACCGCAATTTTTTCCGGGGTAAAGGTGAGCATACTTGACCTGGTGCTGATGCGTTTGCGCAAAGTTCCGCCTTCAGTGGTGGTGAATGCGCTGATCAATGGAACGAAAGCAGGATTGAACCTTACATCCAACGATATAGAAACACACTACCTTGCAGGAGGAAATGTGAATAATGTCATTAAAGCGCTTATTTCTGCCGATAAGGCCAACATTCCATTAACATTCAAAACCGCGACTGCCATTGACCTGGCAGGGCGTGATGTGTTTGATGCGGTGCAACTATCGGTAAATCCGAGGGTGATTGATACTCCGGCCGTGTCTGCAATGGCGAAAAACGGTATTCAATTACTGGTGAAAGCCCGTGTAACGGTTCGCGCTAATATAAATCAGCTGGTAGGAGGTGCCGGAGAGGAAACCATTCTTGCCAGGGTAGGAGAAGGTATTGTTACGAATATTGGTTCTGCACACGATCATAAATCCGTTCTTGAAAATCCCGATCAGATATCCAAAACGGTATTGAATAAAGGATTGGATGCCGGAACCGCTTTTGAAATTCTTTCTATTGATATTGCCGATATTGATGTTGGAGAAAATATTGGAGCGAAGCTTCAGACTGAGCAGGCAAGTGCAGATTTAAAAGTTGCACAGGCCAAAGCTGAAGAGCGCCGCGCACTGGCAGTAGCTCTTGAGCAGGAAATGAAAGCTAAAGCACAGGAAGCCCGTGCGAAAGTAATTGAAGCTGAAGCACAGGTTCCACAAGCCATGGCAGAGGCATTTCGTTCCGGAAATCTTGGTATCATGGATTATTACAAAATGAAAAACATCCAGGCCGATACCGACATGCGCGACGCTATTGCGAAACCTGATAAAGGGAAAAAACCTGAGTAACCGTTCCTCAACCAGGTAGGTTTTACACTCACATTATTGAATTTAAATGCCTGTCAGGTTATTCCTAACCTATTGAATATAAGCTGTCTGTTTGATTATTTCCGTTCCGTTTCCATTAAATTTAGAAAAGCACTATCTTTGCAACCTTCAAAAAAACACCTATAAATTTTCGGTGTTCGGCATAAAAATTAACATTCCCGGAATCGTACGGGGTAAATTATCAAATAAAAGTTAGTGAACGGACCCGTAGCTCAACTGGATAGAGCATCTGACTACGGATCAGAAGGCTTGGGGTTCGAATCCCTTCGGGTCCACTTGGTAATCAAACACTTATGGCGAATTTTGCTGTAAGTGTTTTTTTATTTGCTCAATTTTTGCACATAAAACTCACTTATTACCGTGTGACAGA